>DATHUE010000116.1:0-8791 GCA_035462545.1 Solirubrobacterales bacterium
GATCGTGAGGATCATGCCGGCGATCCCCGGCAGGGTCATCGTGATCGGGATCAGCTTGATCAGGGCGAAGAAGAAGATCGCGTAGACCGCCAGCCCAAGCGTCGCGACGACGCCGAGCAGGCGGTAGTAGAAGATCAGGAACAGCACCACCAAAAGCAGCCCGATCATGCCCGCGAGCAGCCCCTGGTCCAGCGCCTGTTCGCCGAGCGTCGCCGAGACCTCGCTCTGGCTGATCAGCTTCAGGTTGATCGGCAGGGCGCCGATCTGCAGGAAGGTCGCCAGATCCTGGGCCTCCTGGATGCTGGTGAAGCCGCCCGAGATTTCCGCCCCGGTGCGGCCGTCAATCCCGTCGGGGTTCTGGACGAAGTTGATGATCGGCCTGGTCTTGACTTCGTTGTCGAGGACGACGGCGAAGCGGCCCGAGATTTCGCTCGCCTGTTCGGCGCTGAGCGGCCCAATCGCCCGCGACTGCCCGCGCTGGGCGATCTGCCTGGTCACCTCTTGAAATGCCTCGCGCCCGTTGTCGGTGAATTCGAAGCTGACGTTGGGTTGGTTGCCGATGCCTTCGGCATAACCCTGCTGAGGATCGGTGATGTCGTTGCCGCTTAGCGCCGGTTCGTCTTTCAGCGCGTACCAGCCGGGTTCCGCGTCCTCGACGACCCTGCCTTCCTGGTCCACCGGCTGTTCGGAGACGACGATCGTGCCCGGGGGAACCTCGACGACGATCCCATTGCCTTTTTTCCGTTTCTCCCCGGTGGTGCTGACGAACAGGTCCCTTTCTTTCAGCTCCGGCCCGGCGATCAGGTCGTGCGGCGATTTCTTCTCGAACAGGTAGTAGCGCGGCTGCGCCGAAGAGCACTCGTCGCATTCGCGCGGCTCCTGTTCGGCCGCCAGCAGCGCGGCGTCATAGGCGGTCGGGTAAGCACCGGAGGCGATCAGGCCCTGGTTCTCGAAGCCGGCGGTGCTGCGACCGGCCGCTTTCCACCGCTCGCGCGACTCTTTGAGGGCATCTTCGGAGGGCCGTCCCGGATTGCCGCCGATTTCGCGCTCGGGGCCGAGCAGGTTCGGTTCCCAGTCGTAGAAATAGAGCTGGGCGGTGGTGCCGACCTGGTCGATCGCCCGTTGCGCGTCGGTGACGTCCGGCAGGGCGACGGAGATCTCGGTCTCGCCCAGCCTGGAGACCTCGGGCTCGGCGACGCCGAGGCGGTCGATCCGCTCCCGGATGATCTCGATCGAGCGGTCGATGTCCTCACCGCTGACCGTCGTCACCTTGCCGGTCGGGGTGCCCTGGTAGATGAGTTCGACGCCGCCCTTGAGGTCAAGGCCGAGCTTGGTCGGCTTGGTGGTCACCGCCAGCAGCGAGACGATGATCATCCCCAGCACGAAGGCGAGGACGAAGAGGTTGAGGCGCCGCCGTCCCGCCATCGCTAGCCCTCGGGGGTGAGGACGAGCAGCAGCCCGCCGTCGTCGTCGTAGGCGGGGAAAACGTCAGCCACCGCCTTCGCCGGCAGGTCACCCTCGGCGTTGACAGAGACGCGCTTTCCGAGCGAGCGCACCCCCCACTCCAGTGAGGTCTCGATCGGGTCCGTCTCCCCGTCGCCGTTGGTGTCGGCCTCGGCGCCGCCGTTGCCGATGTCGACCCATTGCAGGCCGAGAACCTCGCGCACCGGGCGGCCGATCACGTCCTCGTCCTTGAGGCCGGTCAACTCGAAGCTGCCTTTGCCGGCGTCGATCACGCGTTCCTGCTTGTCGCAAACGAAGAAGGCAGCATTGGGAGCCGGATAATAATCGTCGAGTAATTCGAAAACGAAGCCGAAGCCGCATTTCGAGCAGCCCTTCGGGCGCGAGCTGAACCCAGCGGTCCGCTCGCCGCTCACCTCCCGGTGCCCACAGTTGGGGCAGATGAAAAACGGCATGTCGGACAGGCTACAAGCGTGCGCCTAGAAGAGGCTTGCCGCGCCTTCGGGAACTGGCAGGCCGAGGTGGTCGTAAGCGCGCTGAGTGAGGACCCGGCCGCGCGGAGTCCGCTTCAGCAAGCCCTGCTGGAGCAGATATGGCTCGAACACGTCCTCGATCGTGTCCTGCTCCTCGCCGATCGCGATCGCCAGGGTCGAGAGGCCGACCGGGCCGCCGCCGAACTTGGTCGCGATCGTGTCGAGCAGGGCGCGGTCGCTGCGGTCGAGCCCGCCGGCGTCGACCTCGAGCATCTGCAGCGCCGCCGCCGCGACCTCGCCGCCGATCGCTCCGGAGCCCTTCACCTGGGCGAAGTCGCGGACCCGCTTCAGCAATCGGTTGGCGACGCGCGGGGTGCCGCGCGAGCGTGAGGCGATCGTCTCCGCCCCCTCGGCGTCGATCTCCACACCGAGGATCCCGGCCGAGCGGGCGACGATCGTCGCCAGGTGCTCGGGGTTGTAGTGCTCGAGCCGGTGGCAGACGCCGAAGCGGTCGCGCAGCGGCGTCGTCAGCAGGCCGGCGCGAGTGGTGGCGCCGACCAGCGTGAACGGCGGCAGCGGCAGGGTGACCGTGCGGGCCCCGGCTCCCTGGCCGAGCACCACCGGCAGCTCGCCGTCCTCCATCGCCGGATAGAGGGTCTCCTCGACGGCGCGGCCGAGGCGGTGGATCTCGTCGACGAAGAAGACGCTGCCCGGCTCCAGCGCGGTGAGGAAGGAGGCGACGTCGGCCTTGCGCTCCAGCGCCGGCCCGGCGGTCTGGACCATCGGCACTCCCATCTCAGCGGCGACGATGTGGGCCAGCGAGGTCTTGCCCAGCCCCGGCGGACCGGCTAGGAGGACGTGGTCGAGCGGCTCCCCCCTCCCCTTGGCCGCCTCGATGAAGATCGCCAGCTGATCGGTCACCTGCTGCTGGTTGACGAAGTCGGCCAGGGTCGGCGGCCGCAGCGAGCGATCGAGGTCTTCGTCGACGCCCTCGGCGCGGGCGTCGTGGACGCGCACCTCGGCATCGACCGGGACCGGCTCACTGTCGATCCCCGGCGTGCGGATGCGGTTGCCGCCGATCCCCGGCGGTTCGGTGCTCACGCGCCGCTCCTCGTCGCCGCGGCCTTGCGCAGAGCCGCGGCCAGCAGCGCCTCTGGGTCACCCTCGCCATCGATCCCGTCGAGCAGCTGCTCGGCCTCCAACGGCGCGTAGCCGAGGTTGACGAGGCCGTCGCGGGCGAGGGCGCGGGCGTCGCCGCCCTCGGCCGCGGCCAGCGCCACCTCTTCCTCGAGCGAGCCGGCCACCTTCTCGCGCAGCTCGACGATGATCCGCTCCGAGGTCCGTTTGCCGATCCCCGGTACCGCCTGAAAGCGCTTGGCATCGCCGGCGGCGATCGCCCGCAGGAGCTCGCGAGCGCCACCCCCGGAGAGGGTCGCCAAAGCCACCTTCGGGCCGACGCCACTCACCGAGACCAGCAGCAGGAAGAGGTCGCGCTCCTCCTCGGAGGCGAAGCCGTAGAGCGAAAGAGAGTCCTCGCGAGCAACCAGCTCGGCGTGCAGGAAAGTCTCGCTGCCCGCCGCGGGCACGGCTTTCAGCGTCTCCGCCGAGACCGCCAGCCGGTAGCCGACGCCGCCGGCGTCGATCACCACGTGGTCGGCGCGGCGCACCATCACCTCGCCGCGGACGGCGGCGATCATCCGGCCAGGCGCTCTCCCACGCCCACCCCTCCTTCGGCCGCGGCGACAGCCTGACGGCGACCGCCGCTGCCGCCGTGACAGATCGCCACCGCGAGAGCGTCGGCGGCGTGGTCGGGCGTCGGCGGCTCCGGCAGCCCGAGCAGGGTGCCGACCATTCGCTGCACCTGGCGCTTGCCGGCGCCGCCGGAACCGCAGACCGCCATCTTGATCGCTTGCGGCGTGTAGGCGAAGCAGGCGATCCCGCGCTGGGCGGCGGCCAGCATCGCCACCCCGCTGGCTTGGCCAACCGCCATCGCCGAGCGCACGTTCTTGCCGAAGTAGACGTCCTCGATCGCGACCGCCTTCGGCTCGTGCCAGGCGATCAGCTCGCTGAGGGAGCTGTGGATTCGCTCGAGGCGGCGCTCCATCGGCAGGTCAGGGGTCGTCTCGACGACACCGCCGTCGAGTGCGACCATGTGGTTGCCCTCAACGCGGACGATGCCGAAGCCGAGGTTAGCTGCGCCGGGGTCGATCCCCATCACTACCTGCATGGGTAGTGATTCTGGGAACAGCCTCGGATGCCTTCAGGCGCCGTCGGCGGCGAGTGCCTCCAGCACGTCCTCGGGGATGTCGAAGTTGGCGTAGACCTCGTCGACGTCGTCGTCCTCGTCGAGGGCGTCGAGCAGCTTCAGCACCCGCTCGGCGTCGTGGCCCTTGAGCTCGACCGTGCTTTTCGGCTCGGTTGCGAGACCGGCGGAGACGATCTCCACCCCGGCGTCCTCCAGGGCGGCTTTGACGGCGGTGAGGTCGGTCGGTTCGGTGAGGACCCGCAACTGCTCCCCCTCCTCCCGCACGTCTTCGGCGCCGGCGTCGATCGCCGCCATCAGGTCGTCTTCGCCGTAGCGGTTGCCGTCGACCACGATCGCGCCCCGTTTCTCGAAAATCCAGGCGACCGAGCCGGGCTCGCCGAGGCTGCCGCCGTGCTTGCTGAAGGCGTGGCGGATCTCGGCGCTGGCGCGGTTGCGGTTGTCGGTCAGCGCCTCGACCAGGACCGCGACCCCGGCCGGGCCGTAGCCCTCGAAGAGGATCCGTTCGATCGCGGCGCTGTCGGCGCCGGCGCCGGTGCCGACGTCGATCGCTTTCTGGATCTTGTCCTTCGGCATCGAGGCGTCCTTTGCCTTCTGCACCGCCGTGGCGAGAGTCGGGTTGCCGTCGATGTCGCCGCCGCCGTCGCGGGCGGCAACGGTGATCGCACGGGCGAGCTTGCTGAAGAGCTTGCCGCGTTTGGCATCGGCGGCGCCCTTCTTGTGTTTGATCGAGTGCCACTTCGAGTGACCGGACATGCCTGCCATTCTATGAACCGGGCGATGACGACGGAGACTCACATCCACAGCGCCGGGCGCAGCCTGGCTGCGGGGCTGGTCTTCGTCGCGATGCTGCTGGCGGCGCTCTCGCTCTGGACGGCGATCCCGCTGAGCTGGGTCTACATCGGCTCCAAGGTCTCCGACACGCAGTTCCCCAGCGGCGGCCCCTACATGGTGGTCGCGGTCGGGATCGTCGCCTCGATCCTGATCGTCGCCTGGTTGATCGGCCGCCTCAACCAGCTCTACGTCCGCATCACCGGCACCAACCGCCTCGCCCCGATGCGCCCGAGCTGGCTGAAGAGCATGCGCGACACCGCCCCGGTCGGGAGCAGCGTCACGGTGGTCGAGGCGGTGATGATGGGCTCGGTGGTGATCGCCGCCTGCTGCCTGACCGTTTGGTTCTTCCTGCTCGCGGGCTCCCCGATCCCCAACCAGTAGGGCTTCACAGAGCCGTTACAGGGATGTCGCACAACTTTTTGCTTGTGCAGACAAGACGTGACACTTTTCTCGCTAGGGTGGAATCATGAACGCCATGAGGGATCTCTGGAGCGACGAGCGCCTAGACGACCTCAACCATCGGGTTGACGAAGGCTTCAAGCGCAACGAACGCGAATTCCAGGCCGTGCGCCTTGAAATGCGAACTGAATTCCAGGCGGTCCGAGCCGACCTCGGCGGTCAGATAGCAGCGCTCCAACGCTCCGTGGTGGTGATGATGGCGACGATGCTGATCGGCTTCGTCACCGTGATCGCCACCGTCCTCACCCAGACCTAGCCACTTCTCAGACCACGAAGCGGCCGTCTTCCTGCATCACGACCCCGTCGACTTCGAGCTTGCCGCCGAGGCGGAGGTCGCAGACCAGGTCGGTGTGGACGGCGGACTCGTTCTCGCCGCCGGACTCCGGGTAGCTGGCGCCGACCGCCATGTGGACGGTGCCGCCGATCTTCTCGTCGAGCAGCACCTCGCGGGTGCCGCGGTCGATCCCGTAGTTGGTGCCGATCCCCAGCTCGCCCAGCCGCCGCGCCCCCTCGTCGGTGTCGAGCAGCTTCAGCAGGTACTCCTCGCCGCGCTCGGCGCTGGCGTCGACCACCTTGCCGGCCTCGAAGCGCAGCTTCACCCCCGAGACTTCACGGCCGCCGATCACGGCCGGCAGGTGAAAGCTGACCTCGCCCTCGACCGAGTCCTCGACCGGGCCGGTGAAGAACTCGCCGTCGGGCATGTTGCGGTCCCCGGTGCAGGGGATGAAGCGGCGGCCGGCGATGCCGAGCCTGATGTCGGTGCCGGGGGCGGTCACCCGCACCTCCTCGCGGCCCTCGATCCACTCCGAGAGGCGGATCGTCTCCTCTGAGGCCCGCTTCCAGGCGGTCAGCGGCTCGCCGTCGGTGGCGAGGCAGGCGCCGTAGTAGAAGTCTTCGTAGTCGGCCAGGCTCATCTCCGCCTCCGAGGCGTAGGCACTGGTCGGGAAGAGCGTGTAGCACCAGCGGAAATCGCCCTCGGCGCTGCGCTTCATCGCCCGCGTCATCAGGTCGCCGGTCGCCGACTGGCGCAGGGTCTGGCGCTCCGGCGCCACCCCGGAGAGCTCGCGGGTGTTGGTGCTGGCGCCGATCGCGATCCGCGCGTCGGCGTTGTCGACCATCCACTCGGCGAACGGCGAGATCCACTCCAGCTGGGCGTCGGAGGCGTGCTTGAAGTAAGCGGCGATCTGGCCCTCGAGGGCGACGTTGAGGATCGCGTGGGCGCCCGCCTTCAGCACCTCCTCGTAGACCGCGAGCAGCAGCGGCGCCGCCGCCGTCTCGCCGTCGATCGCGACCACCTCGCCCTCCTTCACCCTGGTCGAGTAGCCGACCAGGATCTTCGCCAGCGCGTCCACTCTCGGGTCCCTCAACTCGCCGCCTCCTCTCCGGCCCGCTCGCGCGCGGCCGTCGTCATCGCCATGAAGATCGCGTGGAACCGCGGGTCGTCGGTCAGCTCCGGATGGAAGGCGCAGGCGAGCACGCTGCCCTCACGGACGGCGACCGGGTGACCGTCGTATTCGGCCAGCACCTCGACCCCGGCGCCGCAGCGCTCCACCCAGGGGGCGCGGATGAAGACCGCGCGCAGCGGCTCGTCGCCGATCCCCTCGATTGCGAGGTCGGCCTCGAAGCTCTGCAGCTGGCGGCCGAAGGCGTTGCGACGGGCGGTCACGTCGAGCAGGCCGAGGTGCTCGTCGTCGCAGACGATCAGGCCGGCGCAGGTGCCGAGGACGGGCTTGCCTGCCTCATGGTGGCCCCGGATCGCGGGCCCCAGGCCCGCCGTCTCGATCCCCTTGCAGATCGTCGTGCTCTCACCGCCGGGAATCGCGAGCGCGTCGAGACCCTCCAGGTCGGCGGGGACCCGAACCTCGCAGACCGTCGCGCCGAGCTCGCGCAGCGTCCGGGCGTGCGCTTCGAAATCGCCCTGGATCGCCAGTACGCCGACGCGCAGGATCAGGCTCCGCGGTTCTGGAGCAGGGCGTCCGCGGCGGCCAGATCGCCGATCTCGAGCCCCGGCATCGCCTCACCGAGGCCGATCGAGGCGGCGGTGACCCGCTCCGGGTCGTCGTAGTGCGTGGTCGCCTCGACGATCGCCCGCGCCCGGCGCTCGGGGTCGGCGCTCTTGAAGATGCCGGAGCCGACGAAGTTGCCCTCGGCGCCGAGCTGCATCATCAGCGCCGCGTCAGCCGGGGTGGCGATGCCGCCGGCGCAGAACAGCGGCACCGGCAGGCGACCGGCGGCGGCGACCTCCTGGACGACTTCCAGCGGCGCCGGCAGTTCCTTGGCGGCGGTGGCCAGTTCCTCGGGCCGCAGCTGCGAGAGCCGCCGGATCCCCGCAGTGATTTCCCGCATGTGGCGGACGGCCTCGACCACGTTGCCGGTCCCGGCCTCACCCTTGGAGCGGATCATCGCCGCCCCCTCGCCGATCCGCCGCAGCGCCTCCCCAAGGTTGGTGGCGCCGCAGACGAAAGGCACCTCGAAGCCGAGCTTCTCGATGTGGTGGGCCTCGTCGGCCGGGGTCAGGACCTCGGACTCGTCGATGTAGTCGACCTCGAGCGACTGCAGCACCTGAGCCTCGGCGAAATGGCCGATCCGGGCCTTCGCCATCACCGGGATCGTCACCGCCTCCTGGATCCCCTTGATCATCGCCGGGTCCGACATCCGCGCGACGCCGCCGTCCTTGCGGATGTCCGAGGGCACCCGTTCCAGCGCCATCACCGCGCAGGCCCCGGCATCCTCGGCGATCCTGGCCTGCTCGGGGTCGACCACGTCCATGATCACCCCGCCCTTCAGCATCTCGGCGAGACCCGTCTTGAGGCGGAAAGTGGCGCGCTCGGTCATGGAGCCCATATTACGTGTCGTCGAGAGCGCGCATTGGGGCGAGGGGTGTGGGGGTACCTCCTCCACTCGCACTTCGGCGCCGGGAGAGCATGCGGCTGGCGCCTCGTCGGCTTGCTCGCCTCATGCTGACACGTTCCAGAGGCACCCCCACACCCCTCGCCCGAACCCGAAATCACCCTCGCGGCACATAACTAGACACTCGAAGCCGAAGCGGAAACCTCCCGGCTCGAGGCGGGTCCAGTACTCCGGTGTGCGGAGCGCGGGGTTTCGCTACCAGTGCTCTGCACTGCGAGGCCGGTGCATGAGCTCGCAATCCGCAGCACGTAGCTCAACCGGAGCGCGTGGGTCGGGGGGGTGTCCGGTGCTGCCTCTGGAACGTGTCAGCATGAGGCGAACTGCGCATCAGGGCGCAAGCTGCAACCTCTCCGGCGCCGAAGTGCGAGTGAAAGAGGTAGCACCGGACACC
>DATHUE010000117.1:0-4350 GCA_035462545.1 Solirubrobacterales bacterium
CTGATGAAGACCGACACGAAGGCCGACCCTCCATACAAGGGCATGACCTGCTTCATCACCGAGAAGGAGCCCTGGGCGGAAACCAACTCAGGCGATTTCCAGGGTCTGATCGTGCCGCCCAAGATCAAGAAGATGGGCTACAAGGGCGTCGAGTCGACCGAGCTCGTCTACGACGGCTACAAGTGCCCGCCGGAGCGGGTGCTCGGCGGCGAGGAGGCCGGGGTCGGCCAGGGCTTCGTGCAGATGATGGACGCGCTCGAGGTCGGCCGCGTCAACGTCGCCGCCCGCGGCGTCGGCATCGGCCAGCGGGCACTGGAGCTGGCGCTCCGCTACAGCCAGGAACGGAAGACCTTCGGCAAGACGATCGCCAGCCATCAGGCGATCCAGTTCAAGCTCGCCGACATGGCGACCCAGCTCGAGGCGGCCCGTCTCGTCACCCGCAAAGCGGCGCGGATGAAGGACGCCGGCGAGCGCTCCGATCTAGAGGCGGGCATGGCCAAGCTCCTGGCGTCGGAGACCGGCAAGTACTGCGTCGAAGAAAGCTTCCGCATCCACGGCGGCTACGGCTACTCGAAGGAGTACGAGATCGAGCGGCTGTACCGCGACGCGCCGCTGCTGCTGATCGGCGAGGGGACCTCCGAGATCCAGCGCATGGTGATCGGCAAGAAGCTGCTGCAGCGGCACAAGATCTAGCGCGTGAACGAGGGACTGGGAGGGGTTCCCCGGACACAGCTCGCCATTGGCTCGCTGTTGAGTGTCCGGGGAGCCCCTCCCAGCCCCTCCCGCGACAGTGGTCTAGCATCGCTGGATGGCTTCCACTGCTTCGCTGATCCAGACCGCTGTTGAGCGATTTCAGGCTGAAGTTCCGGCGCTGCAGAAACTGAAGCTGGTCTTCGGCGTCCAGCTCAAAGCCAAACACGACGTCCAGCTCTACCGGGTCGAGCTGCCCGGGCCTAAGGTCAGCAAGGACCTGCGCCAGGACGAGCGCGTCCTGGTCGAGATCGACCGCCCCCAGTTCAATGAGCTGGCGGACAAGGGGACCGTCAAGAGCTACCGCAAGGCCTACGAGACGGGCCACATCAAGGCGACCGGGGACTCCAACGTGGTCAAGCTGGTCGGCCAGGTCGTCAACGTCCAAGAGGAACGCGCCCGGCTGAAGAAAGTGCACTGAGGGGCTCGACGCCGAGCGCGGTCAGCGTGGATAGCATCCCGCGCCGTCCACACCCAGAGGAGATCCCTGAACCGATGAGCGAGACGTACGAGCTGACCACCGACCAGGCCGAGCGCGAGGCTTCCGGCGCGCACAGCTACGGCCGCTACCTCGAGGAGTTCGAGGTCGGCGCCGTCTACAAGCACTGGCCGGCGAAGACCGTGACCGAGGCGGACGACCACCTGTTCTGCCTGATCACGATGAACCACCACCCGCTGCACATCAACGACGTCTACGCGCAGGGCTCCCAGCAGGGCCGCAACGTCGTCGTCGGGCCGCTCGTCTACTCGCTGGCCCTTGGGATGTCGGTCTCCGACGTCTCCGGCAAGGCGATCGCCAACCTGGCGACCGAAGACCTCAGCCACCCGAACCCGGTCTTCCACGGCGACACCCTGTTCTGCGAGACCGAGGTGCTCGACGTGAAGCCGTCGAAGTCGAAACTGGACCGCGGCGTCGTCAAGGTCCACACCCGGGTGCTGAACCAGGACGGCGTCCTCGTCGCCGAGTTCAAGCGGCTGGTGCTGGTGCCGCGCAAGGAACCGGGCGAGGCGGCTGCGTAGGCGGCGCCTGGCGGGCGAGCAGGTAGCCTCGCCCGCCATGGGCGACCTGCTGGTCCTCTGCTACCACGGCGTCAGCGAGACCTGGCCAGCGGCGACGTCGGTCCGGCCCGGGGACTTCGAGGAGCAGCTGCGCCATTTCAGCCGCCGCGGCTACGTCGGCGCCACGCTGACGACGGCCCTAACGGCGCCGCCAGCCGAGCGCACCCTCGTCGTCAGCTTCGACGACGCCCACCGCTCGGTGCTGGAGCAGGCGGCGCCGATCATGGAGCGGCTGGGGATCCCGGGCACCGTTTTCGTCCCGACCGACTACGCGGGCGGCGATGCGCCGATGGCCTGGAGCGGCTACGACGAATGGCTGGGGACCGAGCACGAGGGCGAGCTGCTCTGTCTCGGCTGGGGGGAGCTGGGCGGGCTGGCCGCCACCGGCTGGGAGGTCGGCTCCCATACTTGCTCTCACCCACGACTCTCCCAGCTCGATGACGAGCAGATCGCCCGCGAGCTGCGTGAGTCCAAGCAGATCTGCGAGGAGCGCCTCGGAGTCCCCTGCCGATCGCTCGCCTATCCCTACAGCGACTACGACGACCGCGCTGTGGCGGCGGCGCTGGAGGCGGGCTACAGCTACGCGGTGACGGTGCCGCGCCGGCCCACGGCACCGCTGCCGCTCCAGTGGCCGCGGGTCGGCGCCTACCAGGGTGAGAGCGCCCGTCGGATCGCCCTGCGGGCGAGATCGCGACGCCTCGGCGCTTCGACGGCGATGAGGGCGGCCCTGAAGCTGCGCGATCTCGGCCGCTGAGCGCTTTGCGCCATCCTTTGCGGGACTGAAGGCATGCCCCCTGGCCTGTCGAAGGATCGTTTGTGACGAGAGAAGAAGGTGCGCTCGAACAGGCGTGGCGGATCATCCGGCGCCGCAAGATCATCGTGCTGCAGGCGTTGATCGGCCTGCCCCTGATCGCTTTGGCCCTGACGCTGACGCAGGAAAAGGAATACACGGCGACGGCGACGCTGTTGTTCCGCGAAACGCCGGCGGCCCTGGGGGAAGTGACCGGGGTCATCGACCCGACCCGCGAAGCGGCGACCAACGGCGAACTCGTCGCCCTGCCGGTCGTCGCCGAAGAAGTCGAGAACACGACCAACGGCGCGCTCACGGCCGGCGAGGTGCTCGGCGCCATCGAAGTGACCCCGAGCAGCAACGCCGACACGGCGGCGATCTCGGCGACCACGCCCTCCCCGGAGCGCTCCGCTCAGATCGCCAACGCCTACGGCGCCGCCTACATCAGCTTCCGTCGCAACGCCGACCGCGAACAGGTCCAGGGCGCGATCGAGCTCGCCGAACAGAGCCTTGCCGAAATGACCCCCGAGGAAGCGGCGGGCCCGCAGGGGGAAGCGTTGAAAAAAGAACTCGATCAGCTGAAGCTGAACCAGGCTCTGCAGACCGGCGGCGCCGAGTTGGTGCAGAGAGCCTCGGCACCCTCGGAACCCTCCTCGCCCGATCCGAAGAAAAACGTCGCCCTCGGGATCGTGCTCGGAGCCCTGCTCGGCTTCGTCCTGGCGGCGCTCCTCGAGCGGGTCGACCGGCGGGTGCGCACGAGCGAGGAGATGGAAGAACTGTACGGACTGCCCCTGGTGGGACGCATCCCGCGCAGCCGGCGACTCGCGACAGCCACCGCCGCGCAGGAGGTAGGGGCCCAGACGCTCGAGGGCGAGGCCTTCCGCGCCCTGCGCGCCAACCTGCGCTACTTCTCGGTCGACCGGAAGCTGAAGTCGATCCTGATCGTCAGCCCCGAGGAGGGAGACGGCAAGTCGACCGTGGCGCGGGGCCTGGCGATGACGATGGCCGAAATGGGAGACCACGCGGTCCTGGTCGAAGCGGACCTCCGCAAGGGCAGCTCCTTTCGCCAGATGACCGGCCAGCCGGCGCCCGGGCTCTCCAATGTCCTCACCGGGATGCCGCTTGACAGCGCCCTGGTCCACATCCATGTGCAGGCCCCGAGCCACGCGGCGACGCGGGCTCTGGCGGTGTTGCCGAGTGGGCCGATCCCCCCGAACCCTTCCGAGCTGCTCGAGAGTCAGCGGATGCACGAGGTCCTCGACGATCTGAATGCTCGGTATGAGGTGGTGATCCTCGACAGCCCGGCGCTGGGCGCAGTCAGCGATGCCCTGGCCGTCGTCCCCGAGGCATCGGAGATCGTCGTCGTCGGCGGCCTCGGCAAGACCACTCGCGACGCCGCCCGAGAGCTCGACAAGCAGTTCTCCCTGCTCGACAAGAAACCAGTCGGCGTCATAGTCAACTTCGCGGAGGCCGAGCGTGCCAAGTATTCCCATTACTACCGCCCCGACCTCGTCGGCAACGGCGCGTCGAGCGGTTGAGGGTCTGCGCATCGCCGGCTTCGCGCTGGCGGTCGCGGCCTTCGAGCTGATCCTCGCCAAAGGCATCGCCGGCCCGGAAATCTCGCGCTACGTCTTCCTCTTCATCGGCGCCTGCGCCGCCGCGCTCGCCTTCCGCTTTCCTCTCCCGACCGCGCTCCTCTTCTTCGGGCTCACCGACTTCGTCTTCACGCCAACCTATTTCGCCCAGAACGT
>DATHUE010000118.1:0-9564 GCA_035462545.1 Solirubrobacterales bacterium
GTTCCCACCGGGCGCGCCGTCGCGGTCAGCGCCGCCCGCACCTGCGCCTGACCGGCAGCGGGGTCCGCCTGCCGGATCAGCGCCGCCACCGCGGCGGCGTGCGGCGCGGCGGCCGAGGTGCCGCAGAAGCGCCAGACCCCCGCCACGAGCTGAGCGAAGAAGGTGGTGGCGCCGCAATCGGTCGCGGCCAGGTCCGGCTTGGCGATCGTCGTCGGCGCGATCGGCGGCGCCGCCAGGGCTCCGTCGACCGGGCCGAAATAATGGGTGACCGGCCCGCGCGAGGAGAAGGGCTCGGGCGCAGCGCTGTTGTTGAAGCGCACCGCGCCGGTGGCGATCGCGCCGCTGGCGCCGGCGTGTCCGTAGATCGTCGGGCCGACGACGTCGCCCCCGCTCGATTGCGGGTACTCGATGGCAGTGACGCCGCCGCCGTTCTGCAGCAGGATGAACTTCAGCCGCGGAGTTAGGCCCGGCGTCGCCTGCGGGTTGCAAACGCCCGTGCAGCGGGCGACGACCAGCCTCACTTCGGCGGCGGCGGCGGTGTCGTTCTCCCACTGGAAGACCTCGACCGGGCGCTGCTGGGCGACGTCGTCGTCGTAGCCGCCGGCCGGGACTTCGCCGCCTTCCCCGTCGTCGACTTCGATCAGGCTGCCGCCGGAGTCGACGAGGAAGGCGTCGAGGTCGCTGCGGACACCGCCCCGGGATTCCGCCCACTGCAGGTCGAGCGTCAGCGTCGCGCCTTTGGCAACGGTGATCCCGAAGGCGTTGTCGCTGCCGGCGCCAGGATCGAAGTCCATGCAGCTGTCCGGCGGGGTCAGCCCAGACGCGACCACCAGCGACGCCGGACAGGCGGTCGGGCGGTAGGCCGGCGCCTCCCAGGAGGCGATGTCCCGCCCGATCGAGTCGATCAGGTTGTCGTTGCCGGCCGCAGAGAAGTAAGAGACGCCGGCGGCAGTGACCCTGTCGACCGCGACCCCGACCGGCCCGTTCTGGAAGAACGGCTCCGCGAAGTAGCCGACATCGTCGACGATCACCTGGGCACCGGCACCGCCGAGAGAGACCGGGCGTGCCAGCTTTTCGATCGCTGCGGCGAAAGCAAGTTCCCCGTTGAAGGCACTGGCGAACGCGATCCGCGCCGCCGGCGCCAGGTCGTGGACGATCTGGGCCATCGCCCGGCCCTCGTCGCCAGGCAGTTCGCCCGGTTCGAAGGGGACGAAGCTCTCCAGCACGTTGACCGGCGCCGGATGGCCGCAGGGGTTGCCCGGCCCCGGCAGGTCGGCGCTGGCGACGTCCTGCGCCGCGTGGGTCGGCGCGCCCGTGTCCTGGTCGAAGGAGTCGGAGAGGATGCCGACGGTGACCCCGCTCCCGTCGAGGGAGAAGGCGCTGCGAGCATCCGCCGCGTTCAGCTGCGCGTCGCCCTCGGAGACGATCCCGCTGGGGCAGGCGGCGGCGGTGACCGGCGCCAGCACCTCGCTCACGCTCTCGACCCCGGGGACCGCGCCGATCGCGGGCAGGGCGGAGGGAGTCGCGGCGACGGTGACCGTCTGATAGACGCCGCTGGCATGGACGATGGCCGCCCCGGCGTCCCGCAGCGCGCCGAGGGCCTCGGTGGCGCCACCCTCGAAGCGAACGTCTGCCAGGACCCGTCGCCCGCGCCGCAACAGGCTGCCGGCGCCCTCGGCGGCAAGGCTGAGCGACTCCGCCTGCTCGCCGGGCGGGGCCGACCGCAGCCCCGGCTCGGCGAGCCGCTGCAAACGCGGCGAGAGTGCGCTGTCCTCCCCGGTGGCGCCTGCCGCCGCACCCGGTGCCAGGGCGCAGGCGAGCGCCAGCGCGGCGAGCATCCCGAGTATCGACCTGGCGTGGCTGGTCTTGGCGCGGATCATCTGAGGGTGAGCATCGACAGGTCCCGTCTCCCTCCCAACACCACTAGACGAGATTCCGAGCGCTGGCGCGATGCTAGCCGGCGCCGCTGACGAGGTGCGGACCCTCCTCCGACCCTGCTACGGTCCCGAACGATTGGGCCGGAGAGTTACCGGCAAAAGTTGTGTCTAGCGCTCGCGTCGTTGCTTCACCGCATCCTCCGCGTTCGCAGCACACGAAGTGGAGGCAATGCATGCCGACTGGAACTGTCAAGTGGTTCAGCGACGACAAGGGCTACGGGTTCATCACGCCCGATGACGGCTCGAAGGACGTTTTCGTCCATCACAGCGCGATTCTCGGCGAGGGCTTCAAGAGCCTGACCGAGGGCGCCAAAGTGACCTACGAGTCCGAAGAAGGCCCCAAGGGCCCGGCCGCCGCGAGCGTCCAGCAGACCTCGTAGTCGCGCACCGCGCTTAGCAGTCGACGAGGCCCGCCCCGGCGGGCCTCGTTCATGTCAGGACCCCTACCCTCAAGCACCGAGATGGCTACCCGAGACGACCGCCGAAACATCGCGATCATCGCCCACGTCGACCACGGCAAGACGACCCTGGTCGACGCGATGCTGTGGCAGACCGGCACCTTCCGCCAGGGCCAGGACGTCGCCGACCGGGTGATGGACTCGATGGACCTCGAGCGCGAGAAGGGGATCACGATCCTCGCCAAGAACACCGCGGTCACCCGCGACGGCGTCAAGTTCAACATCGTCGACACCCCGGGCCACGCCGACTTCGGCGGCGAGGTCGAGCGCGCCCTGACGATGGTCGACGGGGTGCTGCTGCTGGTCGACGCCTCCGAGGGCCCCCTGCCCCAGACGCGCTTCGTACTGCGCAAGGCGCTGGCGGCGAAGCTGCCGGTGATCCTCGTCGTCAACAAGGTCGACCGCCCGGACGCGCGCATCGCCGAGGTCGTCGACGAGGTCTACGAGCTGTTCCTCGACCTCGACGCCGACTCCGAGCAGATCGAGTTCCCAATCGTCTACACCAACGCCAAGGCGGGCTGGGCCTCGCTCGAGGAGGGGGTCGAGGGGACCAACCTCTCCCCCCTGATGGACCTGATGCTGGAGCGCATCCCGCCGCCCGAATACGACCCCGAGGCGCCGCTGCAGGCCCATGTCACCAATCTCGACGCCTCGCCCTACGTCGGCCGCCTCGCCCTCTGCCGCGTCCACAGCGGCACGATCCGCTCCGGTCAGCCGATCGCCTGGTGCCGCGCCGACGGCAGCGTCTCCCGCGCCAGCGTCTCCGAGCTCTACGTCACCGAGGGGCTGGAGCGGGTCAGCGCCGCCGAGGCCGGAGCGGGCGAAATCATCGCCGTCGCCGGGATCGAAGAGGTGACGATCGGCGAGACCCTGGCCGACCCCGAGGACCCGCGACCGCTGCCGGTGATCGAGGTCGACGAGCCCTCGCTCTCGGTCGTGGTCGGGATCAACACCTCGCCGCTGGCCGGCAAAGAGGGCAGCAAGCTGACCGCCCGCCAGATCCGCGACCGACTCGACGCCGAGCTGGTCGGCAACGTCTCGATCCGGGTCCTGGACACGGAGCGCCCGGACGCCTGGGAGGTCCAGGGACGCGGCGAGCTGCAGCTGGTCGTGCTGCTGGAGATGATGCGGCGCGAGGGCTTCGAGCTGACCGCCGGCCAGCCGCGGGTCGTCATCCGCGAGATCGACGGCGAAGTCCACGAGCCGGTCGAGCGGCTGGCGATCGACGTCCCCGAGGAGCACGTCGGCGACGTCACCCAGATGCTGGCCGCCCGCAAGGGCCGGATGGAGCAGATGGTCAACCACTCGACCGGGTGGGTGCGGATGGACTACCTGGTCCCCGCCCGCGGCCTGATCGGGTTCCGCACCGAGTTCCTCACCGCGACCCGCGGCACCGGCATCCTCCACCACGTCTTCGATCGCTGGGAGCCCTGGGCGGGCGAGCTGCGCACGCGCCAGACCGGCTCGCTGGTGGCCGACCGCCGTGGCCAGACGGCCAGCTACTCGCTGTTCAGCCTGCAGGACCGCGGCACCCTCTTCGTCGGCTCCGGCGAGGAGGTCTACGAGGGGATGATCGTCGGCGAGAACGCCCGCGCCGACGACCTCGACGTCAACCCGACCAAGGCCAAGCAGCAGACCAACGTGCGCGCCGCCAGCGCCGACGTCCTCGTCCGCCTGGCGCCGGCGACCCGGCTCAGCCTCGAAGGCTCGCTCGAGTTCCTGCGCGAGGACGAGTGCGTCGAAATCACCCCCGAGTCAGTTCGCCTGCGCAAGGTCGAGCTCGACAAAACCCTGCGCCTGAAGGCCGCCAAGCGCAAGGACACGGCGCCGAGCCGCTAGCTCTCCTCGAACGACGGCAGGCCCCGCTCTCGCCGCCGGCGCCTCAAGTGCAGTCGCAGCCGCCCCACGACGTCGGCGGGTTCGCGTGCAAGGCGCACGTCGGTGACGCGAATCATCTCGATCCCAGCCAGCTGCAAGTCGTCGTGCCGTCGGCGATCGCTCTCGAACGACTCGTGGCCTCCGTGGGTGGCGTAGGTATCGAGTTCGACCCCGAAGCGCTCCTCGGGCCAGTAGGCGTCGAGCTCGAACCCGGCCTCGACGAAGTTCGTGCGCGGCCGAGGAAGACCAGCTTCGATGACGAGAGCGAGAAAGCGCTCCTCCAGGCCCGAACGGGTGAAGCTGGTGGGCCGGTAGACCTCGATCGCGCGACACAGGGCGCCCGCCCCCGGATGGCCCGCCGAGCGAGCTAACAGGGCATCGACCTGGCGAAGGTCGAAGAGCCGCAGCTCCTCAGCGCGAACCAGCATCCGCTTCAGTCGCCGCGGCCTGGCCGCCGCCTCGTCGAGAAGGGTCCGTGGCAGAGCGGTCACCGGGATCGTTTCGAGCAACGCGCGGTCTTCCTGCGTGAGGTTACGGGCATGATGCAGGACGATTGGCGGCCGCGGCCTGCGCCTGACGGGGGCGGTGACGTGGAGCGGCAGTGGGCCGTACGAATGAAGACCCCACAGCCACACAGCCGATGAGTGGCTGAGCAAGGCGCCTGGGCCGGATGCGAGGACCGCCGCCAGGCACTGGCCCTGACGTGAGATCCGGGTGTGGCCCACGGCATACACCCCTCTGTAGAGGCGATGCAGCTCTCCCCGGCCGACTTCGGCTTCGACCATGGCCTGCGAGTAGCCGAGCAGCGACCGTAGCTGCCGGATCGAGACGATCCCGTGCTGCCGGCGGGCAAGCTCGGCCCGCTCGAGGTGGCTACGCGGTCGTCTTTTCCCCCTCATTTGAGGGGTTAATGTCGACCGCGCTCCTCTTCTCCCCCATGCGGGGCGGTAGATCTCGGTCCTTGCGGGATGAGACGCGCCAAGAAAAGACGCGCCGCAAGAAAAAGAGCCGCCGGACCCGAAGGCCCGGCGGCTCGTATTAGGGCCCCTGCCCTAAACCCTGCTAGACGGTGGCGGCGGCCTGCTCGGCCTGACTGCCCTCGGAAGCCTTGGCGGCCGCTTCGGCCTCCGGCGTCACCTCGTCGATGTTGCGCGGCAGCAGCACCTCTTTGGCGATCACCAGGCGCTGGATCTGGCTGGTGCCCTCGTAGAGCTGCATGATCTTCGCGTCGCGCATCAGTTTCTCGACCGGGTACTCCTTGATGAAGCCGTAACCGCCGTAGACCTGGACGGCGTCGGTGGTGACCTCCATCGCCGAGTCGGCGGCAAAGCGCTTGGCCTGCGAGGAGACCAGGGTGTTCCGTTTGCCCTGATCGAGGGCGACGGCGGAGTTCCAGGTCAGCAGCCGGGCCGCGTCGACCTTGGTCGACATGTCGGCGATCATGAACTGGATCGCCTGGTGCATCGCGATCGGCACGCCGAACTGGACCCTTTCCTTCGAGTACTCGGTCGCGAATTCGAACGCGGCGCGGGCGATCCCGACGGCCATCGCGGCGACGCCCGGACGGGTGCGGTCGAGGGTCATCATCGCCAGCTTGAAGCCCTTGTTTTCCTCGCCGATCAGGTTCTCGGCCGGGACCTCGACTTCGTCGAAGGAGATGGTGGCGGTGTTGGAAGCCCGCTGGCCCATCTTGTCCTCCTTCTTGTCGACCGTCACGCCGGGGGCGTTGGCGTCGACGACGAAGGCGGTGATGCCGCGGTGACCCGCCTCGGGGTCGGTCTTGGCGTAGACCGTGAACCAATCGGCGTAGCTGCCGTTGGTGATGAAGCACTTGGAGCCGCTCATCACGAACTTGTCGCCCTGCTTGACGGCGCGGGTCTTCATCCCCGAGACGTCGGAGCCGGCGTCCGGCTCGGTCAGGCAGAAGGAGGCGAGCTTGTTGCCTTCGGTCAGCATCCCGAGGTACTTCTTCTTCGTCTCCTCGGAGCCGCCGAGGGCGACCGGAGCCGCGGCGAGGCCGTTGGCCATCAGCGAGGTGCCGATACCGGAGCAGCCCCAGCCGATCTCCTCCTCGATCAGGCAGCCGGAGAGGTAGTCGAGCCCGGGACCGCCGTAGGCCTCGGGGATGTGGGTGTTCATCAACCCGACCTCGTAGGCCTTGTCGAGGACGTCCTGCGGCCAGGTGCCCTCCTTGTCGTACTCCCAGGCGACCTTGCGCATCTCTTTCTCGGCGAAGCTGTGGGCCAGCTCTCGCAGATCCTTCTGCTCATCGGTCAGGGTGAAGTCAACCACCGGTCGGTGCTCCTTTTGTCCGTGCGTGTGAAGTGAGTTGAAGCCTGTGCATGGAGCGCGCCACGGAGGCGAGGCTCCCCGATTGACTGGTCAGTCAACCACCGGAAAGGGTAGCGGATGCCGAAGCGTTCATGGGAGGGCCTCGCTTTACCCCGTGAACCTACGGCGACGGGGATTTCGTAGGATCGGGTCGATGGCAGGCGCCGAGGAGAACCTCTACGAGGTCGAGGAGCTGCTGGTCCAGCCCGGCACCTACTTCAACCCGCAGACCGAGGTCGTGGTCGTGGTCGACGACTCCGCCTCGATCGACCAGGAGGTCTTCAACCTCGAGGCCTACGAGGGCGCCGAGTGGGTGCGGCTTTCCGACGACGTCCCGATCGACGAGGATGGCCGCGACCGGGTTTTGGAGAGCTTCCAGACCCACTACCACCCCGGCGCCGCCGGCTCGGTCTCCGAAACCGCGCTCGAGCAGGGCGACGACGAGCAGGACGGCGACGAGGACGGCCAAGAGCCGGGCCGCGAGGACTGAGCCGGTGCTCGCCGTCGGCGACAGGGCGCCCGCCTTCACGCTGCCCGACCAGGACGGCGACCAGGTCAGGCTGACCGAGCTCAAGGGGCAGCCGGTCGTCGTCTACTTCTACCCCCGCGCCGAAACCCCCGGCTGCACCACCCAGGCCTGTGGAGTCCGCGACCGCGGCGACGAGTACCGCGAGCTGGGCGCACGCGTCCTGGGGATCTCGCCCGACGAGCCGCAGGCGCTGCGCAAGTTCGCCGACAACCAGCGCCTCGACTTCACGCTGCTGGCCGATCCCGACCACGAGGTCGCCGAGAAATACGGCGCCTGGGGCGAGAAGTCGATGTACGGCAAGAAGTACATGGGGATCCTGCGCAGCACCTTCGTCGTCGACCCGAAGGGCAAGATCGCCGCGGTCTTCCCGAAGGTGCAGCCGAAGAAGCACGACGACCTCGTGCTCAAAGCCCTGGCCGACTTAAGCGCTTAGCACCACGGCGACCAGGAACGCCACGTAGAGCGAGAACCAGCCGATCACGGCCGGCAGCTTGAAGACGCCGGCGCGGTGCAGGCTCTCGTAGGCGAGCAGGCCGCCGGCGAGGCCGAGGCCGATCGAGAGGATCGCGGTGCCGCTCAGATCCCAATCCGTGAACAGCAGGCCGATCCCCACCGGGATCGTCGACTGGAAGACCATCGCCCCGGTGATGTTGCCGAGCGCCAGCGCGTCCTTGCCTTCGCGCACCCAGAAGAAGCTGTTGACCTTCTCCGGCAGCTCGGTCGCCAGCGGCGCCAGGATCAGGGCGAGGACGAGGGCCTCGACGCCGATGCTGTCGGCGATGTGGAGCAGCTCCTCGACGAACAGATGGGCACCGCCGATCATCGCCCCCAGGCCGACGACGAGCTGGATCACGCACAGGACCAGCGCCGGATCGGTATTGCGCTCCGGGCGGCGCTCGAAGATCAGCGGGTTGAGCGTCTCCTCGGCCTGTGCCTCGCCACCGCCGCGCAGGGTGCGGGTGACGTAGAGCATGTAGGCGCCGAGAAAGCCGATTCCGATCGGGATCCGCAGCGCCTCCGGCGGCCCCCAGGCGAGCAGCCCGCCGAGCAGGAAGAAGATCAGGAAGAAGATCAGGTCCCGCTCCAGGGTCGGCCGGTGGGCTTTCAGCTTCAGCCCCTGCGGGCGGCGGTCGCGGTAGAGGTAGGCGAACAGGCCGACCAGGCCCATCGCCAGCGTCGCCAGCAGGAACGGGGCACCGACGATCGCGCCGATCGCGACGTCTTCGGAGCCCTCGCTGACGCTGATCAGGGCGACGATCGCGATCAGCGTCTCCGGCATCGCGGTGCCGACCGCGGCGAGGATGCTGCCGACCGCGCCCTCGCCGAGGTTGAGCTTGTGCCCGATCCACTCGACGGCGTTGGTGAACAGCAGCGCGCCGGCGAGAACCACGGCAAAACTGACGAACAGGAGGGCGACTTCCATCCGCCGCAGGCTATCCGTCAGAGCGATGCGGGGCCGGGTGGGGCTCGCCACGCCTCCCCATCTGTTGCGCAGGTGAGCCCCACCCGGCCCCGCATCCCCTATGCGAAATAGAAAGCCAGCCCGAAGACCACGTAGAGGGCGAGCAACTGCGCCCCCTCGAACCAGGTCGACTCGCCGTCCTGGGCGACGTAGTTGGCGATCAGGACGGCGATCAGGATCGCCCCCAGCTCGAAGCCGTTGAAGACCAGCGCCAGCGGATAGGGCCCGATGAAGAAGGAGGCGATCACCAGCACCGGCGCCACGAACAGGGCGATCTGGGCGCTGGAGCCGATCGCGATGTTGACGGCCAGGTCCATCTTGTCCTTCATCGCGACGAGGACCGCGACCCAGTGCTCGGCGGCGTTGCCGACGATCGCCACCACGATGAGGCCGACGAAGAACTCGCTCAGGCCGATCGTCTCCGACGCTTCGGAGATCGATCCGACGAGGATCTCGGACATCACGCCGACCGCGATGCCCGCGCCGGCGAGCACGAGGACAGCGGTGCGGATCGACCACGGCTCGCCCTCGAGGTGTTCCTCCGCCTCCGACGTCGGGTTGAACAGCGCGCGGTGCGACTTCAGCGAGAAGACGAGGCCGGCGACGTAGGAGGCCAGCAGGATGAAGGCGACGATCAGCGACATCGTCTCGAGGTCCGCGCCGAAGTCCACGCGCTCCTCGCCGACCTGCGGCAGACCGCCTCCGGAGACGAGCTGGAAGACCGTCGGCATGACGAGCGCGACGGCCGCCAGCAGCAGCATCGAGGACTGCACCGACGCCGCGGTCGGGTTGAACGTCTGGCGCGTGCGCTTGAGGCCGCCGACGAGCATCGCGGCGCCCATCACGAGCAGGATGTTGCCGAGGATCGAGCCGATGATCGACGCCTTGACGACCTCCTGCAGGCCCGCGTTCAGCGCAAAGATCGCGATGATCATCTCCGGCGCGTTGCCGAACGTGACGTTCAGCAGG
>DATHUE010000119.1:0-7066 GCA_035462545.1 Solirubrobacterales bacterium
GGGTTTCTGGATCGTCGGGATCAGCCCCGCGTAGGTGAGGTTGATGCCCTCGACCTTGATCTTGGTCGGCTCCTTGTGGAGCAGGGCCTCGAGTTCCTCCTTGGTGAACTTCTCGATCGGCTTGTCGGGGTCGAAGAAGCCGCAGCCCCTGAGGATGCGCCCCTGCCAGCCCTTCATGCTGTAGCCGGGGATCGTCAGCGCCTCTTCGTTCAGCGATTTGCCCTCGTCATAGAACGCGGTGAGGTCGAAGTCGGTGACCTCTCCCCGGCCCTCGCACCGCGGGCACATGCCGCCGGTGCGGGAGAAGTTCACCCGCTCCGATTTCCCGTCGCCCTTCTTCAGCATCCCGGACGCCTCGACCGAGGCGACGTTGAAGGAGAACGCCTGCGGCGAGCCGATCTGGGGCCTGCCGAGCCGGCTGAAGAGGATCCGCAGCATCGCGTTGGCGTCGGTGACGGTGCCGACCGTGGAACGGGGGTCGGACCCCAGCCGCTCCTGGTCGACGGTGATCGCCGTCGTCAAGCCGTCGAGCACGTCGACCTCAGGCCGGGCGAGCGCCGGCATGAAGCCCTGCACGAAAGCGCTGTAGGTCTCGTTGATCAGCCGCTGCGACTCGGCGGCGATCGTGCCGAACACCAGCGAGCTCTTGCCGGAGCCGGAGACACCGGTGAAGGCCGTCAGCCGCCGCTTCGGGATCTCGACGCTGATGTCCTTGAGGTTGTTGACGCGCGCGCCGTGGACGCGGATCAGGTCGTGGCTGTCGGCGGTGTGCACTATGCAGCGGGCGGCTGGTCGATGCGCACCAGGTTGCCAGAGGGATCGCGCACGGCGAAGTCCCGCGTCCCCCACGGCTGGTCGGTCGGCTCCTGCGCGATCTCGGCGCCCGAGGCACGCACCCGCTCGAAGGTTGCGTCGAGGTCGTCGCTGTTGAAGTGGACGCCGTTGAGGGCGCCCTTGGCGACCAGCTCGGCGACCGCGCCCTGGTCGGCGGGGCTGCCGTTCAGGTAGTTGGTGAGGACGATCGAGACCCCCGGCTGGGCGGCGGCGCCGACGGTGACCCAGAAGAAGTCGCCTTTGTCGACGTGGTTGCGCTGCTCGAGGCCGAGCGCGTCGCGGTAGAAGGCGAGGGCGCGGTCGGCGTCATCGACGATCACGAAGCATTGGGAGAGAGTGAGGTTCATGCCGGCAAGGCTAGGGGGCCGGCGGCGGGTCTGTTTCTCCGACCCTGCTCGACTTCGCTGGTCGGGCGAGTGAAATCTCTGGCAATGCAGCCCGGCACGCCCGCGCGAGCGCGGTGATCGTGGGCCCGGCGCAGGCGCGCGAGCTCGCGCACCTGCGCCGGGGCGAATCAGCCGGTGACGCCTTTCACCACCGGGTAGTAGCCGTTGGCCTGGCCGGTCACCTTCGGGTGATAGCTCTCGCCGACCGGGTTGGAGAGGCCGTTGATCCACTCCGTCGAGGAGCCGCCGCCACCGTCGCAGACCGCGTGGCCGATGAACGACGGGATCACGTCGCGGAAGATGAAGTTCGAGCCCGCCCGCGTCGCCGCGGCGCTGAGCTGGGTTTTCATCATGTCCGCGGTCTGATTGAGCCGCGTCATCTCGCTGCCGCTGAAGAAGGTCAGCGCGTTGCAGTCGGTGCCGTTGAAGATGCGCGGGTAGTCGAGCACGATCACCTGCGCGCTCGGCGCTTTCGCTTTGATCGTGTTGTTGACCGAGTCGAGTTTCCCAGGCAGCGTGTTCTGGATGTAGGCCTGAGCGTTGTCGACCGCGCCGTTGCAATTGGACGCCCAGCCAGGCAACGCGCACTCGGTGATCACGCTGGAGAAACCGGCGTCATTGCCGCCGATGGTGTAGGTGACCCAGTTCGTGTCCGAGGTCAAGCTCGACGCCTGGGTGTTGATCACGTCCCCGGTTTTCGCCCCGGAGCAGGTCGCGTTCACGAACGTCCAGCTCGGATGCGAGTTTTTCAGCAGGTACGGATAGGCGTAGACGGACCGCCCACAGCCTTCGTAGTAGGTGCGGGTCCCTATCCCCGACGAGTACGAGTCTCCGAGGGCCACGTACTTGACGGCGAATGCGGGGCTGGCGAAGGCGGCGCAGGCGGCGATGACCGCCAGGACCGCGGCAATACGACTCCACTTCATCTCTGCTCTCCTCCAATGTCGACCGGGCTCCCACCCGGTGTAATTATTTCTATTAAAACTAGAGAATTGAGCAAAAATGGGAAAGCTGATCGCAACCACGCAGGCCACGCTCGACGGAGTCATCGACCCGGTCGGCGAGTGGGTGGCACCGGGCGGGGACCACGCCGAGTACTCGTTCGAGCGTCAGGCGAAGTCGGGTGGGCTGGTGCTGGGACGCAAGACCTTCGAGGGGCTGGGGGGATACTGGCCGGATCAGTCAGGCAAGTGGGCCGACATGGTCAACCCGATGCCGAAGTACGTCGGCTCCAACACGCTCTCCGGCGATCTCGGGTGGAACGCGACCCTGCTCGAGGGCGACCTCGGCGATTCGATCCCGAAGCTGAAGGGCGCGGTCGACGGCGACCTGTTCGTCCACGGCAGCGGCGAGTTCGCCTACGCGCTCGCGGAGCGGGGCCTGATCGACGAGTACGAGATCTACCTGAACCCGCTCGTCTGGGGCGAGGGGAACGTCCACGTGCTCGGCGACCGGGGAACGATCCGGATGCAGCTCGACGACGTCAAGCGGTTCGACTCCGGGGTGGTGCTCCTCACCTACCTGCCGGCGCCCTGACCGCGGCCGGGGCGATGACGCCAGCCTCGGCGGCCGGCGCCGCGTAGGCGGCGGCGAGCGACGCGACGGTCTCGTGGGCGTTGAGCCCACTCGGATTGGGCACCACCCAGAGGGCCGCGTCGGACCAGCGGAGCGCGCTGTCGAGCGTCTCCGGCTGCCGGCCCAGGACCGCGCCGCGCTCGCCGAAGGCTTCGCGGTAGGCGGAGATACCGGCGATCGCGACGACCGCGGGCCGGTGCTCGGCGACGAACCGCAGCAGCCGCTCGCCGCCCTCGCCCAGCTCCCCGCGCGAGAGCTCCGAGGCGCGCGCCGTCGCCCGCCGCACGAGGTTGGTGATCCCCACCCCCCGCGCAACGAGGTGGGCGCGGTCGGCAGCGGTCATCCCGGCGGCCCGATCGACCTCGTGATCGGTGATCCCCGCCGCCGCCAGGGCCGGGTAGAAGCGATTGGTGGGATGCGCGAAGTGGGTCTGGACCGCGGCCGTCCAGAGACCGGGATTGATGCCGACGAACAGCAGCTTCAGGCCCGGCCCGATGAGATCGTCGACCTCCTGACCGCGGAACGACTCCAGCTCGGCGCGCGTGAACCTCATTCCGCCGACGGCTGAGACCCCCTCGCCACCTCCAATTTATACCGCAGCGAAAGCCCTCATGAGGCCCTGGGACTTGCCCCATAATCGCCCGCCGCAGGCCAGAACGCGCGGAAAAGGAGGGTGAATGCATACGGTGCTGATCGCCGGTGGCGGTCCGACGGGGATGATGCTGGCGGCTGAGCTGGCGCTGGCGAAGGTCGACGTCGCGGTTCTCGAGCGGCGTCCCGATCACGTGCTGGCCGGCTCACGCGCCGGCGGCTTTCACTCGCGCACGATCGAGGTGCTGGATCAACGCGGGGTCGCCGATCGCTTCCTCGCGGAGGGTCGGGTGGCTCAGGCCGCGATGCTGGCCACAACGGTGCTGGACATGAGCGACTTCCCCACGCGCCATCCGTACTCGCTCGGGATCTGGCAGAACCAGATCGAGCGGATCATGGCCGCCTGGGTCGCCGAGCTGCCGGTGCGGATCCACCACGGCTCCGAGGTGGCGGGCTTCGCGCAGGACGGCACCGGCGTCGACGTCGAGCTTGCCGACGGCCGGTCGATGCGGGCGCGGTATCTCGTCGGGTGCGACGGAGGACGCAGCGTCATCCGCAAGGCGGCCGGCATCGAGTTCCCGGGGTGGGATCCGACCAGGAGCAACCTGATCGCCGAGGTCGAGACGACCGAGGAGCCGCCGCCGGGCATCCGCCACGATGCCACCGGCATCCACGCCCTCAACACGATGGAGGACGGCAGAACGGTGCGGGTCGTCGTGACCGAGCAACGGCTCGGGTCCGGCGGCGAGCCGACCCTGCGCGATCTGAGCGCGGCGCTGATCGCCGTGTACGGCACCGACTTCGGGGTTCACAACCCCACCTGGATCTCCAGGTTCACCGACATGACCCGTCAGGCGGCCGCCTACCGCGCGGGGCGAGTCCTACTCGCCGGCGACTCGGCTCACGTGCACTACCCGGCGGGTGGACAGGGCCTCAGCCTCGGTGTCCAGGATGCGGTGAACCTGGGATGGAAGCTGGCCCAGGTGGCCGACGGAACCTCCCCCGAGAGCCTCCTCGACACGTATCACGACGAGCGCCACCCGGTCGCTGCCCGCGCGCTCCAGCACACGATGGCTCAGACCGCACTCCAACGCCGGGACGAGCGGCAGAAAGCCCTGGTCGACGTGGTCTCGGAGCTGGCGACGATGGACGAGCCTCGCAAACGCCTCGCCGGGCTCATCTCCGGGCTGGATATCCGCTACGACCTCGGCGAGGGCCACCCCTTGCTCGGACGCCGCATGCCCGACCTCGACCTCGTCAGCGCCGACGGCCCGCTGCGGGTCTTCGAGCTGCTGCACGGCGCCAGGGCGGTGCTGCTCAACCTCGGCGAGCCCGGCAGCCTCGACATCGCCCCTTGGGCCGACCGGGTCCAGTCGTTCGACGCACGCTACGACGGTGAGTGGGAGCTCCCGGTGCTGGGCGCGGTCACCGCCCCGCCTGCCGTGTTGATTCGGCCCGACGGGTACGTCGCCTGGGTCGGAGACGGAACCGACACGGGCCTGCCCGAGGCGCTGACCAGGTGGTTCGGGCCGCCCATCGCTCCGTGACGCGATCCCGGCGAGAACCCGCGCGGCGACGTCGAAGGCGAGCGCGACTGGTGGGCTGACCTCACTGATACTTTCGGCCTCACTCCGATGGCCGCGGGCGCACATTCCCCTCCCGACGGCCTGCGCCGGGTGGTCTCGCGGCGGATGCTGTTTTTCTTCATCCTCGGCGACATCCTCGGGGGCGGGATCTACGCCCTGGTGGGAGCGGTCGCTGGCGAAGTCGGCGGCGCGATCTGGCTCTCCTTTCTGGTCGCCCTCCTGCTCGCCGCCCTCACCGCCGGCTCCTATGCCGAACTGGTGACGAAGTACCCGAAGGCCGGCGGCGCCGCGCTCTACGTCAAGCGAGCCTCCGGCAGCCGCCTGCTCGCCTTCCTCGTCGCCTTCATGGTTATGGCCTCCGGCGTCACCTCGGCGAGCGCCCTGGCCAGGGCCTTCGGCGGTGACTACCTGGCGGAGTTCATCGCGGTCCCCGTCGCGGTGGCAGCCCTCGCCTTCATCGCGGTGGTCGCGCTGGTCAACTACGTTGGCATCCTCTTCTCGGTCCGCCTCAACGTCGTCCTCACCCTGGTCGAGCTGACGGGCCTGGCGCTGGTGGTCGCGATCGGGGTCGCGGCCCTCGCCGACGGGATCGGCGACCCCGGAAGGGCGCTCGAGTTCAAGCCGGGGGCCGCCCCCGCGCTGGCGGTGCTGGCCGGCGCCGCGCTCGCCTTCTACGCGCTGATCGGGTTCGAGGACTCGGTCAACATCGCCGAGGAGACGACCCACCCCGAGCGCTCCTATCCGCGAGCCCTGTTTGCGGGCCTCGCAGCCGCGGGGGCGATCTACGTCGTGGTCACGCTGGTCGCCTCGATGGCGGTCCCGACCGACCGCCTCGAGAACTCCAGCGGCGCCCTGCTCGAGGTGGTGCTGGTCGGTCCGCTGGCGATCCCGACCAAGGTCTTCTCGGCGATCGGGCTGCTGGCGCTGGCCAACGGGGCGCTGATCAACATGATCATGGCCTCGCGCCTGCTCTACGGGATGGCCGCCGAAAACGTGATGCCGTCACCGCTCGGCCGCTTGAGCGGGCGCGGGACGCCCAGCGTCACCATCGCCTTCACGACCCTGATCGCGGCCGGCCTGATCCTGACCGGGGACTTGAGCGCGCTCGCCGACACCACGGTTCTCCTCCTGCTCGCCGTCTTCGTCGCGGTCAACGTCTCAGCCCTGCTCCTACGCGACGACCGGGTCGCTCACGATCACTTCAAGGTGCCCTTCGTCATCCCCCCGCTGGGGATCGCCGCCTGTCTGGTCGTGATGAGCCAGGTGGAAGGCGAGACCTGGATAAGGGCGGGAGCGCTACTGGCCCTCGGGATCGTCTCGAGCCTGGCGTCCGGTGTCCTGCGCCCGTCGCCCGAAGGCTGATGAGGACCCTCTGAGATCGAGAACCGCCGCTCCGTCCGCGCGGGTCACAGCGGCGGGCGCCGCATGAAGATCCGGATACTCGCCGGCCGCGGCGCCGGATCGGGCATCTCCGTCAGCTGGAGCGGGGACTGCGCCCGCCGCAGAACCATCGCGCGCATCGGCCGATGACCGCGCATCGCCGCCGCCGTGGCCGAAGCTGACGTCCGGCAGCACCCGGCGCAGCCAAGCCGGCAGGTACCAGGCCGCCGGTCCCGCCAGCCGCAGGAAGACCGGCATCAGCACCAGTCTCACCAGGAAGGCGTCGAGGAGGACGGCGACGCCGAGGATCACGCCCATCTCCTTCGGGGGCAGCGGCCCCGAGAGGGCGAAGGTGAAGAAGACCGCGACCATCACCGCGCCGGCGGCGAGGATGACGCGACCGGAATGGGCGAGGCCGCCGACCATCGCCTCCTTCGGGTCCCCCGAACGCTCGTAGTGCTCCTTCGCAGAGGCCAGGAGGAAGACCGTGTAGTCCATCGCGATCGCGAAGATCATCGCGAAGAAGAACACCGGCGCCCAGGCGTCCAAGAACCCTTGGGACTCGAAGCCGAGCAGGTCGGCGCCGTACCCCTCTTGGAAGACCAGGCGGGCGACACCGAAGGCCGCCGCCGTGGACAGGAGACTCGCAAGTGTGCCGAGCAGCGCGATCAGCGGAGCCTGGAGGGCAACCAGAAGCAGCAGGAACCCCAGGGC
>DATHUE010000120.1:0-5317 GCA_035462545.1 Solirubrobacterales bacterium
CCCGGTCTTCCGCGAAGCGCTGGAGAAGACGCCCGAGGAGGACCCCGGAATGGCTACCGGTCACTTCCTCGGTGTCCAGGCGCACCCGTCGCTGAACTGGGACGACCTGGCGCAGTTGCGCGAGATGACTTCTCTGCCGATCCTCGTCAAGGGGATCCAGCACCCCGACGAGGCGCGCGAGGCGGTGCGCCGCGGGCTCGACGGGATCGTCGTCTCCAACCACGGCGGCCGCCAGGTCGACGGCGCGATCGCTTCGCTCGACGCACTGGGGCCGATCTCCGAGGCGGTCGGCGGCGATCTGGCCATCCTCTTCGACAGCGGCATCCGCAGCGGTGCCGACGCGTTGAAGGCACTCGCTCTCGGTGCGGACGCGGTCCTTCTCGGCCGTCCCTACGTCTGGGGACTTGCCCTCGGCGGACAGGCCGGCGTGGAGACCGTCCTCAAGATGGTCCTCGCCGAGCTCGACCTGACGATGGCGCTCTGCGGGCTTACCCGGCCCAGCGAGATCGACCGCGATCTCCTCTCCTCTGCCTGACTACCTGGTTCCTCAGTCGCTGCCTGGCCGGGGAACCACGCGCCGCTAAGGCGCCTCGATCTTGGGGAAGAGCGGCGGTACGCGCTCGACCTTCTGACCGCCGGCGCGGGAGCCGAGCTCGCCCAGCCCACGCGACTCCTCCTCCAGCGCAGCGAGCAGCCGCTCGCTCGTCTGCGGTAGGTAGGGGACGAGCAGCAGGGTCGTCACCCGCAGTCCCTCGATCAGGTTGTAGAGGACTTCGTCCAAACGCTCGGGGTCGGCCTCGTCCTTTGCCAGCACCCAGGGCTGGACCTCCTCGACGTAGCGGTTGAGGCGGCGAACCAGCTTCCACGCCTCCTCCAGCGCCTGCGTCAGCTCGGCCCTGTCGAGCAGCTCGCTGAAGCGCCCCACCACTCCTTCGAAGTCCTCCTGCAGCACGGCGTCGACCTGCGCCATCGGGACGACCCCGCCGCGATAGCGGTCGACCATGGCCAGGACGCGGCTGGCGAGGTTGCCGAAGTCATTGGCCAGCTCGGTCTCGTAGCGGGACTCGAAGCCGGCGGTCGAGATCGAGCCGTCCTGGCCGAAGCTGACCTCGCGGAAGCAGTAGAAGCGCAGGGCGTCGGCACCGAAACGCTCGATCGCCGCGAAAGGGTCGAGCACGTTGCCGAGCGACTTCGACATCTTTTTCTCGCCCATCAGCAGGAAGCCGTGGATCACCATCCGCCGCGGCGGCTCGAGGTCGGCGGCCCAGAGCAGCGCCGGCCAGATCACCGCGTGGAACTTGAGGATGTCCTTCGCCATCACGTGCAGGTCGGCGGGCCAGTAGCGCCCGGTCAGGTCCTCGCCCTCGCGGGCGAAGCCGAGCGCGGTGACGTAGTTGAGCAGCGCGTCGAACCACACGTACATCCGCTGCTCGGGGTCCCAGGGCAGCGGCAGCCCCCACTTCAGGTGCGGGCGCGAGAGCGAGACGTCTTCGAGGCCGCCTTTGATGAAGGCGACCGCCTCGTTGCGGCGGAAATCGGGGACGACGAAGTCCGGCCGCTCCTCATACAGCGCTTCCAGTTTCTCCTGGAAGGCCGAGAGGCGGAAGAACCAGTTCTCCGCGCGCAGCTTCTCCAGCTCGAGCTCGTGGATCGGGCGGGTGTTGCCCGGCCCCAGCTCGCGCTCGGTTTTGAAATCGGCGCAGCGCGGGCAGTACCAGCCCTCGTAGGTGCCCTTGCTGACCCAGCCGTTGTCGTAGACGCGCTGGATGATCTCGGCGACGCGCTCGGTGTGCCGCGGGTCGGAGGTGCGGATGAAGAAGTCGTTGGTCGAGTCGATGATCGGCATCAGCGCCTCGAACTTGGCGGCGTTGCGGTCGGCCAGCTCCTGCGGCGAGATCCCCTCCCGCTCGGCGGCGTTGGCGACCGGCTCGCCGTGCTCGTCGGTGCCGGTCAGAAAGAACACGTCCTCGCCGCGCTGCCGCATGTGCCGCGCCAGCACGTCAGCCGCCATCGTCGAGTAGGCGTGGCCGAGGTGCGGCTCGGCGTTGACGTAGTAGATCGGGGTGGTGACGTAGTAGCTCATCGGGGCGGCCCTACGTTAGGTGACGAGCTCAGCGGCGGGCCTCGCGGCCGGTGAGGGCCTTGTAGAGGTCGTTGGCGCGGGTGCCGGTGAGCGCGGAGACGACGCTGGCGGCGGCGCGGGGGCGGGCGCCGGACTGGACCAGGTGGCGGAGGGCGTCGACCGCGAAGCCGATGTCTTTGTCGTGCGCGTCGGCGGCGGGGCCGATCACGAGGACGATCTCGCCTTTGACGTCGCTGCGGTAGCGGCGCGCAAGCTCGCCGAGCGAGCCGCGGGCGACCTCCTCGTGGATCTTGGTCAGCTCGCGGCAGACGGCGGCCGGGCGGTCGGGGGCGATCTTGGCCAGCGCCGCCAGCGACTCGCCGATCCGGCGCGGCGACTCGAAGGCGACCACGGTCTCGGTCGAGCGCAGGACCCGCTCCATCTCCCCCGCCCGCTTCGGCAGGAAGCCCTCGAAGCGCCAGCGGTCGGTCGGCAGCCCGGAGGCGACTAGCGCGACCGGGACCACCGAGGGGCCGGGCAGGACCGTCACTTCGAGGCTGCGCTCGATGCAGCGGCCGATCAGCTTGAAGCCGGGGTCGGAGACGGCCGGCATGCCGGCGTCGGAGACGAGGGCGACGGTGTAGCCGCGCTCGATCTGCTGAACCAGCTCCAGGGCCCGCGCGGCTTCGTTGCCCTCGTGGTTGGAGACCAGCCGCGGCGCCGGCCGGATCCCGAGCTTGTCGAGCAGCGAGCCGGTGCGGCGGGTGTCCTCGCAGGCGACTATGTCGGCGCTGACCAGCGCCTCACGCACCCGCGCGGTGAGGTCGTCGAGGTTGCCGATCGGGGTCGGGCAGACGACGAGCCGGCCCGGCATCAGCCCCGGCCCCGCTCGAGCTCGACCCGGGCCAGCGCCGCCGCCCCGATCATCCCGGCATCGTTGCCGAGGGTCGCGGCGAGCACCGGCGTCTCGTTCATCGGCCGCAGCGCCCGCTGGCGCAGCTCGCGCCGGGCCGGCTCCAGCAGCAGCTCGCCGGCGGCGATCACGCCGCCGCCGATCACGATCGCCTCCGGCTCGAAGATGTTGGCGAGGCTGGCGCAGGCGACCCCGAGCCGGCCGCCGATCAACTCGAAGACGCCGATCGCGGTCGTATCGCCGGCTATCGCCGCCTCGGTCACCGCCCTGCCGTCGACCGCCTCCCCCGCCGCCAGCAGCTTGCCGATCGCCGAGTCGGGAGCGCTTTCCGCCGCCGCACGGCCCTCGCGCCCCAGCGCCGTGCCGGAGGCAAGCGACTCGATGCAGCCGTGGTTGGGGCAGTTGCCCTGACAGGGCGGGCCGTCCGCCTGGATCACCATGTGGCCGAGCTCAGCGCCGGCGCCGTGGGCGCCGCGGTAGATCTCGCCGCCGAGCACGAGGCCGCCGCCGATCCCGGTGCCGATCGTCAGCATCACCATGTTCTGGGCGCCCCGCCCGGCGCCGTAGAGCTGCTCGGCGAGGGCGGCGACGTTGGCGTCGTTGTCGACCGCGGTCGGCAGGCCGGTCCGCTCGTGGACGAGGTCGCGGATCGGCACGTCGTCGATCGGCAGGTTGACCGAGGAGATCGCGACGCCGCGCTCCTGGTCCAAAGTCACCGGCAGCCCGAGACCCACCGCGGCGGCGTCGGGCCGCGCCTCGCGCGCCTCGCCGACCTCCCGCACCAGCAGCTCGATCAGCTCCTCCTCGGTCTGCCCGGTCGAGGCCTCGCGGCTCTCCCACAGCACCTCGGTGCCGCGCATCGCCCCCGCCAGCATCTTCGTGCCGCCGAGATCGACGCCGATCGTCTCGCGCTCGCTCACGAGCGATCCGGGGGCAGAAGACAGGCGACCGCGTGCATCGCCATGATTTCTAGCCCTTTATGCCCGACGATGGCGAGCATCGCCCCTCGGGACCGCCCGACTACAAGGTCTACCGGTCCCGCAAGGGCCTCCTATCCCGCTTGCGGAAGCCCGATCTCTCCAGCCTGAGAGATCGCGCCCACCTGCCTAAAAAGGGCGACAAGGACGGCGGCGACGGACTGCCGAAGCCGGCGCGGCCCGAGCGCAAGATCGCGAAGCGGGTGGCGAAGTGGGTCGCCCTCGTCGCCCTCGGCTGGGTGCTGATCAGCTTCCTCGCCTTCGCCGTCTCCGCCCAGCTGCAGGCGTTCAAGCTCTCCGGCGAGGCGAAGGACGCCCTGCACGGCAACCCCGTTCTCCTGCCCAGTGCCCAGACGATCCTCGTGCTCGGCACCGACGCCCGGCCGCCGGACACCAAGGAGCCCGGCGCCGCCCCTTCGCAGGAGTGCTTCGACCAGCAGGCCAACGGCGACGCCCCCCACGACGGCTGCTCCGTGGGCCAGTTCCGCGCCGACACGCTGATGCTGATCCGGGCCGGCGGGGGAGCCTTCCGCAAACTCTCGATCCCCCGTGACGCCTTCGCCGAAATCCCCGGCCAAACGCCGCAGGAGATCAACGGCGCCTACGCCTTCGGCGGCGCGGCGCTGCAGATCAAGACGGTCGAGCAGTTCCTCGGGATCGAGATCGACCACGTCGCGATCATCAACTTCACCGGCTTCGAAGACCTGATCGACGCGGTCGGCGGGGTCACCGTCGACGTCCCCGTCAAGCTCTGCGCCGACATCAGCGGCGGCGCCGGCGGCGGCCAGGGCGGGGTGACGCTGCGCCTCGGCAAGGGCGAGAACACTCTCGACGGCGAAAAGGCCCTCGCCTACGCCCGCGTCCGCAAGGTGAGCGAATGCCCGGGGCCGGGCAAGAGCGCCTTCGCCCTCGGCTACGACGACTTCGACCGCGGGAAGGCCCAGCAGGCGGTGATCGCCGGCATCAAGGACCGCCTCACCGACCCCCTGCGTCTCCCCTACAACTTCATCAAGGGCCCGATCATCGGCTGGAGCGCGCCCAAAGCGTTCGTCAGCGACATGGGCTTCTTCACGATGCCGCAGCTGATCCTGGCGGCGGCGATCGGCGGCGACTCGCCCGCCGACGTGCTCTGCGCCGGCGAGAACGCCGGCTGCGAGATCCGTTCCGACGGCTCGATCGAAGTGCCGGAGTCGGTCCGCCAGCAGGCGGTCGACCGCCTGCTCAACGGCTGACGGGGATCAGTCGCTGGCGGTCGAAGCCGTCGCCTTGGAGTCCGGCTTCGACTCGCTCGACTTCGAGTCCGAGGAGCCGGAGTCCGAGTCGGAGGACTTCGACTCGCTTGGCGAGCCCTCGCCGGAGGAGCCG
>DATHUE010000121.1:0-3109 GCA_035462545.1 Solirubrobacterales bacterium
CGGCACGGGCTCGGCGGACGCGACTCCGCGAGGGGCGGGGGAGGCTGCCGCGGGAGCTTGCGGCGCTCCGCGCTGAGTGTCCGCCGAGCCCGTGCCGGCGGGCTCTCCGGTCTCCAGGTTGCCGTCCGCGGGAGGAACGGCGCTCGCGGCATCGCGGTCTTGCCAGCGGATGCCGCGGCCGCCGATCTCCTCCACCGTGATGCCCGAGTAGAAGGGCACCGCGTCGGCGATCGCGGCCAAAGCCGTGGGCTGAGAAGTCACCCCAGTCTCATGGCCAAGCGCGGACGAGAGCTCAGCCAGCACCTGCCAGTTGGCGCGGATGTCTCCTGGGCGCGAGGCGCTTGGGCGGACTCGTTGGAGGCGGCCGTCCATGTGCGTGACGGTTCCGTCTTTCTCGGCGTGGGTCTCCAGCGGGAAGACGACGTCGGCCTTGGCGGTGACCTCGTTCTCGAACATCGAGAAGGCGACGACGAAGTCGGCGGCGCCTATCGCCGCCTCCCAGGCCTTGGTGTCGGGGAAGTCGCGGAGCGGGTCGGCGCCGAACAGGACGAGCGCCTTCAGGTCTTCCTCCTGCAGCGCCGAGCGGATCTGCTCGGTCGAATAGCCGACGAGTCCTGCATTTGACCGCTCTGAGCGGGTCGATGCAGGACTCGTCAAGCCCGGGCCGGCGTCCGGGAGGCAGCCGACCTCGCGGAGGCCGCGGGCGTTGGCGACGTCGGGGATTTCGAGCAGGCCGCTGCCCTCGGTCTCGGCGATCCTCAGGGCCTCGGCGAGGTCGAGCAGGGCGCCGACCGCGGCGTCGCCCTCGCGGCCGATCCGGCCGCCCCAGAGGACGACGACCTTCCCGGCCTCGCGCAGGGTCTCGGCCAGCGGCGTGGCGACGTTCTCGGTGCCGCCGACCGCGGCTGCCAGCTCGGCGAGGAAGTGGGTGGCCTGGCCCGGGCCGTAGCGGGCGATCGCCTCGGCGCCGCCGTCGAGCGTGGTCGGGCGCTCCGTCGCCAGCACCAGGCGGGCGCCGTTGCGGCGGATCGCCTTGCGCACGCGCAGGTCGAGGATCGGGGCGCTGTGCATCGGCTCGGTGCCGGCGACGAGGATCACGTCGGCCTCGTCGATGTCGCGGACCCGGGCCGAGAGCGCCGGCTGGGCGAGCCGCACCAGCGCCTCGCGCGAGGGGCCGCGCGCCTGGCGCGAGTCGACGTGGGGCGAGCCGAGCGCCTCGCGCAGCAGCCGCTGCAGCAGGTAGCCCTCCTCGTTGGAGGCGTCGCCGGCAATCGCGGCGCTGTCGGCCCCGGCCGCGCGCAGACCCGCCGCCGCCGCCTCGATCGCCTCCTCCCAGCTCACCGCGCCGCTGCCCTTCAGCCGCGGCCCGCGCACCCGCTCCTCGGCCCCGAACATCTCGAAGCCGTAACGGCCGCGGTCGCAGAGCCAGCCGTCGTCGACCTCGGCGTTGTCGCGGCCGAGCACCCGTTTCACCTGCTCGTCGCGAACCGTGAAGCTGACGTTGCACTGGCCCGGGCAGAGCGTGCAGACCGAGCCGGCCTGCTCGATGTCCCAGGGCCGGGCGCGGAAGCGGTAGGTGTAGTTGGTCAGCGCCCCGACCGGGCAGAGCTCGGTGATGTTGCCGTGGAAGGGGGCGACGTAGGGGCGGTCGTCGAAGGTGCCGACGAAGGTCCGGTCGCCGCGCTCCAGCAGCTGCAGCTGCGAGTCCTCGGAGACCTCCTGGCTGAAGCGGACGCAGCGGTAGCAGAGGATGCAGCGCTCGCGGTCGATCGCGACCAGCGGCGAGAGCTCGACCGGCTTCTGGAAGTGGCGCTTTTCGTCGATCACCCGGCTTTTGCCCGGGCCCCAGCCCTGCGTGATGTCCTGCAGCGGGCACTCGCCGCCCTTGTCGCAGACGGGGCAGTCGAGCGGGTGGTTGACGAGCAGGAACTCGACGACGGCGCTCTGCGCGTGCTTGACCTGCTCGGTGCGGGTGTGGACGACCATCCCGTCGCGGACCGGGGTCGAGCAGGAGGTCTGCAGTTTCGGGATCCCCTCGATCTCGACCAGGCACATGCGGCAGGCGCCGACCGGGTCGCCGAGCTTCGGGTCGTAACAGAAGACCGGGATCTCGACGTCGCCCTCGCGGGCCGCGTCGTGCAGCATCTGCCCCTCGGTCGCGACGATCTCGCGGCCGTCGACGACGATCGTCACCTCTTTTTTGGCGCTCATACCGTCGCCCCCAGGGTCTCGGCCGGGGCCCGCACGGCGCCGTGGGGATCGCCGGCGCTCTCGATCACGGCCGCGAACTCGCCGCGGAACTTGCGGACCATCGCGCTGACCGGCATCGCCATCGAGTCGCCCAGCACGCAGAGGCAGTGGCCCATGATGTTCTCCTGGACCGAGCTGATGATGTCGAGATCCATCGGCGTCGCCTCGCCGCGCACCACCCGCTCCAGCATCTTCACGGTCCAGTTGGTGCCCTCGCGGCAGGGGGTGCACTTGCCGCAGGACTCGTGGTGGTAGAAGCGCGCCGTGCGCAGCGCCATGTGCGGGATCGAGACCGTGTCGTCGGCGACGATGATCGAGCCGGAGCCGAGCATCGAGCCGGCCTCGGCCATCGCCTCGAAGCTGTAGGGGAGGTCGAGGCCCTCCTCGGCGGTCAGCACCGGGGAGGAGGAGCCGCCGGGGTAGAAGGCCTTCACCTCGCGCCCCTGCAGCGGGCCGCCGGCGAGGCCGTAGATCAGTTCCCGCGTGGGGATCCCCAGCTCGACCTCGGAGTTGCCGGGGCGGCGGACGCCGCCGGAGATCGAGACGACCTTGGTCCCCGGCGACTGCTCGGTGCCGAAGCCCTTGAACCACTCGGCGCCCTTGGCGACGATTCCCGGCACGTTGGAGAGGGTCTCGACGTTGTTGATCAGGGTCGGCCCGCCGTAGAGGCCCTGGACCGCCGGGAACGGCGGCTTCAGGCGCGGGTTGCCGCTCTTGCCCTCGAGCGCGTCGATCAGCGCCGTCTCCTCGCCGCAGATGTAGGCGCCGGCGCCGCGGTGGACGACGAGGTCGAGGTCCCCGAGATAGCCGGCCTCGCGCGCCTCGACGAGCGCGGCGTCGAGGATGTCGGCCTGCAGCT
>DATHUE010000122.1:0-4272 GCA_035462545.1 Solirubrobacterales bacterium
CCCACCGCTCGGCGCAGCAGCAGCTCGCGCTCGCGCTCGTTTGCGGTCAGGGAGGCGGCGCGTTCGAACTCGGCGCGAGCCTCCTCCTCGCGGCCGAGCTTGGCGAGCAGGTCGCCGCGGACGCTGGGGAGCAGGTGGTACTTCGCCAGGGCGGGCTCGGCGGCGATCTCTTCGACCAGTGCCAGGCCCGCCTCGGGGCCGAAGGCCATCCCCACCGCGACCGCCCGGTTGAGGGCGACGACAGGCGACGGCGCGACCTGGACCAAGGCTTCGTAGAGGGCGGCGATCTTCACCCAGTCGGTCTCCTCGGCGCTGAGCGCTTCCGCGTGGCAGGCGGCGATCGCCGCCTGCAGGCCGTAGAAGCCGAGCGGCCGCGGCGTCCTGCCGCCGCTGGCGTCGCGCTCCCGGCTGAGGCTCCGCGCCCGCTCCAGCGCCGCTAGGCCGCGGCGGATCAGCAGCGGGTCCCAGCGCCGGCGGTCCTGGTCGAGCAGCAGGACCGGCTCGCCGCCCGGCCCGACCCGGGCCACCGTCCGCGAGGCCTGGATCTCCATCAGCGCCACCAGCCCGTGCACCTCGGCCTGGCGCGGCGCCAGCTCCGCCAGCTGGCGGCCCAGCCGCAGCGCCTCGTTGCAGAGCCCGGGCCGGACCAGGTCCTCGCCGGCGGTCGCCGAGTAGCCCTCGTTGAAGATCAGGTAGATCGCCCCCAGCACCGAGGGCAGGCGCTCGTCGAGCTCCGCACCGGCCGGCACCTCGAACGGCACCCCGGCCTCCTTCAGAGTCCGCTTCGCCCGCACGATCCGCTGCGCCACCGTCGCCTCCGTGACGAGGAAGGCGCGGGCGATCTCCGGCGTGGTCAGGCCGCCCATCAGCTTCAGGGTCAGCGCCACCCGCGCCCCGGTCGAGAGCAGCGGGTGGCAGCAGACGAAGACGAGGCTGAGCAGGTCGTCGCCGATCTCGCGGTCGAGCTCGGCCCCTTCGAGCGCCATCTTGATCCCGACCTCGTGAGCGAGCTCTTCGCGCTTGGCCTCGAACCGCGAGGAGCGCCGCAGGATGTCGATCGCCCGGTGCTTGGCGGTCGCCATCAGCCAGGCGCCGGGGTTGTCGGGAACGCCGGTCGCGGGCCACTTCTCCAGCGCCGCGACCAGCGCGTCCTGGGCCAGGTCCTCGGCCAGGCCGACGTCCCGCACCATCCGCGTCAGCCCGGCGATCAGCCGCGGCGACTCGATCCGCCAGACCGCCTCGACCGCTCGCTGGGCCTTCGCGTCCTCCACCGCTAGGCCCGGGCGGCCGCCTCCTGGACCTCCGGCGGGAAGTCCTCGACCTCGAACACGCGCCGCACTTCCACCGTGCAGGCGCGGCCCGGAACCCGGCTCGCCCACTCGACCGCCTCCTGCTGGGAGCTGACGTCGATCAGCCAGTAGCCGCCGACGACCTCCTTCGTCTCGGCGAACGGCCCGTCGAGGACCGTCTTGCCGCCGTCGAGGTCGAAGTCGACGTGGGCACCGGTCGCCGGCGGGTGCAGGCCGTCGAGCGAGAGCAGGATGCCGGCCTTGCGCAGCTCGTCGTTGTAGCGGCCCATCTCTTCCATCGCCTCGGCGTCGTCCGGGGTCCAGTCCTCGTCGCTGATCCGCGGGTACATGAACATCACGAAACGCATCTTCGCCTCCTCGGCTCGTAGTCACGGGATTCCCCGCCTCTACTCAGACGACGAACGAGCGCCGCCGAAATCGACAGCGCCCGAATCTTCCCGCGGCTACTCGTCGCGGGGGGTGACGCGGAAGATCGAGACGACCTCGGCCTGGTGCGCCTCGGGGTGGGCGATGTAGGCGCTGGGGCCGCCGCCGAACCAGCCGGCGGCCTCGTTGTCGCCAACGAAGATGCCGGGGTGGCGGCGCCCGTCGGCGTCCTCGACCCAGACCTTGTCGCCCTGCTTGAACCCGTGCTCGATCACGTCGTCGGCCATCGGCGCCAGTCTATGCGGCGGCTCGGCCTTAGAGTCGGCGAATGCCGAAGTTCGCGGTAACTGGACGGGTACCGGAGACGGCGCTGGCGATGCTTGGCGATGCCGGCGAGGTCGCAACCACCGACGCTGTCGGCCCTCTGCCGCGCGACGAGCTGCTGGGGCTGATGGCCGGGGCCGACGCCGTCCTCCCGCTCCTGCACGACCGCGTCGACGCGGAGCTGCTCGACGCCGCCGGGCCGCGGTTGCGCTGCGTCGCCAACGTCGCCGTCGGCTACGACAACGTCGACCTCGAGGCCGCCGCCGCCCGCGCCGTCGCCGTCGCCAACACCCCCGGCGTCCTCGACGACGCCACCGCCGACCTGACGCTGGGATTGATCCTCGCCGCGGCGCGGCGGCTGGGGGAGGGGGAGCGGCTGCTGCGCTCCGGTCGGCCCTGGCGCTGGGGGATGGACTTCATGCTCGGCCGGGACCTGCGCGGGAAGCTGCTCGGGGTCGTCGGCCTCGGCGCGATCGGCACCAAGGTTGCCGAGCGCGCCCGCGCCTTCGGGATGCGGATCGCCTACGCCTCGCGCAACCCCGCCGATCCGGCGGCGGTCGCCGCCCTGGATGCGGAGCGCCTGCCTCTGGACGAGCTGCTGACGCGGGCCGACGTCGTCTCCCTGCACTGCCCGCTGACCCCCGAAACCCGTCACCTGATCGACGCCGGGCGGCTGGCGCGGATGAAGCCGACGGCGCTGCTCGTCAACACCGCCCGCGGCCCGGTGGTCGACGAGACGGCCCTGGTCGCGGCGCTGGGTGACGGCCAGATCGCCGGCGCCGCCCTCGACGTCTACGAACACGAGCCGCAGCTCGACCCCGGCCTGCGGCAGCTCGACAACGTCTTCCTCGCCCCGCACCTCGGCTCGGCGACGGTCGAGACCCGGCGGGCGATGGCCGAGCTGGCGGCCCGCAACGCGATCGCCGCCGTCCGCGGCGAACCGCTGCCGACGCCGGTCACGCCGATTGAATGATTGTCCCCCCTGGAGGGGGTAGAACCCTTCACGCGATGGATCGACGCCCGCTCCTCGACTCGCTGCCCGCCGCCGAACGGGAGAAACTACGCCGAGCGCCGCTGCCGGCCGATGCCGAGCCGATGAAGGCGCGGCTCGGCGACCGGCCCTTCAGCGATCCCGATTGGGTCTTCGAGCGCAAGCTGGACGGGATCCGGGCGACCGTCCTGCGCGACGAGCGCGGCGCCCGCCTGATCACCCGCACCGGCCGCGACGTCTCCTCGTCATACCCGGAGCTGATCGAAGCCCTCCTGGAGCAGGACCCCGAGTTCGCCGCCGACGGTGAGATCGTCGCCTTCGAGGGCGAGCGGACCAGCTTCGAGCGCCTGCAGGGGAGGATGGGAATCGCTGACCCGCGGCTGGCGCGGTTGACCGGGATCGAGGTCTTCCTCTACCTGTTCGACCTCACCCACCTCGACGGCCACGACCTCACCGCGCTCGGTCTCCGGGCCCGCAAGGCCCTGCTGCAGGAGGCGCTCGCCTACCAGGGCCCACTCGGCTACTCGCCCCACCGCGACGCCGAAGGCGAGGCGATGTTCGAGGAAGCCTGCGCGCGCGGCTGGGAGGGGCTGATCGCCAAGCGCGCCGAGGGCCCCTACGTTCGCGGCCGCAGCGGCGACTGGCTGAAGCTGAAGTGCTCCTTCGAGCAGGAGCTGGTGATCGGCGGCTTCACGCCGCCGAAAGGCTCGCGCCAGCACCTCGGGGCGCTGCTCGTCGGCTACCACGAGGAGGGCCAGCTGCGCTACGCCGGCAAGGTCGGGACCGGCTTCAGCCAGCGCGAGCTGGCGCGCCTCGGCAAGCTGCTGGAAGCGCGTCGCACCGACAGCTCGCCGTTCGCCCGCGGCGGCGGCCAGCCCCGCGACGGCCGCTGGGTGCGCCCCGACCTAGTCGGCCAGTTCGCCTTCGGCGAGTGGACCCGGGACGGAAAGCTGCGGCATCCGCGCTATCTCGGACTGCGGGAAGACAAGCGGGCCGAGGAAGTGGTGCGCGAGAGGCCGGACGAGGGTGGGTGAAGACGGCGACCAGATGGAGGCGAGGGAGGCCGGTGGTGGACCTCCTGCACTCGCTCCTCGTCGCCTTCGAGAATGCGGCTGTCGCCTCGAACGAGCGCCCCTCCTCCTGCTGACACGTTCCGGAGGCCCACCACCGGCCTCCGACGACACGCTCCGAGCTACCGAGTCCACTCAGGAACGTGTCAGCATGAGGCGAACGGCGCAATGGGCGCCAGCGGCAACCTCTCCGGCGCCGAAGTGCGAGTGA
>DATHUE010000123.1:0-5372 GCA_035462545.1 Solirubrobacterales bacterium
GGGACTGGCGATCGTCGCGCCGCTGCGCAAGGGCGGTGGGGCCGGAGCGGGTGGGCTCGGCCTCGGGCGCCTGCTCGGTCTCGGCCTGATCGCCGGCGCCCCGGCGATCCTCGGTGCCTGGATCGGCGCCTCCGCCTTCAACCCGAGCCTGGCGGCGCTGCTGTTCGGCGTGGGGGTGGGGGCGATCGCCCGGGTCGTGGTCCAGCTCGCCCCCGCGATGCGCGACGAGAGCGGCAGTCTCCTGCACCCGAGTACGGTTGCCGGCATGCTCGCCGGGATCGCCGCCCTCTACCTGACCGGCCTCCTGGTCTCGGTCTGATGGCGACCGGCGGCACCCGCCCTGCCCGCAACCTGGGCACGGAGGCAATCGAGGACTACGCGAAGGCGATCTACGCGATCTCCCGGGAGCGCGACGGCCTGGTCCTCAACGGCGAGGTGGCGCAGCGGCTGGAGGTGACCCCGGCAACGGCGACCTCGATGCTGAAACGGCTCGCCGACCTCGGCCTCGTCGACTACATGCCCTACAAGGGCGCCAGCCTCACCGCGGCAGGAGAGAAGGTGGCGCTGGAGGTGATCCGCCACCATCGCCTGATCGAGGCCTACCTCTCGGAGGCGCTGGGGATGCCGCTCGATCGGGTTCACGAGGAGGCCGAGGTGCTCGAGCACTACATCTCCGAGGAGCTGGAGTCGCTGATCGCCGCCAAACTCGGCGAACCGAGCCACGATCCGCACGGGTCCGTGATCCCGGGGCCCGACTTGATGCCGCCAGGGAGAGAGACCCGGTGACCCCTCGCCGGAGGCCCTTCGGCTGAGTCTCCGTCGAGGGGCCACCGGGTCTCTCCCGAGTAGGCTTCCGATCGTGCCCCTGGCCACCGACTTCGAGCAGATCATCGAGGCGTTGCCCCCGGATTGGACCGACCTCGAGCTGGATCTGCGGATTGCAGACGAGGCGCGGTATGTGGATTGTGCGGTCTGGTTGAGCCAGGTCAACGCGCAGCCTTATTCGCGCTCGGACTGGCACTGGCACCTCTTGATCGCGAAGAGCTTCGGGCACGCGGCGGCGGCGGCGACCGTGGGTGGGGTGCTGGAGAAGCTCGACGCCGAGGGGGTCGAGGGCGAGCTGCGGGTGCGTGAGGTGCGCGAGGGCCGCTCCGAGGTGGTGCAGATGTGGGGCCGGCCGGAAAGCGTGCGCGAAGAGTTTCGCCAGCGCCGCTCGCTCTAGTGGCCCGGATCCTCTCGATCTCCACCGACCTCCTGCTCGGCAGCAAGGTCGATGCGATGCTCAAAGCAGCCGGTCACGACGTGACGACCTCACCCTCGATCCAAGAGGCCGACCTCGAAGGGATCGAGCTTGCCGTGGCCGACCTGGACGTCGGCAGCGCCGAGGCCCTGATCGGCTTTGGCTTCCCGGTGCTCGGCTACTACTCGCACGTCGACGTCGAGACTCGTCAGGCCGCCGAGGCAGCTGGCGTGGATCTAGTGGTGCCTCGCTCCCGCATGGCCAGGGAACTGCCGGATCTGGTCGATCGGCTGCTTGGCGGGTGAGTCCGATGCCCATCTGTCGGAGGCCCTTCGGCTGAGTCTCCGCCAGACGGGCATCGGACTCATTTCGTCAAGGGAGGTCGAAGCTCGCGGAGAGATTCACGGAGCGCTGCAGCAGGCCATGCCGCAGGTCCCAGGCAGCCCATTGACGCAAGGTCCGGCGGTCAAAGGGCTGTGGTTTCAGGATCGGCAGCAAGACGTCTAGCTGCGCCCGTTGTTCGCTGCGGTCCAATTCCGGGTTGGCGGCCAGCAGGTCGTCCAGCGCCGCCTCCGGGTCTTCGACCGCGAAGCGGTAGCCGAGCACCGTGGCCTTGACTGCCGAGTGGACGAGGCGGGGGTCGCTCTCGAAAGTCTCCCGCGAGGTCGTCAGCACCAGCTCCGGGTAGGGCGGGGCGCCGTGTTCGTCGACCTGGAAGATCCGGACCGGGACGCCCTGGCGGCGCAGCGCGACGCCCTCGGCGTTCCAGAAGGCGGTGACGGCATCGACCTTGCCGGCAGCCAGCGAGGCGACCGCGTTGAACCCGATCGTCACCCGCTCGACCGCATCGGGATCGCCGCCGTCGGCCGCGACCTCGGAGTCGACCACAGCTTCGTCGGAGGGCAGGCCGGTGACCCCGACCGTACGTCCGGCGAGGTCGCGGGGGCGGCGCACGGGGCCGTCGGCGCGGGCGATCACCGCTGCCAGCGGTCGCTGCACGATCGGCAGGACCGCGACCAGATCGAGACCACGCTCGCGGGCGATCCCAAGGTCGTGGATGTCGAGGATCGCCAGCTCGGTGCGGCCGGCGGCCAGGAGCTTTGGAGCGTCGCTCGATTCCCCCGGCGGGCGGACCTCCAGCTCGATGCCTGCCCGGTCGTAGAAGCCGCGCTCTAGAGCGGCGTAGATGCCGCTGTGAGCCGCGTTCGGAAGGAAATCGAGGACGAGCGTGGCGCGGCGCGGAGCAGCATCGGTCGCGCCTTGCGGCGCGCCCGGTTCAGCGCCGCTCCCCCCGCATCCGGCCGCTACAGCCAACGAGAGGGCGGCCGCCAGCAGCGCGACAGCCCGTTTCATGCAGGCGCGAACCTATTTCATTGAGCAATTCCAGGTAGACTGCCGCCGCTTACCGGACCACGGGACTAGGAGGAGTTAAGTGCAGGAACGAGGCCTTGCGGCATATCTAGCTGAGTTGATCGGCACCCTTTTGCTGGTCTTCTTCATCACCAGCGTCGTTGTTTTGTTCGTCTCGACCGGAGCCCAGGCTCAGTTCGGATCGGACTTCGCCGTTATCGGGCTCGTCCACGCCTTCTTGCTCTTTGGGCTGATCGTGATGTTCGGCGTCGTCAGCGGCGGGCATTTCAACCCCGCGGTGACGCTCGCGGCGCTGGCGATCAAGCGGATCGCCCCGCTTGACGCGGCGATCTACATGCTCGCCCAGCTCTCCGGCGGTGTCCTCGGCGCGCTGCTGACCAAGAACCTGCTGCTCGACGAGGGTCGCGCCACCAACTACGGCGCGACCGAAGTCAGCGGCCTGCTCGCAGGCGCCTTCGCCGGCGCCACGGTCGAGGCGATCGGCACCTTCTGTCTCGTCCTCGTCATCCTCGCGGCGGTCTTCTCGAGGAAGAGCTTCAAGGAGTGGGCGCCGCTGGCGATCGGCACCACGCTCGGCTTCATCGTCATGGTCGGCGGCCCGCTCACCGGCGGCGCCTTCAACCCCGCCCGCTGGTTCGGCCCCGCCCTCGTCGCCAACGACTGGGGCGACGTCTGGCCTTACCTCGCCGGTCCGATCGTCGGCTCGCTTCTCGCGGCCGCCGTCTTCCGCTTCGTGCTCGAGCCGGGCGGCCTGCCGCCGACCGAGCCGCCGGAGAACGTAAGGGCGGCTGCCGCTGTCCCCGCGACCGGCAAGGGCGGTGCCGCGACCGGCAAGGCCGCCGCTCCGGTTGACAAGAAAGCGCCGCCGAAGCCGCCCAAAGCCGGCTGAGCGACGCTTCCAGACGTGGTCCTTCGCGGGGCGGTCCTTCGGGGCCGCCCCGTTTGCGTTGGGGACTCCGCATGACGGCCCGGTTGACGAGACGAGGTCGGTAGCCTCGCCGACGTGCGCCGGGTCACCTTCTCGCGGAACTACACGCTTTCGCTTTCGCGCACCTGCCAGTGCTACTGCAAGTACTGCGCCTTCGCGACCCACCAGGCCCACGTCCATCCACCGGAGGAGGTCGAGAAGCTCCTCGACGAGGCGGTCAAGCGCAATGCCAAGGAGCTGCTGGTCCTCACCGGCGAGCGCCCCGAGGTCAACCCGCTGGTCGCCGCGAAACTGGCCGAGTGGGGGCACGAGGACTTCACGAGCTACGTAGTCTGGGCATGCGAGCGAGCCCTGGAGCGCGGCATGCTCCCGCACACCAACATCGGCGTGCTGGATCACACCGACCTGGCGCGCCTCCGCGAGGTCACCGCGTCCCAGGGCCTGATGCTGGAGTCGGTGGACGAGCGCTTGATGGAGACCGTCCATGCTGGGTCGCCGACCAAGCACCCAGGCGCGCGCCTCGCAACCATCGAGGCCGCCGGAGAGCTGAAGATCCCGTTCACTTCGGGAATCCTGGTCGGCATCGGCGAGTCGGAGGAGTCCCGCGTCGAATCGCTGGAAGCGCTGGCGAGGCTGCACGGCCGTTATAGCCATCTGCAGGAGGTGATCCTCCAGAACTTCGTCCCGCATCCGCGCTATTACGGCGCCGAAGTCGCCGACATCGCGAACCAGGCCGCCCGTGAGCGTTGGGCGGGCGGTGGGGACTCCTCCTCCAGACACATCTCGCTAGGGGTCGATGTTGAGTGTCTGGAGGAGAAGTCCCCACCGCCCCTACCCTCCTGGGCGTCCCCGGTCTCGGTAGAGGAGATCAAGCGCCTGATCGGGGAGTGCAAGCGGTTGATGCCAGATGTCGGGGTGCAGGTACCACCGAACCTCTCCGAGTTCTGGCCGGAGCTCGTGGGCGCTGGAGCTACCGACCTGGGCGGCCTTTCCGCCAACGGCGATCACATCTCGCCGGAGGAGCCGTTCCCGTCGCCACACCAGGTGCGGAAGGAGCTTGGTCCGCGGGGGTATGCGCTGACCGAGCGGCTCTGCGTCTATCCGCAGTACATGGACCTGGAGTGGATGGAGCAAGGGGTTCTCGACGTCATCAAGCTCAAGTACTGGAGCTTCATTCCCCGTGGCGTTTCGGGGCGGCGCAGCGAAGAGTCGCTGCCTGCTGGGCTGACCGAGAAAGCGATCGCCAAGGGGCGCGAGGGCGCCGAGCTGAGCGAGGACGAGCTGACGGCGCTCTTCTCCGAGACCCGACCCGGGGCGATCGAGGAGATGCGGCTTGCCGCCGACGAGCTGCGAGCGGAACTGGCCGGAGACGTCGCCACCTTCGTCGTCAACCGCAACATCAACTTCACCCACGTCTGCGTCGTCGGCTGCGCCTTCTGCGGGTTCGGGCAGGGGCGCCGCTCGCCCGACGCCTACGAGGTCTCCGAGGAGGACTTCGCGGCGCGGATCGGCGAGGCGGTCGAGTTCGGTGCGACGGAGCTCTGCATGCAGGGCGGGATCCATCCCGACCTGACCCTCGAGGAGTACGGCAGGTGGCTGCGGCTGGCCAAGGGCGTGGCGCCGCAGCTGCACCTGCACGCCTACTCGCCGATGGAGGTCCACTACATGTGCGAGCGCTCCGGCAAGCGCCCCGGGGACGTCTTCTCCTACCTGCTCGAGTGCGGGCTCGGCTCGACGCCCGGCACCGCCGCCGAGGTGCTCGACGACGGCGTGCGGCAGCGGATCTCGCCCAACAAGCTCCCGGTCGAGCGCTGGGTCGAGATCGTCGAAGCC
>DATHUE010000124.1:0-14797 GCA_035462545.1 Solirubrobacterales bacterium
ATCGAGCAGCGCCGCCCGATCGGGCTCCGGGAGGACCTGAAGATCCGGGTCCGCCCCACTGCCTTGCAGCCGCACCCGCGCGGCCGCACCTTCTCGCTGCTGACCGAAGTTCGCAGCGGCCGCGAGAAGGTCTGGGAGAGCGAGACGACGATCCTGCGCCGGGGCACGGGTGACCCGAACGCAGTTAGTACCGGTATGCGGAACGAACTGCGAACGCAAGACGAGAGCGCCCTCCCCGCCAGCGCCACCTGGAAGCTCGGCGGCGACCTCGGCCGCCGCTACGCCTCGGTCTCCGGCGACCGCAACCCGATCCACATGCACGCGCTGACCGCGAAGCCGCTCGGCTTCCCGGGCGCGATCGCCCACGGGATGTGGACCAAGGCCCGCTGCCTGGCCGCGCTGGGACGCGAGCTGCCCGAAGCCTTCGCGGTCGCCGTCCGCTTCCGCAAGCCGATCGTGCTGCCGGCGCGGGTCGAGTTCGCCTGCACCGAGCAGGGCGAGGAGATCGACTTCGAGGTTCGCGACGCGAAGCGCGGTACCCCGCACCTCAGCGGCCAGGTCGAGCCGCTCCCCAAATCGAAGAGCAAAGGGAAGAAGGCAAAGTGACCGTCACCGAGACCGACAAGGGCGTGGCCGAGCGCGGCATGGGCTTCGGCCTGCGGACGCTCAACCGCCTCGCCGGCTCCGACCTGCTGGACCGGATCCGGATCCGCAAGCAGGTCGAGCGAGCGCTGTTTCAGACGACGAAGAACGGCTTCCGCTCGGCGACCGTCGCCGGGCGCACATTCAAGGCCGCCCAGCAGCTCGGCAAACCGGCGCGCCAGAAGCGCAGTAAGTCGACCGGTCTGTTCGACCTCACTCCCGACGACGAGCAGCGGATGTTCCAGGAGGCGGTCGGTTCCTTCGCCGCCGAGAAGGTCCGGCCGGCGGCCCTCGAGGCCGACGCCGACTGCTCGACCCCACCGGAGCTGCTGGACCAGGCGAACGAGCTCGGGGTCAACATCCTCGGCGTCCCGGAGAAGCTCGGCGGCGTCATGCACGAGCAGTCGGCGACGACCAGCGTCCTCGTCGGCGAGGCCCTTGCCCACGGCGACATGGGGATCGCCTACGCGGCGCTCGCGCCCGGCGCCGTCGCCACCGCGATCGGGCTCTGGGGCAGCGCCGAGCAGGAGGCCACCTACCTGCCCGCCTTCAGCGGCGAGGACGTCCCCGCCGCCTCCCTGGCACTGCTGGAGCCGCGGCCGCTGTTCGACCCGCTGCAACTGCAGACGACTGCGCGCCGCGAGGGCGGTGAGTGGGTACTCGACGGTGCCAAGTCGCTGCTGGCCCGGGCCAAGCAGTGCGAGCTGTTCCTGGTCGCCGCCCAGGCCGAGGGCGTCGGTCCCGGCCTGTTCCTGATCGAGTCCGGAAGCAAGGGCCTGGAGGTCGAGCCGGAGCCGGCGATGGGCCTGCGGGCAGCCGCCACCGGCCGCCTCCTGCTCGACAGCGTCCGCCTTCCCGCTACCGCGCTGCTCGGCGAGGAGAAGCCGGCCGACTACGCCGAGTGCGTCAGCCGCTCTCGGGTCGCCTGGTGCGGCCTCGCCGCCGGCACCGCCCGGGCGGTGCTCGACTACGTGATCCCCTATGTGAACGAACGCCAGGCGTTCGGCGAACCCGTCTCCAACCGGCAGGGCGTCGCCTTTGCCGTCTCCGACATCGGGATCGAGGCCGAAGGGATGCGGCTCGCCACCTACCGCGCGGCCAGCCGCGCCGACCGCGGCGAGAGCTTCGCCCGCGAGGCGGCGATCGCCCGCCACCTCTGCGCCGCCAAGGGCATGCAGATCGGCTCGGCGGGCGTGCAGCTGCTCGGCGGCCACGGGTTCGTCAAGGAGCACCCGGTCGAGCGCTGGTACCGAGACCTCCGAGCCGCGGGCGTGATGGAGGGCGCCCTGCTCGTCTAGCTCGCCCAGCGACCAGACGACGAAAGCGCAGCCATGATCAATCTCGAGATACCGAAGAAGTTCAAGCCGCTGGTCAGCCAGGCCAACCAGGTCGCGACCGAGGTCTTCCGGCCGATCTCCCGCAAGTACGACGAGGCCGAGCACTCCTATCCGAAGGAGCTCGACATGCTCGCCTCGCTGATCGACGGGATGAACGAGGGCTCGGACATGGCCGGCGCCGGCGCCGCCGGCGTGCGGCGCGAGGCCAACGGCGACTCGGGCGAGAACCGCAACGGCTCCAACCTCTCGACCGTGCTGGGGATCGTCGAGCTCTGCTGGGGTGACGTCGGCCTGCTGCTCTCGATGCCGCGTCAAGGGCTCGGCAACTCGGCGATCGCCTCGGTCGCCACCGAGGAGCAGCTGGAGCGCTACGGCGGCAGGTGGGCGGCGATGGCGATCACCGAGCCCGAAGCGGGCTCGGACTCGGCCGCGATCCGCACCACCGCCGAGCTCGACGGCGACGAGTACGTGCTGAACGGCGAGAAGATCTTCGTCACCTCCGGCAACCGCGCCGACCTGATCGTGGTCTGGGCGACGCTCGACCGCAGCAAGGGCCGGGCGGCGATCAAGTCGTTCATCGTCGAGCGCGACAACCCGGGCCTGAAGCTCGACCGGCTCGAGCACAAGCTCGGGATCCGCGCCTCCGACACCGCCAACTTCACCCTGCAGGACTGCCGGGTGCCGAAGGAGGCGCTGCTCGGCGATCCCGAGGTCAAGGAGAAGGGCTTCGCCGGGGTGATGGAAACCTTCGACAACACGCGGCCGCTGGTCGCGGCGATGGCGGTCGGCGTCGCCCGGGCGGCGCTGGAGGAGACGGGCAAGCAGTTGCGGGCGGCGGGCGTCGAGGTCGACTACGACCGCCCCGCCCTCTCCCAATCCGCCGCCGCGGCTCGCTTCCTCGAGATGGAGGCCGACTACGAGGCTTCGCTGCTGCTGACGATGCAGGCCGCCTGGATGGCCGACAACGGCAAGCCGAACTCGCTGCAGGCCTCGATCGCCAAGGCCAAGGCCGGTCGCAGCTGCGTCGAGATCGCGCTCGGCTGCGTCGAGCTCTGCGGAGCCGTCGGTTACGGCGAGAACGAGCTGCTGGAGAAGTGGGCCCGCGACGCGAAGATCCTCGACATCTTCGAGGGGACTCAGCAGATCCAGCTGCTGATCGTGGCGCGGCAGCTGCTCGGGAAGTCCTCAAGTGAATTGAGATAAGGGTTGATGAGTAAGGGTGTGAGTGTCCCTCCCCCAGAGACCGTCGCGCAGCTGGGGCGGCCGCCAGGGCTCGCCACCATGGCGTTTGAGCCTCTGGGAGAGGGACACTCACACCCCACGCAGCCACGCCATTTCCTCGGTCACACAAACGCTTCCAGGCAGCCGAGCTGGTGACCAGCTGCTGCTCTCTGCCCGTTCAGTGTGCGCGGGAGAGCCCTGATCGACAGAACCCTCAGCTGGTCAGCCACTCGGCCAGGAACGGCTCGACGATCCGATAGGCGCCGCCCTCGCCGGCGACCACTTCACGCTTCTCCAGCGCCGCCAGCGCCTTCTGGATGTTGGTCGCGGGCGGCAGGTTGTGACGGTGGCGGTACTCGGCCGTGAATGGGCGCCCCGGCTCGCGCGCAAGGGCGAGCAAGACCAGCCTCTGCACCCCCGAAGCCCCTTCCCAGAGCAGGCTGAAATGTGCATGCTCGGAATGCAGAACGGCTTCCAGGGCGGCCCGTAACCGCCCCACGGAAGCGGTCTCGCCGGGCGGCGTCTGCTCCCACAGGAAGTACGCCAGCTCCTGGGTCGCGTACGGGTGCCCACCGGTGCGCGCCAGCAACTCCTCGACCGCCTCCCCGGCGATCCGCCGCTCGCTGCGATCGAAGCGCTCGGCGATGAACGCCGCGAACGGCGCCGGCGGGATCATTCCCAGCTCAATCGATTTGGCGCTGCGCCAGAAGGGCTCGTTGGCGGCGCTGAAAATCCGCTCCATCACGTGCCGCTTGCTGCCGAGGTAGACGTGGGCGACGTCGGCCTGGCGCTGGAAGACCGAACGCAGCAGCTTCGGCAGCCCCGGGTCGATCTCGACAATCTCTTGAAACTCGTCGATGATCAGCGCCGTACGCCGCTTCCGTTCGACCCCCAACGCCGCCGGCAGCTGCAGCAGCTGCGCCAGCGTCGCGTCCATCTCCGCCCGGTCACGACCAACGGCGAAGCTGAATGCGAGCGAGCCGTCAGAGCTCACCTTCACCTCGGGCTGGATCCGGAGCTGGCGGAACGGCGCCAGCAGCCGATCTAGGGTCCGCTCCGAGGGAGACTTGATCTGGCCGGCGATAGCCTCGGCGAGCGCCGCCGCAAGACTCTCCCGGGTGGGCGTCGTCATCAGGTCGACTTCCGCTACCAACAGCTCCTCTTCCGCGAGGATCTGCGCCGCCCGCACGGCCAGGGACGACTTGCCGCAGCGCCGCGGCGCGAAGATCACGACATCCTGCCCGTTGCGAATATCGCTGGTCAGCTCGGCCAGCTCTGCCTCCCGGTCGGCGAACGCGTCGTTCCCCGCCAGCGAGCCAAAGCGAAAGGGGTTGAGATGCGTTTTCGTTTTCATCTTCATACCAGATCGTATAATACCTTTGGGTATAAGGCCCCATTCGCCGCACCGGGTACCTCCTCTATAAGTCCCGTCAGCGGTGACCTCTCCCCCTAAAAACATGAACTTCATTGAGGACGTGCTCGAGCGCTCGCCTGCCTCGCGGCTGGGCATAGTCGCCATCGACGAGGGCGGGAATCGGCGGGATTGGTATTTCGGGGAACTGATTGCCTGCTCGGCGGGGCTGTCGGGGGCGTTTGCGGCGCGGGGGGTGCGGCGCGGGGATGTGGTGATGACGCTGGTCGGGAACCGGATCGAGTGGGCGCTGACGCTGCTCGCCTGCTGGCGCATGGGGGCCGTTGCCCTGCCGTGCAGCCCGCAACTGCGCCGCGCCGATCTCGCTCACCGGGTCGCCGCCGCCAACCCCGCCCTCTGCGTCGGTGACGAGGCGCTGCTGGGCGAGCTGCCGGACGGAGTGCCGGCGATGACCCTGGCGGACATCGCCTATGTGCTCGACGAGGATCTGCCGCAGGAGACGCCGGCCGCGGTCGAGGAGATGGGGCCCGAGGACCCGGCCCTGATCGTCTTCACCTCCGGCACCACCGGCGAGCCGCGCGGGGTCGTCCACGGCTACCGCTACCTGCTCGGCCAGCAGGCCCAGGCCGAGCACTGGTTCGGCTCGCGCCAGGGCGAGCTGGCCTGGTGCACGACCGCGCCCGGCTGGTCGAAGTCCGCGCGCAACGTCTTCCTCGCCCCGTGGCTGACCGGCGCCGCCGCCGTCCTCCACGAGGGCCGCTTCGACCCGGCCGAGCGGCTCGACCTCGTCGAGGCGCTCGGGGTCAACGTCCTCTGCCAAGCCCCGACCGAGTACCGGATGCTGGCGAAGCGGACCGCGCTGCGGTCGCTCCCCTCGCTGCGGCGGATGGTCTCCGCCGGCGAGCCGCTCGACGCCGAGACGATCGCCGCCTTCCGCGAGGCGACCGGGCTGGAGCCGGCCGACGGCTACGGCCAGACCGAGACCGGCCACGTCAGCGGCAACCTCGCGGGCGAGCCGGTCCGCCCGGGCTCGATGGGCAGGCCGCTGCCGGGAATCGAGACCCGGATCGTCGCCCGAGACGGCGAGAACGAGGCCGGCGAACTGCAGCTGCGCGCCGCCACCTCCCCCACCTTCTTCAGCCGCTACCTCGACGGCGAGCGCTTCGAGGGCGAGTGGTGGCCGACCGGCGACCTCGTCCGGGCGGACGGGGACGGATACCTCTTCTTCGAGGGCCGCGACGACGACATCATCCTCTCCGCCGGCTACCGGATCGGCCCTTTCGAGGTCGAGTCCGCCCTCCTCTCCCATCCCGCGGTCGCGGAAGCCGCCGCGGTCGCCGCGCCCGACCCCGAGCGCGGCGCCGTCGTCCGGGCGATCGTCGTCCCCCGCGACCGCGAGCCGAGCGAGGAGCTGGCCCGGGAGTTGCAGGAGCACTGCAAGCGCCAGACCGCCCCCTACAAGTTCCCCCGCCTCGTCGAGTTCGCCGCCGAGCTGCCGAAGACCGCCAGCGGCAAGATCAAGCGCGCCCAGCTGCGGCAGGGGTAATCTCGGTGGCGATGACGACCGAGAAGCAGGCGACCGATCCAGCCTCCGTCGGCCGCGCTTACTTCGAGGCGGTGGCCCGGCGCGACCTCGAGGCGATGGAGGCTTTCTACGAGCCAGGCGGAATCGGCGAGATCCACGGCCTGGTCGAGCTGCGGGCCGGCGGCAACTACCGCGAGTGGTTCGGCAACCTCTTCCGCGCCGTGCCCGACCTGCGGATGGAGATCGTCGACGTGCTGGCAAGCGAGGAAAAGGTCGCGGTTCGCTGGCGCGCGACCGGGACCTTCGACGGCGACGCCAGCTTCGAAGGGCTGCGCCCGAACGGGGCCCACGTCGATCTGCAGGGCTGCGACGTGCTGGCGATCAGGGAGGGGCGCATCCAGCGCAACGACGCCTACACCAACGCCGCCCAGCTGGCCCGCCAGCTCGGCGCCCTGCCGCCGCAGGGCTCGACGATGGAACGGGTCAGCGTCGCGCTGGCAAACCTGAAGACGCGGATCGCGGCGCGCCGCGGGCGCTAGCGGTACTCACGCACCTCGTCGAGGACGCAGCGGCCGCCGACCTCGACCCAGCCTTCCCCGCAGGGTCGCGCCGACAGCTCCGAGCCCCGCCCCTGGCGGATCTGCAGTCGCCGGCCGAGCTCGCCGCAGAGCGCCACCGCGGCCGCCCCGGTCGCCTCGTCCTCGGCGATCCCGAAGGCTGGGAAGAAGGCGCGCGAGCGCACCTTCCCCGCCGTCTCGTCCTCCCAGGCCCAGCAGTAGGCGCCGTCGCCCTCGAATTCGCCCGGATCGAGCGCCTCGATCGCGGCGGCCGAGTCGAGCCGTCGCAGCCTGAACGAGGCCGCCCACTCGGGCCGCGCCGCGATCCAGGTCAGCCCGCCCTCCAGCCGCACCGGCGCCTCGCCCGCCCGCGGCCGCAGCGACCTGACCGGCGTCCCCTCCCGGGCCAGCAGCCAGGCGGTGCCTACCGTCGGGTGGCCGGCGAAGTCGATCTCCGCGGCCGGGGTGAAGATCCGCATCCGGCCGCTCTCCCGCTCCTCGACGAAGACCGTCTCGCTGTAACCGAGCTCGGCGGCCACCGCCTGCCGTCGCCCCTCCTCCACCTCGCCGCCGTCGAGGAAGACGCCGAGCGGGTTGCCGTACCGGCCACCGCCATCGGTGAAGACGCGGAGGACGTGCAGGGTCGCCACCGGCGCGGCTCAGGCGGCGTTGGTGGCGAAGCCCTCGCCGGCCTCGACCGGGTGGCCGAGGTGGTAGCCCTGGGCCATGTCGACGCCGTACTCGCGCAGCAGGTCGATCGTCGCCTCGTCCTGGACGAACTCGGCGATCGTCGTCTTGCCGAGTCCGCGGGCGATCTGGACGATCGCCTTGACGGTCAGCTGGTCGGCGTCGTTGCGCGGCATGTCGCGGATGAAGGAGCCGTCGATCTTGATCATGTCGAACGGCAGCGTCCGCAGGTAGTAGAAGGGGCCGAAGCCGGCGCCGTAGTCGTCGATCGCGACCTGGCAGCCGAACTCGGTCAGCCGATCGGCGAAGCCGGAGGCGATCTCGTAGTCGTTGACCCGCGCCGTCTGGGTGATCTCGAAGGTGCAGCGCGCCGGGTCGGCGTCGCCCTCGTCGAGGCGGCGTTCGATGTATTCGAGCACCGAGACGTCGGCCAGCGAAGCGCCGGAGAGGTTGACGTGGAGCGAGACGGGCTGACCCGCACGCTCGCGCTCCCCCATCAGCTCCAGCGCCCGGCTGACGACCCAGCGGTCGAGCTCCTGCACCATCCCGACCCGCTCGGCCGCCTCGATGAAGTCGGCGGCGGGCAGCACCTTGCCGCCCTCGCCGGCCATCCGCAGCAGCACCTCGTAGCGCTCGACCCCGCCCGAGGCGAGGTCGTGGATCGGCTGCGTCGCCAGGCTCAGCCGGTTCTGGGTGAGGGCGTCGCGAATCCGCGCCGTCGTCGTCAGCGGCGATAGCCGCTCGCGACTGCCTTCGCTCGGGTCCTCGAACAGGGCGATCCGGTTGCGGCCCTCTTCCTTGGCCCGGTAGAGCGCCTGGTCGGCGGCGACCAGGACGGCCTCGCTGGCGACCTCGCGGCGGGAGCCGAACATGGTGATGCCGACGCTGATCGTGGCGCCGTCCTCCGGCGCCGGTTCGACCGTTTCGGCGACGGCGGCGCGCAGCGCCTCGCCGAGCTGAAGGGCGCCGCCGATGTCGGTTTGCGGCATCAGCACCGCGAACTCGTCGCCGGAGAGGCGGGCGACGATGTCGGTCGTCCGCACCCGCTCGCGGAGGATCTCGGCGATCCGGCGGATCAGGTTGTCGCCGGCCTGGTGCCCGAGCCTGTCGTTGACCAGCTTGAGGCCGTCGATGTCGATGATCATCACTGCCCCCTGACCGCCGTAGCGGCGACTGAAGGAGACGTACTGGTCGAGCTCGGCGCGGAAGCGACGCCGGTTCTGCAGCCCCGTCAGCGAGTCGTGATCGGCCAGGTGACGCAGCTCGGCCTCGGTCTTCTCGGCCCGCGCCAGCGCCCCGGCGATCACCTCCCGTTCTTCGGGAGGAAGCTTCTCGAGCACCGCCGCGACCGCCGGATCGCGCCTGTCTGGGGTTGCAGCTTTGCTCACCCGTCGAAGGTATTGGTTCGCGCTGCCATGCCACCCCGGAAACATCCGGTTTCGCTCAGGCACTGCGAATATCGGCTACGGCGGCGACCCTAATAATTGGCCCGCCTGCTCCCGGGTAGGGTGAGAGCGATGGCCAACCGGCTCGCGCAGGAGACCAGTCCCTACCTGCTCCAGCATCGCGACAACCCGGTCGACTGGTACCCCTGGGGCGAGGAGGCACTGGGCCGAGCGCGGCAGCAGGACCGGCCGATCCTGCTCTCGGTCGGCTACTCCGCCTGCCACTGGTGCCACGTGATGGAGCGCGAGTCCTTCGAGGACCCGGAGACCGCCGCCTACATGAACGAGCACTTCGTCAACGTCAAGGTCGACCGCGAGGAGCGCCCCGACGTCGACGCCCTCTACATGGAGGCGGTGCAGGAGATCAGCGGCCACGGCGGCTGGCCGATGACCGTCTTTCTCGATCCCGACGGCGTCCCCTTCTACGGCGGCACCTACTTCCCGCCGGACGAGAGCCGCGGCATGCCCAGCTTCCGGATGGTGATGGAAGCCGTGGTCGACGCCTTCGAGCGCAAACGCGAGGAGATCCGCGAGCGCGCGAGCCAGGTCCGCGGCCGGCTCGGCGCCGCCGGGCTGGTCGAGCCGGCGGCGTCCTCGCCGCAGGTGGACCAGCTGGAGGAAGCCGTGAAGCGGCTGCTGGCCGGCGCCGACCCGGTCAACGGCGGCTTCGGCGGCGCCCCGAAGTTCCCCCCCGACTCGGCGCTCGAGCTGCTGCTGGCCCGGGGCGAGGATGAGGTGGCCGAGCAGGCCCTCGACGCGATGCTGGCCGGCGGCATCTACGACCAGCTCGGCGGCGGCTTCGCCCGCTACACGGTCGACGCCGCCTGGCTCATCCCCCACTTCGAGAAGATGCTCTACGACAACGCCCTGCTCGCCCGCGCCTACCTGCACGGCTGGCAGCAGCTCGGGCACGAGCGCTACCGGCGGGTCTGCGAGGAGACGCTCGACTGGATGCTGCGGGAGATGCGCGGCCCCGAGGGTGGCTTCTACTCGGCCCTCGACGCCGACTCCGAGGGCGAGGAGGGGAAGTTCTACGTGTGGACGCCGGCGCAGATCCGCGAGGTTCTGGCTGCGGCCGGGCTGGAGAACGAGACCGAGGCGGTGCTCGAGCACTACGGCGTCACCGAGGCCGGCAACTTCGAGGGGGCGAACATCCTCCACCTCCCCGGCGGTCCTGGGCGCTTTACCGTCGCTATGCGACAGGAACTCGACCAGCCCGCGCTCGACGAGGCGCGCGCGGCGCTGCTGGCGGCCCGCGCGGAGCGGGTCTGGCCCGGGCTCGACGACAAGCGCCTGACCGCCTGGAACGCGCTGGCGATCTCCGCCCTCGCCGAGGCCGGCGCCGTGCTCGGGCGCCAGGACTATCTCGACGCCGCCCGCGAGTGCGCCGAGTTCGTGCTCGGCTCGCTGCGCGACGGGGCCGGCCGCCTGCTGCGCACCTACAAGGACGACGACGCGCGCCTCAACGCCTACCTCGAGGACCACGCCTTCCTGCTCGAAGCCCTGCTGACCCTCTACGAAGCGAGCTTCGAGCGGCGCTGGTTCGAGGAAGCGCGGACCCTGGCCGAGACCATGGTCGCCCGCTTCGGCGATCCCGAGCGCGGCGGCGTCTTCTCGACCGCGATCGACCTCGAGGAGCTGATCGCCCGCCGCAAGGAGGTCGGCGACCATCCGATCCCCTCCGGCAACAGCGCCGCCGCCCTCGGCCTGCTGCGGCTGGCCGCCCTGACCGGCGAGCGCGGCTACGAGCAGCAGGCCGAAGGCGTCTTCCGCCTCTTCGCCGGGATCGCCGTCCGCCGCCCGGAGGCATTCGCCCATCTGCTGCGGGCACTCGACTTCCACCTCTCTCCCATCAAGGAGGTGGCCCTGGTCGGCGAGGGCCCCTCTGAGCTGGCCGCGGTCGTCCGCTCCCAGTTTCGCCCCCACCTGGTCCTCGCCGGCGGCCCGGCCGGCAGCGAGGAGCCCCCGCTCCTCCGCGACCGCCCCGCCCTCGAGGGCCGCCCCACCGCCTACGTCTGCGAGCATTTCGCCTGCAAGGCGCCGGTAACCGCACCGGACGAGCTGGCGGGCATTCTCCGGTAGACGTCCCTCGGGCCGCTTCTGAAAGGATGGCCGCCAGTGTCTGGCTCCTTCTTCTCGTTCCCCGCCGGTCGCCGCGCCAAGTGGGTCGTCTTCGTCCTCTGGTTCGTGGCGATCTTCGCCGCCGCCGGCCCGGCCGAACTGCCGACCAAGTTCGAAGAAGCCGAAAACAACGAGGCCTCCTCCTACCTGCCCGGCGACGCCGAGTCGACGAAGGCGCTCGACGCGACCGACGCACTTCAGGGCGGGGAACTCGCCCCCGCCGTGATCGTCTTCCGGCGCGACTCGGGCCTGACCGAGGCCGATCTGAAAACGATCGAAGCCGACATCCAGGAGATGGCCGGCAAAGAGTTCCCGGGCGTCATCCCCGACGGCGAAACCGCCGCTTCCGGCGGCAAGCAGACCTCGGGGGAAGGTAGACCCGCCGCCACCGCCCAGGACCCCGTCCCGGGCTGCCCGTTGGAAGGATCGACCGCGGTGCCGGGACAGCCGTCCGGCTACGCGCCGTTCGTCGGCCCGACCTGCTCGCCGGACGGCAAGTCGGCGATCGTCACCGCCTACATCAAGGCCGAAGGCGAGGGCGACCGGATCGTCGACCCGGTCAAGTACTGGCGCGACCAGCTGGACGAGGCGGATCGCTCGGAAGCCGGCGGCTCGGGGCTCGAGGTGAAGATCACCGGCGGCGCCGGCTTCTCCGCCGACGCGATCGAAGTCTTCGAAGGGATCAACGGGACCCTGCTGCTGGCCGCGGTCAGCCTGGTGATCTTCCTGCTGATCGTCATCTACCGCTCGCCGATGTTCTGGCTGATCCCGCTGGTGGCCGTGGTCTTCGCCGAGATGCTCTCGCGCTCGCTCGGCTACGGGATCTCCGAGCTCGGGGTGACGATCAACGGACAGTCGAGCTCGATCATGTCGGTGCTGGTCCTCGGCGCCGGGACCGACTACGCGCTGCTGCTCGTCTCCCGCTACCGCGAGGAGCTGCACCACACCGCCGACAAGCACGAGGCGATGCGGACCGCGCTCGCCTCCGCCGGCCCGGCGCTCGTCGCCTCGGCGGCGACGGTGATCGCCGCCCTGCTCTGCCTGATGATCGCCAAGGTCAACGGCACCTCCGGCCTCGGCCCGATCGCGGCGATGGGGATCGCTTGCGCCGCCCTCTCGATGCTGACCCTGCTGCCGGCGCTGCTGACGATCTTCGGCCGCCGCGCCTTCTGGCCCTTCGTCCCGCACACCCCGGAGACCGCACCCAGCGCCGAGGCGATCTCCGACCGCGCCCGCGGCGCGATCGTCGAAGGCGGCGCGATCGGCGCGATCGTCCGCGTCGTCCTCGCCTGCCTGCTGGTCCTAGTCCTGCTGCCGCTGGTCCTGCTCAACTGGATCCTGCGGCGAGTCAGCTTCGGCCGCATCCCCTCGCTGATCGTCGGCCCGCTCGACCGGGCGATCTTCACCCCCTTCGAGGCTCGCCGACGGCGGCTCGAGCACGCCTCCGACGCCACCCACGGCTTCTGGAAACGGGTCGGCGACCGCGTCGCCCGCGGCCCACAGCGGGTGATGATCGGCTCGATCGGCGTGCTGCTCGTCTGCTGCGCCGGCTTCGCCTTCTTCTCGACCGAGCTGACCAGCGAAGACAGCTACCGGACCGAAGTCGAATCGGTCGAAGGCCAGAACCTGCTCAACAAGAGCTACCCCTCCGGCACCTCCGCCCCGACCGACATCATCGTCGCCGATCCCGCCAAGGTCGAAGCGGTGCGGACGGCGGTGGCCGGCGTCGACGGCGTCGAGGCGGCTTCGCCGCCGGTCGCCGAAGGCGAGCCGGGGACCCTGGTCCAGGCGACGCTCGAACCGAACCCCTACTCGACCGAGGCCTTCGAACTGATCGACCCGATCCGCGAAGCCGCCCAGGACGCCGAACCCGCAGCGCTCGTCGGGGGGCCCTCGGCGATCGAAGCCGACGTACGCGAGGCTGCCGCCTGGGACTCGATCGTGATCCCGCCGATCATCCTGCTGGTCGTCTTCCTGATCCTGATCGCGCTGCTGCGTTCGGTGATGGCGCCGCTGGTCCTGATCGGGACCGTGATCCTCAGCTTCCTCGCCGCCCTCGGCGTCGGCTACTTCGTCTTCGACGTGATCTTCGGCTTCCCCGGCTCCGACCCGTCATTGCCGCTCTTCGCCTTCGTCGTCCTCGGCGCGCTCGGGGTCGACTACAACATCTTCCTGATCGCCCGCGCCCGCGAGGAGACGATTCGGCACGGCTCCGAGCAGGGCATCCTGCGCGCGCTCGCCGTCACCGGCACGGTGATCACCAGCGCCGGGATCGTCCTCGCCGGCACCTTCTCGGTCCTGGCGGTCCTGCCCCTGACCTTCCTCACCGAGCTCGGCTTCGTAGTCGCCTTCGGCGTCCTCCTCGACACCTTCCTCGTCCGCAGCGTCTTGGTCCCCGCCATCGCCCTGACCATGGGCGACAAGTTCTGGTGGCCCTCGGCTCTCTCGAAGCCCACTCAGCGCAGCAGCTAGCCAGGACGGCGCAGCAGCGGGACTGTGCAGCAGCTAACGCTGCTGCACGGAATTTAAAAACTGATGGGCCAGCACTTAGTGCAGGTCCAAACCGCCACCGACGACTCCCTATCGGTCCTCTGATCGGTGCCGGCTACCGGGGAGGGGTGTACCCACTCCGGACACTCAACAGCGAGCATTAGCGAGCTGTGTCCGGAGCGGGTACACCCCTCCCCGGCCCACCCTGCTCAGAGGACGGGAAGGAAGTTCTCGATCTCGTACGGAGTGACCTGCACCCGGTAGTCGTCCCATTCCTGCCGCTTGATCTCGACGAATCGCCGGAAGGTGTGCTCGCCCAGGGTCCGCAGCACCAGCTCCGAGTCGGCGGCGATCTCGATCGCCTCGCCGAGCGTGGCGGGCAGCTGCTCGATCCCCTGCTGCGCCAGCTCCTCCTGGGAGAGGTGGTAGAGGTTCTGCTCCATCGGCTCCGGCAGCTCGTAGCCCTTCTCGATCCCTTCCAGGCCCGCCTGCAGCATCGCGGCAAAGGTCAGGGAGGGGTTGCAGGCGGGGTCGGGGCAGCGCAGCTCGGCCCGGGTCGCGTTCTCCTTGCCCGGGTGGTAGAGCGGCACCCGGATCAGAGCCGAGCGGTTGCGGCGCGACCAGGCGAGGTAGACCGGGGCCTCGTAGCCGGGGACCAGGCGCTTGTAGGAGTTGACCCACTGCGCGAACAGGGGTGAGATCTCACGGGCGTGCTTGAGCTGGCCAGCGATGAACGACTTCGCCACCGGCGAGAGGAAGTACTGGTCGTCCTCGTCGTAGAAGGCGTTACGGCCGTCCTTGCTGAGCGACTGGTGGACGTGCATCCCGGAGCCGTTCTCGCCGAAGAGGGGCTTCGGCATGAAGGTCGCGTGGTAGCCGTACTTCATCGCGTACTCCTTGACGACGATCCGGTACGTCATGCAGTCGTCGGCCATTTCCAGCGCGTTCTTGTAGCGCATGTCGACCTCGTGCTGGGAGGGCCCGACCTCGTGGTGGGTGTACTCGACGTGGATCCCCATCTTCTCCAGCGCCAGCACCGTCTCCCGCCGCAGGTCGGAGCCGGCGTCGAGCGTGGTCAGGTCGAAGTACCCGCCCTCGTCGAGCGGCTCGGGAACGCCGCCGGCCGGCTTCGCGGAGCGGAAGTAGAAGTACTCCAGCTCGGGGCCGACGTAGTAGCTGTATCCCATCTCTGCCGCCGCCTTGAGCGTCCTCTTGAGCACCTGCCGCGGATCGCCGGCGAACGGGGTGCCGTCCGGGTTCCATATGTCGCAGAACATGCGGGCGGAGTCCGAGCGGGAAGGGTGAGCGGGCATGACCTGGAAGGTCGAGGCGTCCGGCCAGGCGATCATGTCGGACTCCTCGATGCGGGCGAAACCCTCGATGGCGGAACCGTCGAACCC
>DATHUE010000125.1:0-9039 GCA_035462545.1 Solirubrobacterales bacterium
AAAATAAACATGAGTCTGCAAATGAAAGGACGCCCGGGCGACCGCTGCCGCGCTGAGCGTGGCGGCAAGCAGTGCCCGGGCGCCGGTGCGAGGAAAAGCTAGTCCTCATCCTCGCAATCCGACTGTTCAGTAGCTGTGTTCAGATTGCCTCTCGAATTTCTCTGTGTTTTCTCAAACCTACGGCGGCACCGCTCGACGCCGGCTCTCACCGACCTCAAGATTGCTCTAGCGTTCCCAACCGGAGGCCCCATCGCAATGCCAGCTGGTCACGTCCAACCACTGAAGGTGTTGATCGTCGAGGACGACGCGCAGCTAGCCACTGCCACGCAGAGGCTCCTCACAAGGGAGTCCTTCGAGGTGATGGTCTGCCACGACGCAGAGAGCGGCCTCGAGCAGGCACGGATGCTTCCCGCCGACCTGGTGGTGCTCGACATCAACCTGCCCGGCATCGACGGGATCGAGGCCTGCCGGCGGCTGCGCACCTTCAGCGATGCCTACGTGATCATGCTGACCGGCCTAGACAGCGAAACGGACCGGGTCGTCGGACTGTCCGTGGGGGCCGACGACTACATCTCCAAGCCCTACTCACCGCGTGAACTGGTAGCCCGCATCCGCGCCATGCAGCGCCGGCCTCGCGCTCATGCCAGCGCCGCGCCCGCTCGGGAGTTCGGCGCCCTGCGGATCGATCCAGGGACCCGCGAGGTCACGGTCGAGGGGAGGACGATCGACCTCAGCCGCACCGAGTTCGACCTTCTCGACACCCTCGCCTCCGAGCCGCGGATGACCCTCAGCCGGCAGCAGCTCCTGGAACGGGTTTGGGGCGCGGACTGGTTCGGCGATGACCATGTGATCGACGTCCACATCTCGAACCTGCGCAAGAAGCTGGGGCGTTCGGGCTATGTGACGACGGTCCGGGGATACGGCTACCGGATCGGCAAGGGATGAGCGCGGTGGTCAGTGCCGGATCTCGTCGCGCAGCGCCGACCCCGCGAGCCGTGAAAACTCGAAGGGCGCCCCAAGGGCGCCCTTCGACCAGATCCGTTGTCGCTCGGGCTCAGTTCATCCGCTCGACGATCATCGCCTTGCCCTGACCGCCGGCGACGCACATCGTCTCGAGCCCGACCTGGTGGTCGTCGGTCTCCATCACGTTGAGCAGGGTGCCCATGATCCGGGCGCCGGTCATCCCGAACGGGTGGCCGAGGGCGATCGCGCCGCCGTGGGTGTTGAGCTTGCCTTCCTCGATCCCGCATTCGGCCATGATCGGGATCACCTGGGCGGCGAAGGCCTCGTTGAGCTCGACGGCGTCGACGTCGCCGATCGTCATCCCGGCCCGGTCGAGCACCTTCTTGATCGCACCGATCGGGGCCACGCCCATGTACTCGGGCTCGTTGCCGTAGGTGGCGGCGGTGACGATCCGGGCTCGCGGGGTCAGGCCCAGCTCCTTGGCCTTGGTGTCGCTCATCAGCAGCACCGCGGCGGCGCCGTCGTTGAGCGGGCAGGAGTTGCCGGCGGTGACGCCGCCGCCGCCGAAGGCCTCCGGCAGTTCGGAGAGCTTCTCCAGGGTCGAGGAGGCGCGGGGCCCGTCGTCCTTGGCGACCTCGGTGCCGTCGGGCAGCTTGACCGGGACGATCTCACGATCGAAGAAGCCGTCTTCCTGCGATTTGACCGCCAGTTCCTGCGAGCGCTGGGCGTACTTGTCCATGTCGGCGCGGCTGACCTCGTACTTCTTCGCCACGTTGACGGCGGTGATGCCCATGTCGATGTAGGCGTTGGGCTGGCCGTTCTCGCCGATCAGGTTGGGGTTGCGGTCGTCGACCCGGACCGGCTCGCTGGCTTCGTTGAAGCGGCTCACCCACTCGACCCCGGCGGCGATGTAGACGTCGCCCTCGCCGGCCTTGATCGCGTTGCCCGCGTGGCGGATCGCGTCGAGGCTGGAGGAGCAGTAGCGGGAGACGGTGACGCCGTTGACGGTCTGCGGCAGCTTCTCGGAGAGCAGCGAGACGATGCGGCCGATGTTGAAGGCCTGCAGGCCCTGCGGCATGCCGACGCCGCAGAACAGGTCCTCGACCAGCGCCGGGTCGACCCCGGGGTTGCGCTCGAGGAGCTGGTCGACCACGTAGGCCCCCGTCTCCTCCGGACGAAGCTGGGCGAGCGAGCCCTTGAAGGCACGGCCGATCGGCGTGCGAAGAGTGTCGACGATGACTGCTTCGGGCATTCGGGGTCTCCTTGCGGCTCTGGGTCTGAAGTGCGGCCGGGAGGGTAGTTGACTGGCTTGCCGGCCGTCTTGTGCGAAAACTCACGAAGATTCCCGGTCCTGTCCCCAAGCTGCGTTACATTCGCCTCAATCCACCTCGCGCCACGCGCGAGCTTGCCGCTAGTGGCAACGAAAGGAGTCCTCATGCCCGAGGGTTACTGCGTGAAAGAGCGCAAGAAGGTCGAGATCAAGGACGCCAAACAGGTGACGATGAAAAACGGTCGCCCGGCGATCCAAGGCGAATGTCCCGACTGCGGGACGAAAATCTTCAAGATCGGCAAACTCGAGTAGGCAAGCGCCAGCGCGCCGGTCAGTCGGCGCGCTGGCGCTTGCGGTAGGAGATCGAAGGCGGGACCAGGGCGCGCAGCTCGGCCAGCAGCCGGGCCGACAGCTCGCCCGGGTCCTCGCCGGGCCGCGCCTGTCCGCCGGACGGCTCGAAGAAACGAACGCCGATTCGGGGCCGGCGCGGGAAGCCGGTGAGGTCGCTGGTTCCCTCGATCGCGACCAGCACGATCTTCGCCTCCGGTACCTCCAGAGCCAAACGCCCGATCCCGCTGCGGGCGCGCAGCACCTTGCCACGCGAACGAGTGCCCTCGGGGAAGACACCGATGCAGGCGCCTCGCTGCAATTCCTCGATCGCTCGCGCCAGCGCCTGCTTGTCGCCGGCCCCGCGCATGATCGGGATCTGGCCCATCCCGTGGAGGACCGGGCCGAGCCCGCGCACGTCCCAGAGTTCGGCTTTCGCCAGGGCGCGAATCTGACGCCGCTTGATGGCCGAGATGCCGACCATCACCGGGTCCCAGTGACTGTCGTGGTTGCCCACCACCAGCACCGGGCCGCTCGTCGGCAATGCCTCGGCGCCCTCTGCCCGCAGCCGTCCCCACCAGGAGACCGGCCGGGTCACGGCCATCGCCATGCGGTAGGTGAAGCTCGGCTCGCGCATCGCCGGGAGTTCTACGCGCTCGACATGCTCAGGCGCAGTCTCCTCATTCATTCATTTGCAAAACATTGAGTTTATATTCAAAGAACTGTCCCAAACAGCGGAATTCTTTGGATACTCAATGATCCAAAAGGCAACACGGATCGTTGTTAAGCAGTACAAAAACTCATATGGCCCCCAACGAGACCCGAATGACCCCCGATACGGCGGCGCTGATCACCGCGCTGAATCATCCCCTGCGACGGAAAATCCTGCGCGTTCTCACCAGTGGCGCGGCTGCCAGCGCCACCGAACTCTCCGAGATCCTCGAGGTCCGCCTCGGCAACATCGCGTACCACATGAAAGTGCTGACGGAACTGAAAATCCTCTGGCTCTCCGGTACCCAGCAGGTGCGCGGTGCCCAAGAGCGCTTCTACCGCTCGGTGCTCAACAGCAAGCCGGAGTGGGCGAGAACGGCGCTCGACCAGACCCGGGCTCAAGACGAGGGCGGCTGATCAGCCTCCCAGCTCGTCCTCGCCGGGCGGGCGACCACGGAGGCCGTTGACGAACATCGCCTCCGAGAGGCGCAGCAGACCGATCATCACGTGCGGGCTCGGGTTGCTGCCGCGGACGCGGACGTGTGAGCCGTGCGGTCCCCTGACCTCGACGATCGTGCAGACGTCGCCGATTTCGCTCTCCTCGCCGTAGTCGGCTTCGAGCGCCTCCATCTGTTCGGCGACGACGCGCCCCATCTTGGTCTGATCGATCGCCATCTCGTCTCCTCGTCTTCGTCGCAGGGCCTGCACCCCGACAATAACTAAAGTGTCATTTGTGTCACAGAGGCCACTGGAGCTGATCCTCGCGCGGAATCTGATGTCGGCGCTCTCGACCCCCGCCTTTCTCGTCGACGAGGGCGGGATGCTGGTCTTCTACAACGAGTCGGCCGGGGTCCTGCTCGGCAAGCGCTTCGAGGAACTCGGCGCGGTCGGGCCCGATGCCTGGGGCTCGCTGTTCGGACCGTTCGACGACGACGGCGAGCCGATCCCCTACGACGATCTGCCGCTGGTGACGGCGGTGCGCAGCGGCCGCCCCGCTCACGCCGAGATGGAGATCCACTCAACCGACGGCAGTGCCCACCTGGTCGAGATCTCGGCCTTCCCGATCCTCACCGCCCACGGCTCGCAGGGCGCGATTGCCGTCTTCTGGCCAGCGGGCGCAGCCGGCAACGGAGCCCAGCAATCGTGAAGGTCGAGCTCTGGGGAACGCGCGGCTCGATTCCCTCCCCAGGGCCGGAGACGATCCGCTACGGAGGCAACACCTCCTGTGTCGGCGTCACCCTCTCCGACGGCTCGCTGTTGGCGCTCGACGCCGGCACCGGCATCCGCAGCCTCGGCCTCGCGCTCGCCGCCGAGCCGGCCCGCCTCCACATCCTCCTCACCCACCTCCACCTCGACCACATTCAGGGCCTCGTCTTCTTCGCCCCCGCCTTCCGCGCCCAGACCGAGATCGTGATCTGGGGGCCGGCCTCGCCCGAGGCCTCGTTGCGCGATCGCATCGGCCGCTATATCTCCGCCCCGCTCTCGCCCGTCGAGGTGCGGGAGCTGCCCTGCGACGTCTCCTTCCGCCACTGCCCGGAGAGCGAGTGGGAGATCGGGCCGGCCCGGATCCGTGCCGCCTCGGTCGCCCACCGCGGCCCCACTCTCGGCTACCGGATCGACGACGGCGACGCCTCGCTCGCCTACATCCCCGACCACGAGCCCGCCCTCGGCGCCGACCTCGACCGGCTCGACGAGGACTGGATCTCCGGCTTCGAGCTCGCTCGCGACGCCTCGTTGCTGATTCACGACGGCCAGTACGCGGAGCACGAGTACGCCGAGCACATCGGCTGGGGCCACTCCTCGCTCGACCATGCGCTCACCTTCGCCCGCCGCACCGCAGCCCGCCGCACGGTCCTCTTCCACCACGACCCGCTGCACAGCGACGAGTTCCTCGACGGTCATGCAGCGAACGCGCGCCGGCGCTGGTGCGAGCTCGGGGGCGAGGACGGAGCGGTCGAGGTCGGTACCGAGCGGGCCGAGTACGAGCTGGCCGCTCCGGCCCCCGAGGCTCTCGCCGGCACCTGAGCGCGGCCACGGCGCGCTAGGCTCCGCGCAATGCCGCCCACCCCGACGATCGAGGCAGCCGCGGAGCGGTCGCAGCTGGTCGGTCGGGCGCTGGCCACCGCGCGGGAAGCCCACGCCGGACAGATCCGCAACGGCAGCGGCGGCCGTCCCTACATCGAGCACCCGCTGGCGGTCGCCGAGCGCGTTGCCGAAGCCGGCTACGGCGACGAGGTGCTGGCGGCGGCGCTGCTGCACGACGTCGTCGAGGACAGCGAGCTGACCGTCGCCGACCTGCGCGAGCGCTTCGACGAGACCGTCGCCGCCCTGGTTGCGGTGCTGAGCGACGAAGAGGCGATCGAGTCCTACGCCGACCGCAAGGCCGAGCACCGGGCGCGGGTCGCCGCCCACGGCGAACCGGCGCTGGCGATCTACGCCGCCGACAAGCTGGCCAACGTCGCGACGCTGCGCCGTGCCTACGGCCGGCAGGGCGAGGAGGTCGGTGCCGAGTTCAAGGCCCCGCTCGACCTCAAGCTCGAGGTCTGGGAGGCGGACCTGGGGATGCTGCTGCGCCAGGCCCCCGAACTCGCCTTCCCGCCGCTCTTGCGAGTCGAGCTCGACGAGCTGCGCGCGGAACGGCGGACGCTGCCCTCGCCCGGCTGAGTCAGCGGTCCTGCTCCGGCTCCGCGGACCCCGCCCGCCGCTTCAGCGGCAGCGCGAACCACAGGAGGACGAAGACGAGCACGGCGACACCGGCGGTGACGAGGGTGGCAGCGGTACTGAAGAGGAAGTCGGTGACCAGCACGATCGCCCCGGTCATCGCCAGCGCCAGAATCGCCAGGCCGGCGATCGTCAGCCGGTTGGCGAGGAACACCAGGTGGTCCTTCTGCTGGCGGCGGAAGGTCATCCGGTGGTAGGCGGTCGGGGCCATCAGCAGCACCGCCGAGAGCGCCGTCAGCATCAGCGTCGCGAAGTAGACGTCCTTCTGGAACTCGGTGATTCCCGCGAAGCGCTGCTGGAAGGGGACCGCGAGCAGGAAGGCAAACAGCACCTGCACGCCCGGCAGCGCGACGCGCAGCTCCTGCAACAGCTCGCCGAGGTTGCGGTCGAGGCGCTCGCCCTCGGTCTCCTCTCTGCCGGAAGGCCGTTCTCCCCTTTCTCCCATGACCCCGCCCCCCTACCCTCTGCCCCACCGTGAAAACCGCCCTAGTCCTCTTCAACCGCGACCTGCGGACGCATGACCACCCCGCCCTCGCCGCGGCGGCACGGGCCGACCGGGTGCTGCCGCTGTTCGTCTTCGACGAGGCGCTGCTCGCCTCCCGCCTTGCCGCCCCCAACCGCCTCGCCTTCATGCGCGAGGCGCTGCTCGACCTCGACGAGTCGCTCCGGGCTGCGGGCGGGCGGCTGCTGGTGCGGCAGGGCGATCCGGTGCGGGAGGCGGTTGCGCTCGCCCGCCAGGCGGGAGCGACGGAGCTGCATGTCAGCGCCGACTGGAGCGCCTACGCCCGGCGTCGCGAGCAGCGGCTGCGGCGGGCCTGCGCGGAGGAGCGGATCGAGTTCGTCGCCCACCCGGGGGTGACGGTGGTCGAGCCGGGCGCAGTCACTCCCACCGGCGGCGACCACTTCAAGGTCTTCACTCCCTACCACCGCGCCTGGGCGGCGGCTCCACGACGGCGGCCGCTCGGGGCACCGCGGCGGCTGGCGGTCCCGGCCGGGCCCAGCGCCGGCCGCATCCCCCCGCTGCGGAAGCTGCTCGGGGAATCGTCCCGAACTGGGAGCCGCGCGCCCTCCCCCAGCCGCGCTCAAGGCGGCGAGCGCGAGGCGCGGCGGCTGAAAAGCGCCTTCCTCCGCCAGGGGCTCGTCGCCTACGAAGATCGCCACGACGACCTCCCCGGCGATGCCACCTCGCGGCTCAGCGCTTACCTGCGGTTCGGCTGCCTCTCGCCGCTGGAGCTCGCCGCCGACGCCGAAAGCCGGCCCGGCGGCAGCGCCTACGTTCGCCAGCTCTGCTGGCGCGACTTCAACCACCAGGTGCTGGCCGCGTTCCCGGCCCTGCCGCGGCGCGACTACCGCCCGCGCAGCGACCGCTGGTCGCGCTCACGACGAGCCCTGGACGCCTGGCGCGAGGGGCTGACCGGCTACCCGATCGTCGACGCCGGAATGCGCCAGCTGGCCGCCGAGGGGTTCATGCACAACCGGGCGCGGATGGTCGTCGCCTCCTTCCTCTGCAAGGACCTCTACCTCGACTGGAAAGCGGGAGCCGGGCACTTCTGGGACCTCCTGCTCGACGGCGACGTCGCCAACAACGCGGGCAACTGGCAATGGGTTGCCGGGACCGGCAACGACACCCGCCCCAACCGGGTGCTGAACCCGTTGCGCCAGGCAAAGCGCTTCGACCCCGAGGGGGATTACGTGCGGCGCTACGTTCCGGAGCTGGAAGCGGTTCCCGGCAGCGCTGTGCACCGGCCCTGGCGGCTGCAGGGCGCGGAGCGTCCGCGCAACTACCCGGCGCCGCTGGTCGACCACGACGAGGCCACCGCCGCCTTCCTCGCCCACCGCGAAGACTCGTAGGATCGACCGATGGGCAGGCTGGCGGTGGTGCTGGGCAGCAACGCGATCGGGCCGCACGGCGCCGAGATCGCCGCCGCCGCGGCCGAGCACGGGGCGGCGGTCGTGCAGCGCCACGGCAGCGGCGAGGGCTACGTCCTGCCGCACGAGGTCGACCACGCCGGAAACCTCGGGCACCTGGCGGAGCAGGGCTGCGACCGGGTGCTGGCGATCGCCTCGGTCGGATCGCTGAAGCCCGAGATCGGCGTCGGCAGCTTCCTCTGCCCCGACGATTTCATCGCCCTCGGCGTCGGGCCCACCAGCCGGACCGACGCCAGCGCCCACATGACCCCGGGCTTCGACTCCGCCTGGCGGCGGGAAGTGATCGCCGCCTGGCTCGAAGCGGGACTGCCGCTGCGCGACGGCGGCGTCTACTGGCAGACGACCGGGCCCCGGTTCGAGACCGCGGCGGAGATCCGCCTGCTCGCCGGCCACGCCGAGGTGGTGGGGATGACGATCGGCGCCGAGTGCACGATCGCCGCCGAGATGGGCCTTGCCTACGCGACCGTCTGCATCGTCGACAACCTCGCCAACGGGCTCGCCGCCGAGCCGCTCACCGTCGGTCAGATCGAGGCGGTGCGGGCGGAGAACGCGGTCCGCCTCCGCGACGCCCTGGCCGCGGTGCTGCCACGGCTGGGGGCGCTGGGTTGAACGCGCCGGCGCCAGGGCCGGCGCTGGCGGTGCGCGGGGCGACGCTCGACGGCGCCAGGGTCGGGCTGCGCTGCGAGCACGGCCGGATCGCCGCGCTCGGGCCCGAGGTCGAGCCAGCGCCCGGCGACGAGACGATCGAGGCCGGCGGCGCGCCGCTGGTGGCGCCGCTGCTGAACGCCCATACCCACGCGGCAATGACCCTGTTCCGCGGTTCCGGAGGAGACCTGCCGCTGATGCCCTGGCTGCGGGAACGGATCTGGCCGGTCGAGAAGCGGCTCGAGCCCGAGGACGTCTACTGGGGCACGCGGCTGGCCTGTGCGGAGATGATCCGCAGCGGCACCACCCGCTTCTGGGACATGTACTGGTTCCCGGCCGAGGTGGCGCAGGCGGTCGCCGACGCCGGCGTGCGGGCGACGGTCGGAGCGCCGCTGTTCGACCTCGGCGGCGACCCGGCGGAGCTGCGCGAGACCGCCCGCGCCAGCCTCGACGAGCTCGCCTCGCTCGGGCCG
>DATHUE010000126.1:0-17371 GCA_035462545.1 Solirubrobacterales bacterium
TGATGCCGGGGACGGCGTCTTTCTTGATCCGCCACTCGGGGACCCAGAAGGAGTGGATCACGTCCTGCGCGTGCATCTTGAAGTGGACCTGGCGGTTGACCGGGACGTGCAGCTCGCCTTCGGAGAAGGCGAAGTCTTTGCCCGGGTAGCCGAAGCTCCAGGCGAACTGCTGGGCGAAGACGTCGACCGTGAGCGGGTTCTCGGCCGGCTCTTCGATCGAGTCGAGCACCGACCAGCTGTAGCCGCCGGCGAAGAGGACGATGATCGTCGGGATCAGGGTCCAGGCGACCTCGAGCCGGGTGTTGCCGTGGATCGGCTCGCCGTCGGATTCGTCCCCCGGCTTCGCTTTGAATTTCCAAAGCGCGTAGAAGAGCATCACCATCACCAGCGAGAAGACGAAGGCCGAGAGGACGATCATCACGCCGAGCAGCTCGTCGATCTTCGGCGCCGCAGTCGAAGCTCCTTGACCATTCCAGTTGATCGGCAGCATCACCGCCGAGATCGCCGCGGTCAGGGCGACGGTGGCAGCGATCATCTTCGCTATCGGGAGGCGGCCGTACATGAGGCGGCGGGCATTCTATTGAAGCGGCGGTCGGAGGCTTTCAGGTCCAAATGACGGTCGCCACGAAGGCGTCGATTCCTACTCGGGAAGCGACAGGTCACCGAGCTCACCCGCGGCTGCCGAAAGCACGCCTCGGGCAACCGCCTCCCAGCTCCAGAGCCTGGCGACCGTCCCCACCAGAGCGCGGCGGGCGCGCTCGCGCTCGGCGTCGGGCAGAGAGAGCCAGGCGTCGAGGCGGTCGGCGAGCGCCTCGACCGCGCCGGTCTCGACCGCAAAGGAGACGAGCGATGCCACCGACTCCGGCAGCGACCCGGAGAGCTGGCGGGAGACCTCCAGCATCCCCGAGTGCCCGGCCGAGATCGGCAGGGTCCCGCAGGCCGCGGCCTCGGCGGCGACCATCCCGAACGCCTCGGGGAAGGTGCTCGGCATCACCAGCGCCTGCGCTTGCGGGAGCAACGCCGCCACCTCGTCGTGCTCGAGCCGGCCGAGCAGCTCGACCGAGCCGGCGGCGGCGCGGGCCGCCTCGGCGTAGCCAGTGGGTGGGTCGGCGAGGAAGGCGGAGAGGATCTTCAGCGGCTTCTCCTCGCCGCCCTCGAGGGCGCGCCCGAGCCGGGCCACCTCGCGGGCATCGTCGAGGTCACCTCGGTCCAAGGCGGCGAGCAGTCGCCGCACCGCATCCTCGTACTCGCCAAAGCCGGCGATTTGCAGCCGCCCCTCGAGATGTTTTGCGTGAACCATCGGCCACGCAGCGAGCAATAGATCGATTCCCTTGGACACGATCAGCTTCCCTACGAACGCCACCAGGGGATCGCGAACACCGCCGGGCGCGAATCCCTCGGTATCTACGCCGGGTGGTCCTAGGCGGGTCTTGGCTTCGAGGCCCGGCACCCCAGGAAGCGCTTTCCACAGGGACTCGGCGGTGTGGTGGGAGCCGACGAGGACGCCGCTGGCCGCCGCCATCCCCTCCTCCGCGTAAGGGCGATAGCGCGGGTGCGGTTTGACCGTGTACTCGAGCGCCGAGCCGTGGATCTTGGCGGCGAACGGGGCGACGCCGGCGCGGGCGAGGATCGCCGGCCCCATCACCAAATGGTTGGCGAGGGCGGCGTCGATGCCGCCCGCCTCCGCCGCCACTGCCCGCACCGCGGCGACGTTGGCCTCGATATAGCGCTCGAGCTCGGCCTCGCCCAGCTCCTGGAAGGCCTTGACCTCGAAACCGGGATAGGGATCCTTGACGTAGACCGGCAGCAGGCCGCCGATGTCGGGGTTGTGGATTCGAACTCCCGGCAGCTCGACCTCGCGGTCCTGGCAGAGCAGGTGCACCTCGTGTCCGAGCCGCGCCAGGGCCGGGCCGAGGTTGGCGTTGTAGATGTTGCTGCCGGTGCCGCGCAGCATGTAGCCGTGGAAGATCAAGACGCGCATCGAGCCGCCCAAGCTATTAGTCTCCCCGGCGATGAACTCGAAGCAGCTCTACCGGATGCGTGCCCCGGCCTCCGGCCGCGAGGCTCTCGCCGAGGCCGAGCCGGGCCAGGTCTACACCGACCGCGAGACCGGCGAGGAGATGCATCCGGTGGCGATGGTCCTCCCTCTCGCCCCCTCCGTCTCCGCCCTCCCCCGCGAGCCGGCCAACCTTCGCGCCTGCCGCCGCTGCGACCAGCTGATCGGGCTGGACGTCAGCGACTGCCCTTACTGCGGCCTCCGCCAGTCCGCCATTTAGCCTCCCACTCTTCCGGCAGATCCGCGATCCTCATCCAGAGGACGGCGAGCGCGACGTAGCCGAACAGGATTAGCTGAGCAGCCTCCGCGTTCGCTCCGGTGACGGCGATGGTGGCGATGTTCGCCGTGCTGCCCAGAAGGACGACGCCCCAAAAGCTTCGGACAAAACGTCTCATAGGTGAGAGCCTACCTGAACGAGCAAGGCCAGTAGATAAAGGGCGGCTCCCAGCACAAAGCCGCAGACTCCGCCCCACTTGATCGCCGAATCACGTCTCCGCTCCGTCGACCAGGCGAACAGCACACCACCCAGAACCCCTCCCATACCTGCCGCATAGAACAGATGGCCGAGGCCGATTTCGTTCGGCAGCGGATCTTCAACTCGAGGCACAAACGAGCCGAGCAGCAGGAGCAGATAGGGCGCAACCGCAAGCACGCGCCGACCCTGCCAAGGAAAAGCGCACCCATGGCACGCACAAAGTCAGAACTCAGCCACAAAAATGCGCCGACTTCCGCGAGCGACCCCACCGCCACCCCTCCGATCCACTCCGTAGCCCGCAAGCGGCTCCGTCGGGTCACGGCCGGGTACCCCTCCGAACGTATCGGCATGAGGAGGGCCGCCAACGTCCGAGGCGCCAGCCATCAACCGCTTCTCCCTCCGAGGTGCAGTGAGGAGGGGTATCCGGCCGTGACCCCTCGCACCCCTTCGACGCTACGGCGCTTTGACCAGCGTCGCCGTGTAAAGCAGCCGCGCGTTGGAGTAGTAGCACCCGTAAGTCTTGGTTTTGCCGACGCCCTGCTGCGGGTTGCCGGCCTGAATGTCCTCGCCGGAGGAGCATTTGTTGGGCAGGCGACTGCCGCGCCAGGTGTTATCGGATTCGACGTTGAAGGCGAACATCGGCGCCCAGGTGGGGACCGTCAAGGCGACGATCTGCCCCTGGAGGACCGAGAGCGGGTGCTCGAGGGCGAAGACGGGGGTGCTGCCGAAGTAGGGGTTGAGCACCTGCAGGGGGCTCTGCCGGACCAGGGTGTATTTCGGCGGCTTCGAGTCCTCGACTGGACGCAGGATCCCGATCCGCGCCTGCGAGGGGCGGCCGAGCAGGTCGTCGAAGAAGCCGACCTCGTCGGTCCTCGTCTCGGTTTCCTTGCTCGAGGGCTTGGAGAGGGTGATCGACCAGGCGACGATCTTGCCGTCGAACGGCACCTCGAACGGCCGCGGCACGCCGCCGGCGATCGACTGGAAGCCGGTTACATGGCCCTCGACCCGGCAGGAGGCGACTTCGACGTTGTTTTCGACTTTGCCGGGACAGGAGGCTTTCGGCGTTTCCGCCGTCTGGCCGAGGACGACGACACGCAGGGGCGCCGAGTCGGCGGGCCCGGGACTGGCGAGCGCCATCGCAACCAGCGCCGTCAACAGGCAGAGCGCGCCGGCAAGAGCTGGCCAGTGGCGGCGTGGAGTGGTGTGGGCGTCGGTAGGCATCGGAGTCCAGTCAAACACCGGGCGCACGGCCCAGTTGCGGCCGGATTCTGCCGCCCGCGGCGGCGGGATGCGCCACCAGAGGTCTTTCTGCACGAAGCCGGCCACCCCTCCCCGATAGGGTTGCCGGCGCCCGATGGACGATCCCAACCACGCAGACGAACTCGTCCCGGCCGGCCTGAGAGCGCTGGGGATCGAGGCGGACGAGATCGAACTGGCGGTGATGAGCGCCGCCAAAGAGCTGTTCTGGCCGCCGCTCCTGGAGCTGCTGGAAATCGATTTGGCCGGGGTCGACCCCGAGCCGAACGCCGACCTGTCGCGGCCGCCGGAGCGGGTGTGAGCGCGCTCGACCTCAGCTTGCGCGGTCAGGCCGCGGCGATCGCCGCCGGCGAGGCCGACCCTGCGGAGCTGCTGGAGGAGGCGCTCGGCCGGATCGAGGCGCGCAACCCCGCGCTCAACGCCGTCGTCGCCAGCTTCCCGGAGCGCTCGCGGGAGATGCTCGCCGCCGCCCCGCCGGGGCCGCTGCACGGCGTGCCGGTCGTGTTCAAGGACGAGTGGCCGCTGCCCTGGAGGGCGCAGCGCTTCGGCGCCGCCGAGATGCTGGCGCCGAGCGCTCCCGGCGAGTCCGGCCCCTACCGCGCCCTGCGCGACGCCGGCGCCGTGATCGTCGGCGTCGGCAACATGCACGAGCTCGGTGCCGGCAGCACCGGCAACGTCTCCGTTTACGGACCGGCCCGCAATCCCTGGGACACCGAGCGCTGCCCCGGCGGTTCCTCCAGCGGCCCCGCCGCCGCGGTAGCGGGCGGCCTCGTCGCCGGGGCCGTCGGCTCCGATGGGGTCGGCTCGATCCGCTTCCCGGCCGCCTACTGCGGCCTGACCGGGCTGAAGCCGACCTTCGGCCGCCTGCCGATGGCTGGACACCACATGGCCGACACCTCGACCACGATCGTCTCCGGACCGCTCTGCGCCGACGCCGCCGACGCCCGCCTGCTCGGCTCCGCCCTCGCCGGCGAGTCCTGGGAGGCGGGTGAGCCGCGCCGGCCGCGGATCGGCATCGTCCGCGGCGAGGTCTCCGAGGACGTGGCGCCAGCGGTGGGCGCGGCCTGCGAGGAGGCGATCGAGGCGCTGCGGGCCGAGACCGGCGGCGAGGTGCGTGAGATCGAGCTGGCAGACCTCGGCCCGGCGACGATGGCGACGGTCCTGATCGCCAACGTCGAGGGGCTCGGCAACGTGACCCCGGCGAAGCTCAACGCCCTCGATCCCGAGCTGAGCCCGATCGCCCGCGGCGTCCTCAAGTTCCGGTCGCTGCTGCCGGCGGCAGCCGGCGTCAAGTCCTACGCGATGCGGACGCTGATGCGCCGCCGGCTCGCCGAGCTGTTCGCCGAGGTCGACCTGATCGCCTGGCCGACCGTGCCGGCGGTGGCGCCGCCCCTGCAGGCACCGTTGATCGAACTCCCCTCCGGCACCGTCACCGCCGACTCCGGCAACGTCCGCGGTGCCGCGCTCGCCAACCTCACCGGCATCCCGGCGATCAGCGTCCCGGGCGGGCTCTCCGAGGGACTGCCGATCGGCCGGCAGCTGCAGGCCGCCTGGGGCCGTGACGAGCTGCTGCTCGACGCCGCCGAGGCGCTGGAGCGTGCCACCGACCGCCGCTGGGTCGAGGCGCGCCCGTCGCTGGCCGCGACCGAGCCGGCCCAGGCCTGAGCGTGGCCGCGATCGAGGTAGCCGGGCTGCAGCGCGCCTTCGACGAGGTGTTTGCGGTGCAGGGCGTCGACCTCGAAGTCGCCGAAGGCGAGATCTACGGCTTCCTCGGCCCGAACGGGGCCGGCAAGACGACGACCGTGCGGATGCTGACGACGCTGCTGCTGCCGACCGGCGGCAGCGCCACCGTCGCCGGCCATGACGTGGTCAGCGAAGCGCGGGCGGTGCGCTCCTCGATCGGGGTCGCCCTACAGGAGGCGGCGCTCGACCCGCTGATGACCGGGCGCGAGCTGATCCGGCTGCAGGCGACGCTGCAGGGCATTCCCAGTGCCGAGGGCAGGCGGCGCGCCGACGCGCTGCTGGAGCGGGTCGGGCTCGACGCCGCCGCCGACCGCCGCGTCGGCACCTACTCGGGCGGGATGAAGCGCCGGCTCGACCTCGCCGCCGCCCTCGTCCACGAGCCCAGCGTGCTGTTCCTCGACGAGCCCACCACCGGCCTCGACCCGGTCAGCCGCAAGACGATCTGGGACGAGGTGCGGGCGCTAAACGAGGCCGGCACCACCGTGTTCCTCACCACCCAGTACCTGGAGGAGGCCGACCAGCTCGCCGACAACGTCGGGATCATCGACCGCGGCACGCTCGTCGCCGAGGGGACGCCGGAGGCGCTGAAGGCGGAAATCGGCCACCCGCACGTGCAGCTGCAGCTCGCCGACGGCTCGGTCGCCGAGGCAGAGCGGGTCTGCCGGGCGCTGGGCAAGCTGATGCCGCCGAAGGACGGCAAGACGGTCCTGGTCGAGGTCGAGAACGGCGCCGCCGACATTCCGCGGGTGGTGCGCGCCCTCGACGATGCCGGCATCGCGGTCGAGTCGCTGGAGCTGGTCCGCCCCACCCTCGACGACGTCTTCGTCGCCAAGACCGGCTACCACCTCGAGGAGGACGAGGAGGGCGCCGAGGGGGCGGCGACCCCGGCGTGAGCTCACTGGCGGCCAACGCGCGGGTGGTACGGGCGCTGGGGATGCGCTCGATCCGTCAAACCTTCCGCCGGCCGCAGCTGATCGCCCCGATCATCGTCTTCCCCACCCTGCTGCTGGCGATCCAGACCGGTGGCGCGGCTGGCGCCGTCAACCTGCCCGGCTTCCCCCCGGTGCAGAGCTTCCTCCAGTTCATGCTCGCCGGGGCGATGCTGCAGTCGATGATGCTGGCCGGCAACAGCGGCGGCATCGCACTCGCGGTCGACATCGAGATGGGTTTCACCGACCGCCTCTTCGCCGCCCCGATCCCGCGCTTCGCGATCGTCCTCGGGCGGCTGGCGGGGACGGCCGCGCTGGGCCTGTTCGGCGCGATCTGGTTCCTGGCGATCGGGCTGATCTTCGGCGCCGAGATCGAGAGCGGTGCCGCCGGAGCGCTGCTGGCGATCGTCCTCGTCACCGCCTCCGCCCTCGCGGTCGGCGGCATCGGTGCCGCGATCGCCCTGCGCAGCGGCAGTGCCAGCGTCGTCCAGGGGCTGTTCCCGCTGGTCCTCGTCGTCCTCTTCCTCTCTTCGGCGTTCTTTCCGGAGGAGCTGATGATCGAGCCGGCGAAGACGATCGCCGCCTACAACCCGCTGAGCTTCATCGCCGAGGGCGTGCGGGAGCCGATCATCGCCGGCATCGACGCCACCCACACCCTGGAGGCGGTGGCGGCGATCCTCGGCATCGCCCTGTTCGGGCTGGTGCTCAGCGCGCGGGCGCTGCGGCACCGGCTGAGGGCCGGCTGATGGAGGCGGCAGCCATGCCCAGGCCGGCGGTGCCCGCCTGGCGGGTCAACCTGGCGACGATCGGGGCGCTGATGGCGCGCTCCAAGAACGAGCTGGTGCGGGTGCCGGGGGCGGCGATCCCGGGGGTGCTGGCGCCGACGATCTTCTTCCTCGGCCTCAACGGCGTCTTCGGCGCCCTGACGCAGCTGCAGGGCTTCGGCACCGACACCTACGAGGCTTTCCTCGTCCCGGTCAGCATGCTGCAGGGCGCCGGCTTCACCGGCGCCGCCGCGGGGGTCAATCTCGCCCGCGACTACGAATCCGGCTGGGTCGACCGGTTGCTCGCCTCCCCCGCCCCGCGCTGGGTGCTGCTCGCCGGCGTGGTCCTGTCGGCCAGCGCCCGGGCGACGATTCCCGCCACCTTCGTCCTGGCGATCGCGCTGGCGCTCGGCGCCGGCTTCCCCGGGATCGACGGTCTGCTGGTCTGCTACCTGATGGTGGTGGCGATGGCGGCCGTGGCCGCCTGCTGGGGATCGTTCCTGGCGCTGCGCTTCAGGAGCCAGGCCGCGGCGCCGCTGATGCAGGCGGGAATGATGGCGCTGACCCTGACCACGACCGCCTACGCGCCGCTGGCGCTGCTGCAGGGCTGGCTGCAGACGGTCGCCGAGGTCAACCCGGTCACCGAGGTGCTGGAAGCGGCGCGCCAGGGCTTCGTCGGCACCGTCACCTGGGCCGACACCTGGCCCGGCCTGCTCGCCATCGCCGGCCTGCTCCTCCTCCTCGGCACCCTCGCCCTGCGCGAAATGCGCCGCACCGCCGACTGATGGACCGACGGGCCGAAAGCGTCCAAATCGAGGACGAAATCGGCCCGTCGGCGGCGGTTTTGGCGGAGACGGAGAGGGTGCTGCGCCAGGGGTGGCGCGAGGGCGAGTGGCAGGGGCGCGAGTACGCGTACACCGAGCCGAGCCCCGGACGGTACCCGTGGCAGTGGTACTGGGACTCCTGCTTCGCGGCGATCGTGCGAGCGCGGAGCGAACCGGAGCGGGCGCGGGCGGAGCTGGAGAGCCTGCTCGGGGTGCAGCGCCCCGACGGCTTCATCGGCCACACGATCTTCTGGCGCCGGCCGGTCTCGCTGACCAGGCTCGCCTTCTACAACGTCACCTCGCGGCGGGCACTGCAGACCGAGACGATCCAGCCGCCGCTGCTGGCCTGGGCCTGGAAGCTGGCGGTCGGCGACCCGGCGGCGGAGCCGCGGATCGCCGCCCAGGCCGACTGGCTGGCGGCCAACCGCGATCTCGAGGGCGACGGGCTGCTCTGGATCCTGCAGCCCGACGAGTCGGGGCTCGACGCTTCGCCGAAGTTCGACTCGGTCTGGGGACGGCGCGCTGTCGGACGACTCGGCTTCCCCCTGCTGGTCGCGCGCAACCGCCGGCTCGGCTTCGACGCGCGTCGCGTCCGCGCTGCCGGCGGCCCACTGCTCTGCGAGGTCGTCGTCAACACGCTCTGGTCGCTCTCCCTGCAGGCGCTGGGACGACCCTCGGCGACGCCGGCACTGGTCGAGCGGCTCTGGGACGAGCGCCGCGGCCTCTTTCTCGACGAGGTGCTGCCGGGCGGGGAGCGACCGGATGTCGTCACCTGGGCCTCGCTGGCGCCGCTCGCCCTGCCCGACCTGCCGGAGGAGATCGGCCGCCGCCTGGTCGAGCAGCACCTGCTGAACCCGAGCGAGTTCCTCACCGCGGTGGCGCCGCCGTCGGTCGCCGCCTCGGAACCGAGCTACGAGCCCGACGGCGGCCACGGCCCGATCCGCCGCTACTGGCGCGGCCCGACCTGGGTCAACTCGGCCTGGATGGTCTGGCTGGGGATGCGGCGGCTCGGCTACGAGACCGAGGCACAGTGCCTCGCCGACAACCTGATCGCGACCGTCGCCCGCGAAGGCCTGCGCGAGTACTACGACCCGCGGACCGGCAGGGGCCTCGGCGCCAAGGACTTCGCCTGGTCAGCCCTGATCGCCGAGATGGCTATTTGTAGCGATAAGTGATGCGCCCACGATCGAGGTCGTAAGGCGAAAGCTCGATCTTGACGCGGTCGCCGGGGAGGATGCGGATGTAGTGGCGGCGCATCTTGCCCGAGATGTGGCCGAGCACGTCGTGGCCGTTGTCGAGTTTGACCCGGAACATCGTGTTGGGGAGAGCCTCGGTGATCTCCCCCTCCATTTCGATCTTTTCCTCTTTGGCCATGCGGCGGAGAGGCTACCTGAGAAGGTCGCCCCGAGGCTCAGCCCTGCAGCCGACGGGCGAGCTCTACCGCCTCGGTGCGAGTCGAGACCTCCCCCGCGTACTGAGCCGCCTCCAGCTCGGCCAGCATCTCTCCCAGCTCCGGCCCGGCTCCGATCCCGAGCTCGGCGGCGAGCTCGTCGCCACGCAGCAGCGGCACCGGGGGTCCCTGCCGGCGCCAATCGAGCGCGGCGCCGAGCAGCTGCCGAGCGAGACCCAAGTGCCTATCGACCATCTCCGGGCTGGCGATCGGACCGATCCCGCGGGCGGAGAGTCGATCGGCGACGGTGAGCAGGGTGACGTCGGCGCTGACCGGCTCGGTCGCACGCAGATACTGGTGGACCCGGCGCGGCGGCAGCGGCGCCTCGTGGACCATGAAGCCGAGGCGGAGGTGATGCAGGGCCAGGCCCCGAAGGTGCTGCGTAAGGCGCCGGCTGGCGCGGAAGCGGGCGCAGATGCCGCCGATGACCTCGGCCCCCTCGCGGTCGTGGCCGACGAAGCTGACGAAGCCGTCTCGCTCCCCCTTGGTCGCCGGCTTGCCGATGTCGTGGAGGAGGGCGCCGAAGCGCAGGGCCGTGCCGTGGCTGACCTCGTCGGCGAGCGGTTCGGCCAGGAGCGCCGCCACCTCGGGCGCGTACTCGCCGGCGAAGCGGTCGAGGTCGCGCTCGATCTCCAGGGTGTGCTCGAGCACGGCGACGGTGTGGTCGTAGACGTCGAGGTGATGGTTGGGCCCCTGTTCGACCCCGCGCAGGTCCTCCAGCTCCGGCAGCACCACCGGGGTGAGGCCGAGGTCCTCGAGCAGGGCGAGTCCGCGCAACGGGTCGGGGCCGCCGACCAGCTGCCGCAACTCGGCAAGCTGCCGCTCACCGGCGGGGTCGGCGGCGCGTGGGGCGAGCGCCCGCGCCAGCTCCGCGGTCCGGGTCTCGATCGCCAGGTCGAGCTCGGCGGCGAGCCGGGCGGCTCGCAGGAGTCGCAGCGGGTCCGCGGCAAAGGAGCCCTCCTGAATCGCGCGCAGCAGCTTCGCCTCGAGATCGGCGAGACCGCCGAGCGGATCGATCGGGTCGCCGCCGGCCAGCGGTACGGCGACGGCGCCGATGGTGAAATCGCGTTCGGCGAGGTCGGCCTCGATGCCGGCGCCGCGCAGGACCGTGAGGTCTATCTGCCCGTGACCCCCGGGACCCGCCACCCGCCAGGTCCCGAACTCGGCGGAAAGCTCGAAGGCGTGCTCGCCGAGCTCGCGGCCGACGGCCTTGGCCAGCGGACCCGGATCCCCGGCAACGGCGAGGTCCACGTCCTCGATCCGCTGCCCGAGGGCGGCATCGCGGACGGCGCCGCCGACCACCCAGACCCCCTCGGCGTCGCCGAGCGCCTGCCGCACCGACGCGACCAGCGGCGCGCTCAGAAGCGCGTCGGTGAGCGTGGCGCCGTTGTCAGCCATAGGCATGCAAAAGCGCCACTCAGGCCGGCCGTCGCGGCACCCGGGCGGAGATGCCGCAGGTGACCTCGTAGTTGATCGTGTCCAGCCGCGCCGCGACTTCCTCGGCGAGAATCGCGTCGCTGCCCTGGGCGCCGATCAGCACCGCCTCGGCGCCAGGCTCGACGCTGCTGTCCGGACCGAGGTCGACGGTGACGTTGTCCATGGAGACCGTCCCGACCACCGGCACGCGCCGCCCCTCGACCAGGACCTCGGCGTTGTTGGAGAGGCCGCGCCGCACCCCGTCTCCGTACCCAAGCGGGATCACGCCGACCCAGGTGTCCTCCGGGGCTGCCCATTTGCGCCCGTAGCCGGCGCTGGTCCCGGCCGGGAAGCGCTTGACGTCGGCGACGTGGGAGCGCAGCGAGAGCACCGGCCTCAGGCCATGCTCGGCCGGGTCGCCTTGGAACGGGTCGAGGCCGTAAGCGGCGACCCCGCAGCGGGCCATGTCGAAGTGCGAGCGGCGGTCGCGGAAGACGGCGGCGCTGTTGGCGGCGTGGACGGTGACCGCGGGGAACTCGGACTTGACCGCTGCGGTGACCCGCTCGAAGCGCTCCAGCTGCAGCTCGAAGAAGCCGCCGTCGGCCCCCGGTTCGTCAGCCGTGGCGAAGTGGGTCCAGACGCCCCCCAGCTGGAGGTCCGGATCGGCGTCCACCGCGCGCGCGAGCGCCAGCACCTCGGCCGGGTCGGCGGTCCCGAGCCGGCCCATGCCGCTGTCGTACTTGACGTGGACACGGGCGGGCCGGCCCTGGGCGCGGGCGCGGGCGGCCAGGAGGGCGCGGAAGCCCTCCCGCCACAGCGCCAGCTCCGAGCCGGCGGAGAGGACGACGTCGACGTCGTCCTCGCTCAGCGCGCCCATCGTCAGCAGCGGCACGTGCTGGAAGCGGCGGCCGATCTGTTCCGCCTCGCTCGCGGTTGCGACCGCCAGCCGGGTCGCGCCGCCCTCCATGGCCGCCGAGGCGCAGCGATCGGCCCCATGGCCATAGCCGTCTGCCTTGACCACCACGCAAAGCTCCGCCTCACCCAGCTCCGACTTCAGCCGAGCGCAGTTGGCACGCAGGGCGTCGAGGTCGATCCGGGCGTGCGCCCGCTCCATCGCCCTACTCGTCGGCGGCGTCGACGACGGCGGCGAGCGCGTCGGCCCGGGTGACCATGCCGACCAGGTGCCCGTCGGCGTCGACCACGGGCAAGTGATTGTGGTGCTTCTCGGCGATCTTCTTCGCCACCCGGTTGGCCGCTTCGAAGTCGTGGGCGGTGACCGGGTCGGCCGTCATCAGCTCCTCGACCCGGGTTGCGAAGGCTTTGTCGAGACGCTCCTCGAAGCCCTTCATCGAGCCGACGAAGACGATCCCACCCATGATGTTGAGGTAATGCGGCAGGTGCAGATCCGACTCCTCGTCGCTGAGGACCAGATCGGACTCGCTGACGATTCCGACCACGCGACGGTCCGCGTCGACCACCGGGATCGCCCCCAGCTCGGTCTTGGCAAGCAGGTCGATCGCCGTGCGGGCGTCGTCGTCGGGCGAGACGCTGGGGACGTTCGCGTCCATGATCTCGGCGGCGGTCTTCATCGGCAGCGAGGTTATTCGACGGCGGTGTCGGGCAGCATTCCCGCGGGAATCGAATCGATCACGTCGCTGGCGATCACCGACTCCGCGGCGCCGACCCGGCGTGCCGCCTCGCGGCCGGCGCGCGCGTGGGCGACTACGGCAGCACAGGCGGCAGCGAACGGATCCAGGCCCCGTGCCAGCAGCGCCGCGATGATCCCGGAGAGGACGTCGCCGGTCCCGGCGGTGGCCAGCGCCGGGGAGGAGATCGCGTTGACCGCGACGCGGTCGCCCTCGCAGACGATCGTCTCGTCGCCCTTCAGCACGACCACCGCGCCGGCGACCGCCGTCGCCTCGCGGGCGCTGGCGAGGCGGTGGGCGGCGACCTCCCCCGACCCGCGGCCGAGCAGGCGGCCGAGCTCGCCCGCGTGCGGGGTGAGAACGGTCGGCGCCTCGCGGGCGGCGATCCGGCTCAGCTGACCGGCGAAGGCGTTGAGACCGTCGGCATCGATCACCAGCGGCGCCGTAATCGCCCCGACGACCTCCTGGGCGAGTTCGATCGAGCCGGGGTCGCGGCCGAGGCCGGGGCCGAGCACTCCCGCCGCCGCCGGCTCGAAGGCGCGCAGCACCTCCCTCGCCGAGGCCGGCGCCAGGCAACCGTCGCCACCCGGGCAACCGCGCGACATCACCTCCGGCTGTGCGAGCTCGAAGACCTGCTCGAGGTCGGCGGGGACGGCGGCGGTCGCGTAGCCGGCACCGGCCCGGATCGCCGCGAGCGAAGCCAGTCGGACCGCCCCGGTCAGGCCTCGCGAACCGCCGGCGATCGTCACCTGGCCGGAGCTGAACTTGGTCGAGCGCGGGCCGCGGCGCGGCGCCAGCGCCAGCACCGCCGGGTCGATGGTCGCCGCCGCCGGCTCGCCGGGCGCACCGGCCGGGATCCCGATCGGGACGACTCGCAGCTCGCCGCAGTGCCACTTGCCGGGCGCCACCCGCTGGCCGACCTTGGCGGCGTGAAAGCTGACCGTGAGCGCCGCCTCGACCGCAGCTCCGACGACCTCGCCGCTGGCGGCGTCGACCCCGGAGGCGATGTCGCAGGCGACCACCGGCGCGCCACAACGGTTGATCGCCTCGATTGCCGCCGCGGCCGGATCGCGGGGAGCGCCCGAGAAGCCGGTGCCGAAGATCGCGTCGACGACGGCGCCTGAGTCGGCAAGGCGGCGGTCGAGATCGCCCGGCTCGACCTGCTCGGCCTCGCAGCGCTCCAGGCTCACGGCGGCGTCCCCGCTCAGCGCCGACGGCGGCCATAGCAGCAGCGCCTCGACCTCGAAGCCGGTCGCGGCCAGCAACCGCGCCGCCACCAGCCCGTCGCCGCCGTTGTTGCCCTTGCCGCAGACGATCCGCACCGGGCCGCCGGGCGTCAGCTCCGCCACGGCCTCGGCGACCGCGCGTCCGGCGGCCTCCATCAGCTCCAGCGCGGGAATCCCCCGCTCCTCGATCGCCCAACTGTCGAGCGCCCGCATCCCCGCGGCGTCGTAGAGCGGTCGCAGCCAGGCGTTCACCCGCCCAGACTAACCCCGGAAGCTGAATGATCTATTGATAGTTAATAACTGTCATGGACAGTTCTATCTTGATACTTTTTAAAGATCATGATCTTTCAGACCCCCGACCTCCGCGAGGACGAGCTCGAGGTTCTCACCCTGCTCTCCGACCAGCGCGAAAGCCTTCGCGACCGGGTGGCAGAGCCTCGACGATGGACCGGGACCCTGCGCCGGATGGCCTTCGCCAGGGCGGTCCAGGGATCGAACAGCATCGAGGGGTACAACGCCTCCCTTGACGACGTGGTCGCGGCAGTGGAGGGAGAGCCCACCCTCGATGCCGAAGAGGAGACGCAGCTGGCGCTCGCGGGATACCGCGACGCGATGACCTACGTGCTCCAGATCGCCGGCGACAGGAGTCTCGACGTGGACACCGGCCTCTTGAAGAGCCTGCACTACATGATGCTCAGATACGACTTGACGAAAAACCCGGGGCAGTGGCGACCGGGGCCGATCTACATCCACCGGGAAGCGACGGATGAGATCGTCTACGAGGGACCGCCGAGTGAGGAGGTGCCGGGCCTGATCGACGAGATGCTCTCCAGCCTCGAAGCCGACCAGAGCCCTGCCGAGATCAGGGCGGCGATGGCGCATCTGAACCTGACCCTCATCCATCCGTACAGCGACGGCAATGGCCGGATGGCGCGTTGCCTGCAAACGCTGGTCCTGGCCCGCGACAGCGTCGTCGCCCCGGTCTTTTCAAGCATCGAGGAGTTCCTCGGACGCAATACCGAGGCCTACTACGCCGTACTCGAGGATGTCGGCGGCGGGGGCTGGCACCCCGAGCGCGATGCCAGGAAGTGGCTGCGGTTCTGTCTGCGCGCCCACTACCACCAAGCGAGCACGACCATGCGCCGCCGAGAGGAGATCGAGAAGGTCTGGCTGGATTGCCTGCGGCTTGCCGAGGACCGCGGCCTCTCGGAACGGTGCGCCGCCGGGTTGATGGATGCCAGCTTCGGGCTGCGCCTGCGTCGCGGGTCCTACCGGGCCTCGGTGGAGGCGGCGATGGGGGAGGAGATCAGCGACCTGACGGCGACGCGGGATCTCAAGGCAATGGTCGACCACGCGTTGGTCGAGGCAGTGGGAGAGCGCCGGGGACGCTATTACCTCGCAGGAGAGATGCTCAAATCGCTCTACGAAGAAGTACGAGCCGCCCGACCGCCGAAATCGGCCGACGACCCTTTTGCGATCGTGCGGGACCGTCGCCAGCTCAAGCTGGCTTGATCCGGGACCCGCATCGGGTGGCGTCGCCGGGCTGGGCGATCGCGACCGCCGCGGCGTAGTCGCGGGAGTGGGTGAGGGAGATCTCGACCCGACGCTGACCCGCGGCCGCAGCGGCGCGGCCGGAGAGGCGAACGGTCGGCGGCTCTCCGGCGAGGACCTCGATCTCGCGCAGTCCGAAGCCACTGCCTAGGCCGAGCGCCTTCACCACGGCCTCCTTGGCGGCGAAGCGGGCAGCGAGGTGACGGCCCGGACGGGCGCGAGCGGCGGCGTAGGCGCGCTCGGCCTCGGTGAAGAGGCGCTCGGCGAGGCGAGGGCGACGACACAGGGCGCGCTCCAGCCGGTCGATCTCGAGCAGATCGATGCCGACGCCAGCGCTCATCGGACGGCCGGCTACTCGTTGAAGCCGAGGATCAACTTCGCAGTGGCGACGCCGTCGCTGCTGCCGGCACCGACAGCAAGGAAGCGGGCTTTCTGCAGGTAAGGCCTGGCTTCCTGAAGTTCGGCCCTGTCTTCGCCGTCGAGCATCGATTCGACCAGCTTCAGCACCCCAGCGCCGTCGGCGAAGCCGCTGATCGGGGTGCCGCCGAGTGAGCTGACGGCTGCCTTGTAAGTGTCGTTATCGGCAAGGCTCGAGTTCTGCGTCGAGTCCAGCGCCTGGGCCGCGGCCTTCGCCCCGTAGGCGATCGCGATCCGCTCGTCCTTGGCGGCGACGACCAGCGGCTGACGGCCGAGTTCGGCATCGCGGATGGAGAAGCCCGCTCCGCCCCCGCCCTTGATCGCGGTGACACCGGGCACGTCGGCGGCACGGAGGAAGAGACCGATGTTGGAGACCGTGTTCGTCGCTTCGTTGCCCTTGGCGGTGAACACGAGGGCGCCGCCGAGGCTGGACTCGTTCGCGCCCTGCACGAAGAGGGCCGCGTCTTCCAGCGAACCGGCGATCTTGTCGAGGTCTATGCCCGCCGCCGCCATCGTCTTCTTCAGCTGGTTCGGCGGGATCTCGCCCGGGATCCCAGATTTGTCGAGGCTGTCGATGCCTTCCTCGAGCTGCTGGCCGAAGCCGGCACTGGCGAAGGCGGCAATCGAAGCGCGCGGCAGCGAGCCGAGCAGCTCCGAGGCGTCGCCGCTGGGCGGCTCTACCCCGCCGAGGTCGGAAGAGATGTCGATCTCGAGTTGGTCGGCGCCCGGGACCAGGCTCGTGGTCGCGGTCATTTCGCTCGGATCGATGCCGGTGGTCTCGAACAGCTGCTTGGCGTCGGGGTCGATCTCGTCGCCGCTCTGCTCGATCAGGCGGCCGACGTCGATGAAGATGTCGGCGAAGCTGTTGCCGGGCGCAGCGGCAATCGCCGCGGTGAAGGACTCGGCCTCGCCGAGCGAGTCGCCGCTGGAAGCGTCGACCGCTTCCTCGAAGCCTTTTTCGGTTTCGGCGAAGACGAAGAGGTCGTCGATCAGGCCGACGGTGGTGCCGTCGTCGGTTTCGACCGTGAAGTCGACCCCCTCGTAGGACCCCGACTCGGTCGGGTCGTCGCCGCCGACGATCTGATCGTCGATGAACTGCTGGGCAGCGTCAGTGTCGGTGGCTTCCACGGCGATGCCGTAGCCCTGGAAGTCCTCGCCGTCGAAACGGCCGAAGAACATCCCGCCTTTTTCGCCCAGCCACGGCTCGACTTCTTTCTCGAAATCGAACTCTTCGCCGGAGTCGGTCGCCTCGCTTTCCAGCAGTTCGACGATCATCGCGCCAGGGTCGTCGATCCCAGCGAGGTTTTTCGCCAGCGCCTGGATGTTGGACTTCAGTTCGCCTTCGGGCTGAATCGCGAACTCGATGAACAGGGGCGCATCCGCCGGCGCCACCGAGGCCGGGTCCTCGCTGCCGCCACCGCTGTCGCCACCGCCGCAACCGGCGACGGCAAGGGCCGCGAGCGCGGCGGCGAGGAGCAGTAGGACGAGGCGGGCCTTCATGCGAGCGCGCATCCTAGCTGATCCGCCCACATACGTTGTGAACGCCTGAAAGGCCATCCGGGCCCTCTCAGAGGCTTGGGGTGTCTACGCCCTACGCCTCAAGGAGGACCCGGATGA
>DATHUE010000127.1:0-5061 GCA_035462545.1 Solirubrobacterales bacterium
CCGAGCTTGAGGCAGGCGTCGAGCCCGGCCTGGAAGCCGGCGGCCAGGCCCTTGTTGTTCGTCAGGCGGACGATGTGGTCGACCCCGTGCTCGCGCGCGACCGCGACCGTCTGGTCGGTCGAGCCGTCGTCGATCACGAGCGTCTCGATCGCGTCGATGCCCGGAATCGAGCGCGGCAGATCGGCCAGGGTGCCGGGCAGGGTCGCCTCCTCGTTGAGGCAGGGGATCTGGATTATCAGCTTCATGGGGCGGTGGGAAGGGTATTCGGGCGGTCGGCGCGCGGGTCCTGTCACCGAGGACGACTCCCTCGCTCACCCGCGAGGGAGCTCGCCCTCGGCGCCACCCGCGCGAGCCGCGACCGCGAATGACGGCTTTCCCCGCCGCTAGACTTGTTGATTGACCAGTCAGTCAGTCGATGAACAGCCAGCTCACAAGCACGGATCGAGTTCACCTGCGGAGGTCTCTGGAGCTGGCCGAGGGCGGGCGGGGGCGGGTCAGCCCGAATCCTCTGGTCGGCGCCGTGGTGGTTCGCGACGGGGCCGTGATCGGCGAGGGGTTCCACACAGAGCTGGGCGGTCTGCATGCTGAGCGCGCGGCCCTAGAGGACTGCCGCGAACGGGGCGAGGACCCGACTGGGGCGACGATGTATGTGACGCTCGAGCCCTGCGCCCACCACGGCCGGCAGCCGCCCTGCGTCGAGGCGGTGCTCGAGGCCGGGATCGCCCGCGTCGTGATCGCCTCCGACGATCCCAGCGAGAAGGCGGCCGGCCGTGGCCCCGGAATCCTCCGCGACGGCGGCGTCGAGGTGGTCTTCGCCGCCGGCGAGGAGGCCGCCGCGGCGCGGCTGCTGAACCAGCCCTTCCGCAAGCACGCCCGGACGGGACTGCCGCTCGTCACCCTGAAGCTGGCGATGTCCCTGGACGGCCGCACCGAGACGGCCCCCGGCGACTCCCCCTGGATCTCCGGTCCCGAGAGCCGCACCCTCGTTCACCGCTGGCGCGCCGAATCCGACGCGATCGCCTGCGGCATCGGCACCGTCCTTGCCGACGACCCGCTGCTGACCGCTCGCTGCGACGGCGCGCCGCGCCAGCCGCTGCGCGTCATCTTCGATTCTGACGCGCGCCTTCCGCTTGGCTCGAAGCTGCTCGCCAGCCTCGACCTCTCGCCGGTCCTGGTCGTCGTCGCACCCGAGGCCGATCCCGAGCGTCAGATGGCGCTGCGCGACGCCGGCGCCGAGATCGTCGTCGCCGGCGGGGAAACCAGCGCCGATCGCGTTGCCTCCGCGCTCGCCGATCTCGGCCGCCGCGGGGTCACCAGCGTCTTCCTCGAGGGCGGCCGCACCCTCGCCGCGTCCTTCCAGGCTGCGGATCAGATCGATCAAGCGCGGGTCTTCGTCGCTCCGGTTTTGATTGGGCAGAGGGACGAGGGCGATAGGCGGGCGGGTCCTGTCGCCGAGGATGTCCCCCTCGCTCACCCGCGAGGGGGCCCACCCTCGGCGCCACCCGCCCGAGCTACCGCTCTTGCTTCCTCTGTCGAACGGGTCGGCGAAGACACGTTGATCCTGAGCCGATACAGGGAGTGGTGATGTTCACCGGGTTGATCGAAGACGTGGGCGAGGTTGAGGTCGTCGAGCGCGGCGGCGACGGGGCGCGGCTGCGGATCGCGACGGCGCTGGCCGGCGAGGTCGCTCTTGGCGACTCGGTCGCCGTCAACGGCTGCTGTCTGACGGCGACCGCCGTGGACGACGGTTACTTCGAGACCGAGGCGATGAATCAAACGCTGACGGTGACCGCGCTGGGAGATGTGGATCAGGGCGCGCGCGTCAACCTCGAGCTCGCGATGAAGGCCTCCGACCGGCTCGGTGGGCACATCGTCCAGGGGCATGTCGACGGAGTCGGAGAGGTCGTCGCAGTCGAGGAGGACGGCTTCGCTCGCCGTGTTCGAGTGACCCTGACTCCAGAGCTCCTGCGATACACCGTCGACAAGGGGTCGATCACGCTGAGCGGCGTCAGCCTGACGATCGCCGCGCTCGGCGATGATTGGGTGGAGGTCTCGCTTATTCCCGAGACCCTGGAGCGAACCAACCTCGGCGATCTCGGGCCGGGAGACAACTTGAACGTCGAGTGCGACATCGTGGCGAAGTACGTGGAGCGGATGATCGGACCACTGGCCGGAAAGGATCGAGCGTGAGCCATAAGACGGAGACCGAGGGCAAGGAACGGCCGGAGGCGGGGGAGAGCCCGTTTTCGACGATCGAGGAAGCGATCGAGGAGATCCGCCGTGGCCGGATGGTCGTCGTCTGCGACGGCGAGGACCGCGAGAACGAGGGCGACCTGGTGATGGCTGCCCAGTTCGCGACCCCGGAGGCGGTCAACTTCATGGCCAAGGAAGCGCGTGGGCTGATCTGCCTGGCGCTGACCGCGCAGCGCTGCGAACGGCTCGGCCTCAACCTGATGGCGGCGAAGAACGAGGCGCCGCTGCAGACCGCGTTCACGGTCACGATCGAGGCCGCCGGCGGGGTCAGCACCGGGATCTCCGCCCACGACCGCGCCCACACGATCCAGGTCGCGATCGACCCCGAGTCCGGCCCACGCGACATCGTCGTCCCCGGCCACATGTTCCCGCTGCGGGCCAAAGACGGTGGCGTCCTCGAGCGCACCGGCCACACCGAGGCCAGCGTCGACCTCGCCCGCCTCGCCGGCCTCACCCCGGCCGGGGTGATCTGCGAGGTGATGAACGACGACGGCACGATGGCCCGCGTCCCCGACCTGATCCCCTACTGCGAGAAGCACGGGCTGAAGATGGTCACGGTCGCCGACCTGATCGCCTACCGGCGCCGCACCGAGAAGCTGGTCGAGCGGGTGGTGGCGACGGCGCTGCCGACCGAGTTCGGCGACTTCACCGCGGTCGGCTACCGCTCCCTGGTCGACGACAAGCACCACGTGGCGATGGTCAAGGGCGACGTCGACGGCGCCGAGGACGTGCTGGTTCGGGTCCACAGCGAGTGCCTGACCGGCGACGTCTTCCACAGCATGCGCTGCGACTGCGGCGACCAGCTGGTCTCGGCGCTCTCGATGATCGAGCGCGAGGGCAGCGGCGTCCTCCTCTACCTCTCCCAGGAGGGTCGCGGGATCGGGCTGCTGAACAAGCTCAAGGCCTACAAGCTCCAGGAGGAGGGCGCCGACACGGTCGAGGCCAACCTCAAGCTCGGCCTGCCGGCGGACCTGCGCGACTACGGGATCGGCGCCCAGATCCTCGGCGACCTCGGCCTGACCAGCATCCGCATCCTCACCAACAACCCGAAAAAGATCGTCGGCCTCGAGGGCTACGGCCTCTCGGTCTCCGAGCAGGTGCCGATCGAGGCCGCGCCCAACCTCCACAACGAGGATTACCTGCGGACCAAGCGCGACCGGATGGGCCACATCCTCCACCACCAGGGGCTTGCCTTCGACGAGGAGATGATCCACGACGAGGAGGAGCGCGACGCAAACGGGGAGGGGCGGGCCGATGGCTGAATCGGGCGCCTTCCTGGAACAGTTCGGCTCTGAGGAGAAGGACTGGCTCGCCTCGCGGCGCTTCGCCGTCTGCGTCGGTCGCTTCTACGAGGACCTGGCGAACCGGCTCGTCGCCGGCGCCCGGCAGGGCTTCGAGCTGGCCGGGGTCCCGGCCGGGAGCGTCGCCGACCGCTCCGTCCCCGGCGCCTACGAGCTGCCCTTCGCCGCCCAGCTCTTCGCCGAGCAGGGCGACGTCGCCGGGGTCGCCTGCCTCGGCGTCGTGATCCGCGGCGAGACCGACCACTACGACTTCGTCTGCGCCGAGGCCGCCCGCGGCATCCAGGACGTGCAGCTGCGCACCGGCGTCCCCTGCGCCTTCGGCGTCATCACCTGCGACACGATGGAGCAGGCACTCGCCCGGGCCGGCGGCGACAAGCGCGACCAGGGCCGCAACGCCGCTCTCACCGTCGCCCGCATGGCGCTGATGAAGCGCGAGCTGGGTTAGATCGCCGGCATCAAGCTGACCGGGTACTGCCGCATCTTGCGGTCGACGCTGACGAGCGTCATCCCGTCGACCTGTGCCTGAGCGATCAGCATCCGGTCGAACGGGTCGCGGTGATGATGCGGCATCGACTCGATCGCCCGAACGTGGCGCATTCGGATGGGCACCAGCTCGAAGCGGTTCTGCTCGAGGCGGTCCTCGAGATCGTCCGGGGAGTTCATCCTGCCGCGTGCCTTCGCAATCGCCATCTCCCAGGGGCTGACGATGCTTACGAAGACGTCGGAGTCTTCAGCCGTGATCGCAGCGAGTGCCTGTTTCGAGAGACGGCCGGGTTCAGCCAGCGTCCAGAGCAGGGTGTGGGTGTCGAGCAGCAGTCTCAATCGCCCCTCCAGAGCTCATCGCCGCGAGGGAAGATTCCGCTTTCCTCAAAGGCTTCGTTCAGTTCCTTCTTGAAGGCGGCCCACTCCTCGTCCGACGGCGCCCCGAAGCTCTCCCAGCCGCCGAGCTTGCGCTTGCCAGGCTTCCCCGGCCCCGGGGCCACCGGCACCAGCTTCGCCGCCGGCTTGCCGGCGCGGTTGATGACGATCTCCTCGCCTGCTTCGACGCGGCCGACCAGGCGGGAGAGATGGGTCTTCGCCTCGTGCATGTTCACCTGCTCTAAGTCCTCGGCGGCCATTTCTCTCCCCTCTCGATTCAGCGCAACTAGCGGGGTCTCTAGTTAGTCAACTTAGCTAACCTCGATTCAAGGTACCATGCACGGCCCTTATGGCCAAGGTATGCCACAGCTGCGGCAAGGGACCGGCGTTCGGCCAGTCCCGCAGCCACTCGATGGTCGCCACCAAGCGGCGCTTCGACCCGAACCTGCAGAAGGTGCGGATCGTCGAGGGCAGCCGCAAGCTGCGCACCTACGTGTGCACTCGGTGCCTCAAGGCCAACAAGGTCACCAAGGCGGCCTGATTCAGGGTTGTGTGGGGGCGGGTGTGATGCCCCTCTGGGGACGCATCCTTTGAGCCGCGATTTCGCTGCCCACTGTTACGTGCTCCCGCAAAGTTGCTGAGTGTCCCC
>DATHUE010000128.1:0-10195 GCA_035462545.1 Solirubrobacterales bacterium
GGGGCGATCACGTCGACCTCGACCCCCTCGAGCTCGCGCAGCGCCCGCCGCGCCGCCTGCAGGCCCGGGGCCGAGATGCCGTCGTCGTTGGTCAGCAGGATGCGCACGCGGTCGATTCTAGGAGTAGGCGACGGACTCCAGGTAGAGGCCGTGCGGCGGCGCCGTGTTGCCGGCGGCCGTTCGCGGTGCGCCGTTCAGCAAGGCGGCGAAGCTTTCGGCGGTCCGCCGCCCGGAGGAGACCTCGAGCATCGTCCCGACCAGGACCCGGACCATGTTGCGCATGAAGGCATCGGCGGTGATGCGGAAGACCAGGACATCGCCTGGCTCGGAATCCCAGCCGGCGGCGAAGACGTCGCGCTCGAAACGGACGTGATCGGTCTGGGTCGGCGTGAAGGCGGTGAAGTCGTGCGTCCCGACCAGGGCGGCCGCGCAGGCGTCCAGCGCCTCGCGATCGACGCGGTGCGGCCACCAGAGCGCCTGGGCGCGCTCGAACGGGTTCGGAGCCGCCCGGGCCAGCAGGCGGTAACGGTAGCTGCGCGAGAGCGCGTCGCCGCGGGCGTCGAAGCCGGGCGGTGCGGGCCCGGCGACGGTCACCGCGACGTCGTCCGGGGTCAGCCCGTTCAGCCGCCGCGCGAGGTCGGCGGGGACCGCGACGGCGGTCGCGAAGCTCGCCACCTGGCCGAGGGCGTGGACGCCCGCGTCGGTGCGGCCGGCGACGGTCAGCTCGACCCGCTCGCGCAGGACGGTCTCCAGCGCCGTCTCCAGCTCCGCCTGGACCGTGCGCAGGCCCGGCTGGGCGGCCCAGCCCGAGAAGGCGGAACCGTCGTATTCGATATCGAGGCGGAAGGAACCGGTGCTCAAACCAGCTCGAGGTACACCATCTCGGTCGAATCCGAGCGGCGCGGTCCGAGCTTGACGATGCGGGTGTAGCCGCCGGGACGCGTCGCGTAGCGAGGCGCCACCTCGTCGAACAGCTTGTGGACGATGAACTTGTCGTTGTGCAGGGTCGAGAGCGCCTGGCGGCGGGCGTGCAGGTCGCCGCGTTTGGCCAGGGTGATCAGCTTCTCGACCTCCGGCTTCACCGCCTTGGCCTTGGCCTGGCTGGTCTGGATCCGCTCGTGCTGGATCAGCTGCTTGGAGAGGTTCGAGAGCAGCGCCTCGCGATGGGAGGCGTCGCGGCTGAGCTTGTTCCGCTTCTTGCGATGGCGCACGCTGTCCTCAGCTCCGTTCCCGCCGCCTCAGTCCTGCTGGAGATCGAGGCCGCGGGCGTGCAGGGTCTCGATCACTTCCTCGATCGACTTCTGGCCGAAGTTGGGGATCGCGTTCAGTTCCCCGCGCGACTTGCGAACCAGGTCGCCGACGGTCTGGACACCGGCCCGCTTCAGGCAGTTGTAGGAGCGAACCCCCAGTTCGAGCTCCTCGATCAGGATCTCGTCGAGGCCGTTGTCGCCGCCGGCGCCGTTGCCGCCGGGAGAGGAGAGCGGGTCGGTGGGAAGCGCCGGGACCGGTTCGCGCGCGGTCAGCTCCTCGACCCGCTCGGCGTCGGTGAAGATCGCCAGGCTCTTGATCAGGATCTCGGAGGCCTCGCGCAACGCCGCGGCGGGCTCGATCGAGCCGTCGGTCTCCAGCTCCAGCGTCAGTTTGTCGAAGTCGGTGCGCTGGCCGACACGGGCGGCGGCGACCGCGTAGGAGGCGCGCCGGATCGGCGAGAAGATCGAGTCGATCGGGATCACGCCGATCGGCTGCTCGTCGGACTTGTTCTCCTCCGCCGGCGAGTAGCCGCGGCCGCGGCCGATCGTCAGGTAGACCTCGAGCTTGGTTTTTTTCTCGAGGGTCGCGATCGGAGCCTCGGGATTGAGGATCTCGACGCCGGAGGGCAGGTCGATGTCCTTCGCCTTCACCTCACCGGGGCCGGTGGCCACCAGCGGCGCCTCGACCTCGTCGGCATCGGTGTGCATGCGAACGACCAGGTCCTTGAGGTTGAGGACGATGTCGGTGACGTCCTCTTTGACGCCGGGCACGGTCGAGAACTCGTGTGCCACGCCCTCGATGCGGACACTGGTGATCGCGGCGCCTCCCAGCGAGGAAAGCAGGACACGCCGGAGGCTGTTGCCGAAGGTGTAGCCGAAGCCCTTGTCGAGCGGCTCGATGGTGAAGATGCCGCGACGGTCGTCGACCTTCTCGGAGGTGATGCGGGGGACCTGGAAATCAGTCGTCATGAGTTCCTTGCGTAGCGTGTTTCAGAAATTTGGGTCGGCCTACTTGGAGTACAGCTCGACGATCAGCTGCTCCTGGACCGGAGCCGAGATCTCGGCGCGCTCGGGGTAGCGCAGGACCTTGGCGGTAAGAGCATCGTGATCGGCCTGCAGCCACGCGGGCACGGTCGAAACCAACTCGGTGGCGCGGCGGATCGTGTCGGCGGCAGAGGAGCCGGGCCGAATCGAGATGATGTCTTCCGGCCGCACCTGGTAGGAGGGAATGTCGACTTTGCGCCCGTTGACCAGCCAGTGGCCGTGGCGGATCAATTGCCGCGCCTGACGGCGCGAAGCCGCGAAGCCAAGCCGGACGAGGACGTTGTCGAAGCGCGACTCGAGCAGCCGCAGCAGGTTCTCGCCGGTGACGCCGTCCTGGCGCGAGGCCTTTTCGTAGTAGGCCCGGAACTGTTTCTCCAGCACCTGGTAGTAGCGGCGGGTCTTCTGCTTCTCGCGCAGCTGCAGGCGGTACTCGGACTGCCGCATGCGGCCGCGACCGTGCTCGCCGGGCGGGTAGGAGCGACGCTCGACGCCGCACTTGTCGGTGAAGCAGCGCTCACCCTTGAGAAAGAGCTTCTGGCCCTCGCGCCGGCACTGCTTGCACTGGGGGGAAGTGTCGCGGGCCACTAGACGCGCCTCCGCTTCTTCGGCCGGCAGCCGTTGTGGGCCTGAGGCGAGACGTCCTTGACCGTGGTCACGTCGAGCCCGGCGGCCTGCAGCGAGCGGATCGCCGTCTCGCGACCGGAGCCGGCGCCCTTGGCGAACACCTCAACCCGCTCGAGGCCATGTTCCATGCCCTTCTTGGCGGCGGCGTCGGCGGTCACCTGAGCGGCGAACGGAGTCGACTTGCGCGAGCCCTTGAAGCCCGCCGAGCCGGCCGACTCCCAGGCGATCACGTTGCCTTCCGTGTCGGTCAGGGTGACGATCGTGTTGTTGAAGGAAGTCTTGATGTGCGCCTGCCCGTAGGTGACGTTCTTCTTGACGCGGCGACGGGTGCGACCCTTGGCGGGTTTTTTCTCAGCCATGCTCTTCTCCTACTTCCCCGGCTTCTTCTTGCCGGCGATGCTGAGGCGCCGCGGGCCCTTGCGGCCGCGGGCGTTGGTCTTGGTGCGCTGACCGCGGACGGGAAGGCCGCGGCGGTGGCGCAGGCCGCGGTAGGTGCCGACCTCCATCAGCCGTTTGACGTTCTGCGAGCGCTCGCGGCGCAGATCGCCCTCGACCTCGCGCTTCTCGACCGCGTCGCGCAGCTTGACGACCTCTTCCTCGGTCAAGTCCTTGGTCGGGGTGTTCGGATCGATCCCCGTCTCGGCGAGGATCTCCTGGGCAGTCGAGCGGCCGATGCCGAAGATGTAGGTGAGGGAGATCTCGACCCTCTTGCCGACCGGGATGTTGACCCCCGCGATCCGTGCCATCCGTTCCCGCCCCTAGCCTTGCCGCTGCTTGTGTCGCGGGTTCTGGCAGATCACCAGGACCGCCCCATGGCGGCGGATGATCTTGCACTTCTCGCACATCGGCTTTACGGAAGCTCGAACCTTCATTGCTCCGGTCTCGTATCGAAAACAGGATTCCTGCACGCCCCATGAGTTGGACGGCAGGCTTGACGCCCCGGCCCATGGCCGACCGGGAAAGATAGCAGGGGGCGTGCTTCAAGGAGGTGGCGGTAGGGCGGTGGGGACTCCCTCCGGCGGGATTGTGCGGCGCGGCGCTCAATTCACCCGAGGGCCCGAGGACCGCCCCATGACCCACCCTTTGAACTAAGCGCCAATCAGAGCCAGGGTGAAGCCGTCGTGGCCCTTGCTCCCAACCGTCTGGATCGTCGTCGCCTCGACCCGCGGATCGGCGGCGGCCATCTCGTGGAAGCGGCGCTGGGCCTCGGCGCTGGCGTCGTTGCTGTGCTCGGCTGCCAGGGTGCCGCCGCGGACCACGTTGTCGGCGACGACCAGGGCGCCGGGGGTGACGTGGTCGAGGCACCAGGAGAAGTAGTTGGGGGTGTTGACCTTGTCGGCGTCGATGAAGACGAAGTCGAACGGCTCGACCCCCTCCTCGCCGAGCTCGGCCAGGGTCTCGAGGGCGGGACCGGTCCGGATTTCGATCCGGTCACCCAGTCCGGCCCGCTCGATGCTGCTGCGCGCAACCTCGGCGTACTCGGTGCTCGCCTCTAACGAGAGCAGGTGGCCGTCCTCGGCCAGCGCCCGGCCCAGCCAGATCGTGCTGTAGCCGCCGAGGGTGCCGAACTCGAGGATCCGCCTGGATCCCGTCGCCCCCGCCAGCAGCTGCAGGAGCTTGCCCTGCGGCGGCGAGACCTGGATCTCCGGCAGTCCCGCCTTCTCGGCCGCTTCCAGCGCGTCGCTCAACCCCTCGTCGTGCGGAGAGAGCAGCCCGCCGACGTACTCGTCGACGGCTGCCCAGCTCGAATCCACCGGCTCAGTCTTCGTGCCAGGGGGTGAGGATCCGCGGTCCCTCCGCCGTGACGGCGACCGTGAACTCGAAGTGCGCCGCCAGCGAGTCGTCCTCAGAGTAGACCGCCCAGCCGTCATCGCCCATCCGCACCAGCGGCCCGCCGGCGTTGACCATCGGCTCGATCGCCAGCGTCGTCCCCGCCTCCAGCAGCGGCCCCTTGCCGGCCTCGCCGAAGTTCGGCACCTGCGGGTCTTCGTGCATTTCCTGACCGATGCCGTGACCGACCAGGGTGCGGATGATCGAGAGGCCCTCGGCCTCGACCGCGCCCTGAATCGCCGCCGAGACGTCGCCGAGATGGTTGCCGGGGCGCATCTGCTCCACCCCGGCAAACAGCGAATCCCTGGTCACGGCCAAGAGCTCCTTCGCCTCGGCGCTGATCGGCCCGATCGGCACCGTCATCGCCGCGTCGGCGACCCAGCCCTCATAGACGACGCCGACGTCGATCGAGAGGACATCGCCGCGCTGCAGCTCGTAGGGACCGGGGATCCCGTGCACGACCATCGAGTTCGGCGAGGCGCAGATCGAGCCGGGGAAGCCCCGGTAGCCCTTGAAAGCGGGAATCGCGCCCTGCGAGCGGATGAACTTCTCGGCAGCGGCGTCGAGGTCGGCGGTGGTGAGTCCGGCCCGCGTCTTGGAGGCGAGCATCTTCAGGCAGCGAACGAGGATCTCCCCCGCCGCCGCCATCTTCTCCACCTGCTCGGGGGTCTTCGGGGTGATCATTCGAAACAAGCTAGAGCGCCTCGTCCTCTTGCAGCTTCAGCGTCGCCAGCGTGCGGCGAATCTCCTCCGCGACCTGGTCCGGCGGCGCGGCGCCGTCGAGGCGGCGAAGGACGCCGCGCTCGTCGTAGTAGGAGACCAGCGGCTCCGTCTTCTCGTGATAGGTCTCGAGCCGCTTGCGGATCACCTCGGGTTTGTCGTCGTCGCGGACGATCAGGTCGCTGCCGTCGATGTCGCAGATCCCTTCCTGCTCGGGCGGGTTGAACTCGACATGGAAGACGTGGCCGTTCTCCTCGCAGGTGCGGCGGCCGCCGAGCCGGCGCACCACCTCGTCGTCGCTGACGTCGATCAGCAGCACCGCGGTTACCCCCCGGCCCAGCTCATCGAGCTTTCCGTCGAGCGCCTCCGCTTGCGGCGTCGTCCGCGGGAAACCGTCGAGGATGAAGCCATCGGCAGCCTCGGCGGAGTCGATCCGCTCGGCGATCACGCCGACGATCACGTCGTCGGGGACGAGGTCGCCGCGGTCCATGTACTCCTTGGCGCTGCGGCCGAGCGCGGTCTCGTCGCGAACAGCGGCCCGAAGGATGTCACCGGTGGCGTAGTAGGGCAGCCGCAGATCTTCCTGCAAGCGCTCCCCCTGGGTGCCCTTCCCGGACCCCGGCGGGCCGAGGAGAACCAAATTCTGCTCGGCCGACATAGCCGGGGTTATTTGAGGAAGCCCTCGTAGTTGCGCATCATCAGCTGCGCCTCGAGCTGCTTGACCGTGTCGAGGGCAACGCCGACGACGATCAGGATCGAGGTGCCGCCGAAGAAGAAGTCGGCCCCGGTTTGGCTGATCAGGATCGTCGGCAAGGCCGCGACCGCGCCGAGATACAGGGCGCCGGGGAAGGTGAGGCGGGAAAGAATGCGGTCGAGGTACTCGGCGGTCGGCCGCCCGGGTCTGACGCCGGGGATGAAACCGCCGTATTTCTTCAGGTTGTCGGCCTGGTCGACCGGATTGAAGGTGACCGCCGTGTAGAAGTAGGTGAAGACGATGATGAAGAACACCTCGCCAACCACATAGGCCCAGGTGTTCGGCCCGAAGAAGGCGGCAAAGTCGAGCGCGGCCGGGGTGTTCAGCATCTGGCCGACCGTCGGCGGGAAGGCCATGATCGAAGCGGCGAAGATGACCGGGATGACGCCCGCCATGTTGACCCGCAGCGGCAGGTAGGTGGAGCCGCCGGAGGTCATTTTGCGACCGACGACGCGTTTCGCGTACTGGACCGGGATTCGTCGCTGGCCCTCCTGGACGAAGACGATCGCGACGATCACCGCCAGGGCGATGAACGGCATCATCACTTTGAAGACCGGTTCCGGGCTCTCCCACCATTTGACGATCCCGGCCGGCAGCGAGGCGACGATCGAGGCGAAGATCATCAGCGAGATGCCGTTGCCGACCCCGCGCTGGGTGATCAGCTCGCCCAGCCACATCAGCAGGGTGCAGCCGGCGGTGAGGGCGATCACGATCATCAGGGTGTTCGTGAAGGTGGTATTGACGACGCTGGTGCCCGCTTCGCTGCCGAAGGAGTTGAAGAGGAAGACGTAGCCGAGCGACTGGCCGAAGGCGAGACCGACGGTCAGGTAGCGCGTGTACTGGGTGATTTTCTGCTGCCCGACCTCGCCTTCTTTCTGCAGGCGCTCGAGCGAGGGCACCACCACGGTCAGCAGCTGCAGGATGATCGAGGCGGTGATGTAGGGCATGATCCCCAGCGCGAAGAGGCTGAGGCGCGAGAGGCTGCCGCCGGAGAAGAGGTTGAGGAAGCTGAGGATCCCTTCGCCGGAGAAGTTGTCCTCGATTTCCTGAATCGCCTGGACGTCGACGCCGGGGGCGGGAATGTACGCGCCGAGCCGGTACAGCAGCAGCATCGCCGCCGTGAAGGCGAGCTTCTTGCGAATGTCGGCGACGCTGAAAGCGTTCGCAATAGTCCTGAGCATTACGGCTCCAGAGTTTGACAGGAACCGCCGGCCGCCTCGATCTTCTCTTTGGCGGCCGCGCTGAAGGCGTGCGCGTGCACGGTGAGCTGCTTGGAGATCTCACCGCGAGCGAGGATCTTGACCGGTTCGGAGCGCTTGGCCAGGCCCTTCTCCTTCAAGGCCTCGAGCGTCACCTCGGCCCCGGCATCGAAGCGATCCTCGAGGTCGGCGAGGTTGACGGGCTGCGTCTTGGTGCGGAAGTTCTCGAACGGCATCGACTTCTTCATGTGCGGACCGCGCAGCTTTCGCATCCGCATGTGGATCGGGTTCTGACCACCCTCGTAGTTGGCCTTGCGCTTGCGGCCCGAGCGCGCGCCGGCGCCCTTCTGGCCGCGGCCCGAGGTCTTGCCGAGGCCGCTGCCCTCGCCGCGGCCGATCCGCTTGCGCGGACGGGTGGCGCCTGGCTTCGGCTTCAGATTGTGCAGGCCGATCTCCTGCGAGCGCTCGCTCGGCGCGCTCTCGGTCTTCTCGGCTTTTTTCTCAGCCACCGTCGACCTCCACCAGGTGCGAGACGACCCGCAGCTGGCCCTGCAGCTGCGGCGAGTCCTTGCGCTCGACCGCTTTGCCGATCCGTCCCAGCCCCAGCGCCTTCAAAGTCGCTTTCTGGCTCGGGTTAGTCCCGGCAGCCGACTTGACCTGAGAAATTTTCACAGCCATCAGGAAGAGGTCTCCTCCGCAGCCTGCTCCGGCGCGGTCTCCTCGGCCTGCTCAGCCGGCACCTGCTCGGCGGCCGGAGCCTCAGCACTCTCCACGGCTGCATCCGCCTCCGCGGCCGGAGCGGCAGCCTCAGCCGCCGGGGCCTCGGCCGCGCTCGCGGCAGCGATCTTGGCCGGAGGCGCATCCTCGTCAGCCGGTGCGGCGTCTCCAGCGGGTGGCGCCGAGGGTGAGCTCTCCGGCGGGTGAGCCGGGGAGTCACCCTCGGCGACAGGACCCGCTGGCAGATGCTCTCCGTCTGCCGAAGCTCCGTTCCCGCTCAAGCCCAGGACCTGGGAGACCGTCAGCCCCCGCAGCTCAGCAACCTCCTCAGGCCGCCGCAGCCGGATCAAGCCGTCCATCGTGGCCTTGACGAGATTGATCGGGTTCTGCGTCCCGATGCTCTTGGTCAACACGTCACGGACACCGCCGAGCTCGAGCACGGCGCGGACGCCGCCGCCGGCGATCACGCCGGTACCGGGGCTCGCCGGCCGCAGGACGACGTGACCGGCGCCGAAGCGGCCGATGATGCGGTGGGTGATCGTCTGCCCGTATTTGGGCACGCGAATCAAGTTCTTGCGGGCGTCCTCGACGCCCTTCTGGATCGCCAGCGGCACCTCGCGCGCCTTGCCATAGCCGATCCCGACCACGCCCTCTTCGTCGCCGACGGCGACGAGAGCGGTGAAGGAGAAGCGGCGGCCGCCCTTGACCACCTTGGCGACGCGGTTGATCTCGATGACCCGCTCTTGCAGGTCGAGGCCGCGCGGGCTCACCGTCTCGACGTTCTGTGCGTTCATTCCCTTCATGAGCAGCGGCCCACCGTAGCGGAATCGTCGACGCGGTCACGGACCATCAGAAGTTCAGCCCCCCCTCGCGGGCGCCCTCGGCCAGCGCCTGGACGCGACCGTGGTACTGGTAGCCGGCACGATCGAAGACACAGGCCTCGACGCCGGCGGCCTTGGCGCGCTCGGCGAGCAGCTCGCCGGCCCGCTTCGCCTGCGCGGAAGCGGTGAGCTTGCGCAGCTCCGGCTCGATCCAGTTGACGGCGGCCAGGGTGTGGCCGGCACGGTCGTCGACCAGCTGGGCGAAGATGCCGCGGTTGGAGCGGTAGACGGAGAGGCGCGGGCGCTCGGCGGTGCCGTTGACGCGGGCGCGAACCCGGCGGCGTCGTTTGAGGCGGCGCTGGCGCTTGGTCATGACGGTCATGCGCGCTTACCGACCTTCCTCAGGACCTGCTCGCCCTGGTAGCGGATTCCCTTGCCCTTGTAGGGCTCCGGCGGGCGGCGCTTGCGGATGTCCGCCGCTACCTGCCCGACGAGCTGCTTGTCGATCCCGCGGACGATGACTTCGGTCGGCTGCGGAACCTCGAACTCGATCCCCTCCGGCGCTGCGATCGAGACCGGGTGCGAGTAGCCGAGCGCCAGCTCCAGGTTCTTGCCTTTGAGCGCGGCGCGGTAACCGACCCCCTGGATCTCGAGGCGCTTCTCGAAGCCATCGGTAACGCCCTCGACCATGTTCGCGATCAAGCTGCGGGTGAGGCCGTGCAGGGCGCGATGCTCGCCGCGGTCGGTGGGGCGGGCGACGGTGACGACACCCTCGCCCTGCTCGACTTTCATCTCCTGCGAGTAGGCCTGGCTGAGCTCGCCCTTCGGACCCTTGACGGCGACCGCCCCAGGGGAGATCTCCACCGTGACGGCGTCGGGGACGGGCACTGGCTTTCTTCCGATCCGGCTCATCCCAGCTACCAGACGTAGGCGACTACCTCGCCGCCGACACCCTTGTTCCTTGCCTCATGGCCGGTCATGACCCCGACGGAGGTGCTGACGATCGCGGTACCGGTACCGCCGTGCACGCGCGGCACGTGCTTGTGGTCGACGTAGCGGCGCCGGCCGGGGCGCGAGACCCGCTCGATCCCGAGGATCACCGGGCGGCGGTCCTCGGTGTACTTGAGGTCGATCGTGATCGCCTCGCCGACCGTGGCCGGCTTGCGGGCGAAGTCCTTGATGTAGCCCTGCTCCTTGAGGATCCGCGACATCTCCATCTTCAGGCCGGAGAGGGGG
>DATHUE010000129.1:0-6993 GCA_035462545.1 Solirubrobacterales bacterium
ACGCCCACTCCTGGCCCAACTCAGCCGAGCGCGCCAGGGCCATGGCATCCTTTCTGCGCTACTACAACCGGCGTCGCCCGCACAGCTCACTGGGAGACCGGCCGCCGATCAGCCGCGTTCACAACGTCCGTGGGTAGGACACCTAGCGACTCGGTCACTCGACCGTGACCGTCTTCGCCAGATTCCTCGGCTGGTCGACGTTGAGACCGCGAGCGCGGGCGATGTCGTAGGCGAGCAGCTGCAGCGGCAGGATCGCGACGATCGGCTGCAGGATCCAGTCGGTCCTGGCCACCTCGATCGTCTGCTCGGCCACCTCGGCGACCTGCTCGTCGCCGCCGGTCGCGATCGCGATCGTCTCCGCGCCTCGCGCCCGCACCTCCTCGAGGTTCGAGAGAACCTTGGCCAGGACCGGGCTGTCGGTGGCGACGCAGACCACCGGCGTCGACTCGTCGAGCAGGGCGATCGGGCCGTGCTTCATCTCCCCCGCCGCGTAAGCGTCGGTTGGGATGTAGGAGACCTCCTTCAGCTTCAGCGCCCCCTCGAGGCAGACCGGCAGGCCGATGTGGCGGCCGAGATAGAGGAAGAAGTTCTGGTCGCTGTGGGCGGCGGCGATCGCCCGCACCGGCTCCGCGACCGCGGCGATCGTCTCGTCGATCTTCGACGGCAGCGACTTCAGCTCACCCACCAGCTCGGCGATCCGCGCCGTCGGGAGGGTGCCGCGCAGTTCGGCCAGCCGCAGGCCCAGCAGGTACATCGCCGCCACCTGGGCGACGAAGGTCTTGGTCGCCGCGACGCTGATCTCGAGCCCGGCGCGGATGTAGAGGACCGCGTCGGCTTCGCGAGTCGCCTGGCTGCCCATGATGTTGGTGACCGCCAGCACCTTGGCCCCGGCTTCGCGGGCCAGCCGCATCGCCGCCAGGGTGTCGGCGGTCTCGCCCGACTGGGTCATCCCGATCACCAGGTCGTTGGGCCCGACCACCGGGTTGCGGTACCGGTACTCGGAGGCGACGTCCATCTCGACCGGCACTCGGGCCCACTCCTCGATCGCGTAACGACCGACCAGGCCGGCATGGTAGGAGGTCCCGCAGGCGACGATCACGATCCGCCCGACCCCGCGCAGGAACTCGTCGTCGAGCTCGACGTCGTCGAAATCGACGCCTTCGTCGTCGGGCAGGCGGTCGGCAAGGGTCTCGGCGACTGCATCGGCCTGTTCGTGGATCTCCTTCAGCATGAAGGTCTCGTAGCCGCCCTTCTCGGCTGCGTCGGCGTCCCAGGTCACCTCTTCGGGCTGGCGCTCGACCTGGTTGCCCTCGGCGTCGCTGATGCTGATCCGCTCGCCGTCGATGACGACGATCTCGCCGTTCTCGATCGGCACCGCGGTGCGGGTGTCGGCGAGGAAAGCGGGGATCGCCGAGGCGAGGAAGGCCTCCCCCTCGCCGAGGCCGGCGACCAGCGGGCACTCCTTGCGGGCCCCCACCAGGCGCTCGGGCTCGTCGGCGTGCATGGCGACGAAGGCGTAGTGGCCGCGGAGCTCGGCGAAAGCAGCACGCACCGCGGCCGCCAGCTCGCCCTCGTAGTGACTGGCGATCAGGTGGGCGACGACCTCGGCATCGGTCTCGGAGGTGAACTCGTCGCCCTGCGCTTCCAGCCGGCGGCGCAGCGCGGCATGGTTCTCGACGATCCCGTTGAGGACGATGTGGACCTGGCCGGAGCTGTCGTCGTGCGGGTGGGCGTTCTCCTTGGTGACACGACCGTGAGTCGCCCAGCGGGTGTGGGCGATCCCGGTCGTGGCGCCGGCCGCCGGGCCGCCGCCCTTGGCGCTCTGGGACTCGACCTCGGCCCGCAGGTGAGCGAGATTGCCGACCGCGTGGATGCTGTCGACCTCACCGCCGTCGAGCACCGAGAGACCGGCCGAGTCATAGCCACGGTATTCGAGCTTTTCCAGGCCCGCCAGCAACAACTCCTGGCAGGGGCGCTTGCCCACGTATCCGACGATTCCGCACATAGAGGGCTGAGAAGGGTACTTAGTGCCCGCGCTCAGGCGAGCTCGTCGCGCACCAGGGCAACCAGCCGCTCGCAGACGGCGTCGGCCTCCTCGGCGCTCGGTGCCTCGGCCATCACCCGAACCAGCGGCTCGGTGCCGGAGGGGCGCAGCAACACCCGCCCACGGCCCTCGAGCGCCTCGTTCTCGCGCTCGACGGCGGCCCAGACCGCCTCGGCGCCGGCGATCGCCTCGCGCTCGGCGACCTCGACGTTGACCAGCTTCTGCGGCAGCTTCTCCATCGGCACCGCTGCCGCCAGGGTGGTGCCGCCGAGCTCGCGCATCGTCGCCAGGGCCGCCGCGATCCCGTCGCCGGTGGCGGTGAAGCCGGAGTCGATGATGTGCCCGGACTGCTCGCCGCCGAGGCGCCAGCCGCGGGCCAGCATCTCCTCGATCACGTAGCGGTCTCCGACCTGGGTCACCGCGACCTCGATCCCGTCTTCCTCCATCGCCCGGTGAAAGCCGTAGTTGCTCATCACCGTGACGACGACGCCGCCGCCGAGCTCGCCGCGGGCGGCGAGGCCGCGGGCGGCGAGCGCGATCAGCTCGTCGCCGTCGTGGACCCGGCCCTCGCCGTCGGCCGCCAGCACCCGGTCGCCGTCACCGTCGAAGGCGAACCCGATCTCGGCGCCGGAGGCGGCAACCCGCTTGGCCAGCGAGTCCACGTGGGTTGAGCCGCAGCCGTCGTTGATGTTGCGCCCGTCGGGCTCGGCGGCGAGCAGCTCGACCTCGGCGCCGAGCCGCTCGAAGATCGCCGGCGCGGCGCGGTAGGTGGCACCGTTGGCGCAGTCGAGCAGCACCCGGCGGCCGGAGAGGTCAAGCGGGAAGGCCGACTCCAGCGCCCGCAGGTAGTCCTCGAGGCCGCCGTTCAGCTCCCGCACCCGGCCGAACTCGGTCGCCGCCGGCGCCTCCTCCAGCAGTGCCTCGATCCTCGCCTCGAGCGCGTCGTCGAGCTTCGTCCCCCGAGCGGAGAAGAACTTGATGCCGTTGTCGCGGTAGGGGTTGTGGGAGGCCGAGACGACCGCGGCGAGGTCGAGGCCCAGCCGCTTGACGAGGATCGCCGCCGCCGGGGTCGGGAGGACGCCGCCGAGGAGGGCTTCGCCGCCGGCCTCGGCGACGCCGGCGGCCAACGCCGCCTCCAGCATCGGACCCGACTCGCGGGTGTCGCGGACGATCAGAACCTGGGGCCGCTGGCGCTGCAGAGAAGCGGTGGTAGCGCGACCGAGGGCAGTTGCCAGCTCGGCGCTGAGAAAGGTGCCCGCCTCTCCTCGGACCCCGTCGGTTCCGAAGAGCTTGCGCTCGGCCACCGACACCTCGTCAGCGCTTGCTGAACTGAGGCTTCTTGCGCGCCTTCTTGAACCCGGCCTTGCGGCGCTCCTTGACCCGCGCGTCGCGAGTCAGGAAGCCGCGGCGCTTGAGGTCGCCGCGCAGCTCCGGGTCGACCTCGGTGAGGGCGCGGGCGATGCCGTGGCGGACCGCCCCGGCCTGGCCGCTGATGCCGCCGCCGTGGACGCGGACGCGGATGTCGACGTTGCCCTCGTAGCCGGCCGCGGCGAGCGGCTGGCGGGCCATCGTCTGGTGCAGGGGCCGCGGGAAGAACTCGGCGAGGTCGCGCTTGTTGACCTCGAACTTGCCGTCGCCGGGGACGATCGTGACGCGGGCGATCGAGCGCTTGCGCTTGCCGGTGGCGATGAACCGCTTGCCGTCCTCGATCTTCGCCGGGGCGCGGCTGGCGGGAGCCTCCTCGGCGGCGGCCAGCTCGGCCTCGCGCCGGGCGCGCTCTTCCTCCTCGGCTTCCAGACGGGCCTGCTCCTCGGCGCTGAGCGGCTTCGCCTCCGGCTCGACCGCGATCGGCTCCAGGTCGGCCCCCGGAATCACGTCCTTCTTCTTCTCGGCCGGCTTCTCCTCGGCGACGGGCTCCTCGGCGGGAGGGGCCTGCTCGTCGTCGACGGGCTCGACCTGCTCCTCGGAGTTCTCCTCAGCCACAGGAGCCGGCTCAGCGTCCTCGGCAGCCTCGTCCGCAGCAGGCTCCTCCGCGGCAGACTCCTCGGCCGGAACCTCATCCTCGGCAACAGCCTCAGCGGCCGGAGCCTCTTCGGCGTCGGCCTCCGGCGCCTCATCCGCGGGTGGCGTCGAGGGCGAGCTCTCCGGCGGGTGAGCCGGGGAGTCGCCCTCGGCGACAGGACCCGCGGACGCGGCGTCCTGTCCCTCGTCAGGGGTCTCCGGCGTCTCCTGGTCCTGCGGCTGCTCGTCGTTCACTTCGAAGTCGTCTCCATCGGTTTCGGCTGCTGGGCAGCGTGCGGGTGGTCGGGCCCGGCGTAGACCTTGAGCTTGGTCAGCTGCTGGCGGGCGAGCCGGTTGCGGGGCAGCATCCCCTTCACCGCCTTGCGGATCACTTCCTCCGGGCGCCGCTCCAACATCTCCCCCAGCGTCCGGGACTTGATCCCTCCCGGGTAGCCGCTGTGGCGCCAGTAGGTCTTCTGCGCCAGCTTGTCGCCGGTGACGCGGATCTTCTCCGCGTTGACGACGACGATGAAGTCACCGGTGTCGACGTGCGGGGTGTACTCGGGCTTGCGCTTGCCGCGCAGCGCATCGGCGATCTGGGTCGCGAGCCGGCCCAGGGTCTGGCCCTCGGCATCGACGACATACCAGTCGCGCTGGCGGTTGGCTGAGTTGGCAACAAAGGTCTTCATCGTGCAAAAACCGCGCGGGCGAACCTGCGCGGCCGGGGGATGATAGCCAGGTTGCAGGTTTCGGGGGCCGACCGGGCGAAGACGATCTCCACCGCATGCGGGGATTCGCCGGCAAAGCACTTCTCGTCTCCATCCTGGCACTGCCATGCCTGGGGGGGAGCGCCGCAGCGGCGATCCCGACCGGCGGCGCCCTCACCCCCGGGGCGACCCCGACCAAGCAGGGCAGCGCTCCCGGCGCGCCCGCGGCCGAACCGGCCGCGGGCAACGTCACCCTCGCCAGCGCCAGGGCCAACCCCCGCAAGGCCTACTACTTCGGCTTCCGCTACCCCCGGCTGAGCTTCACGATCGCCAGCGACCAGCCCCAGAACGACCTCCAGATCGACGTCCTCGACGCGACCGGCGCCGTCGTCCGCAGCTTCTTTCGCAACGACGTCGCCCCCGGGGTCGCGACCGCGATCCGCTGGGACGGGACCACCGCCGAAGGCCGCCCCGCCCGCAAGGGCAGCTACGCCTTCCGCGTCGTCGCCCAGGGCGCGGCGGTGGCGGCGCGACTCGCCTCCACCTCCGGAGCGGAGGCCTTCGCCTTCGACTTCTACGGCTACGCCTTCCCGATCCTCGGCGATCACGAATACAGCCTCAGCGCCGGACGCTTCGGCGCCGGACGCGACGGCCACACCCATCAGGGCCAGGACGTGATGGCCGCCTGCGGCCTGCCGCTGGTCGCCGCCCGCGGGGGCCAGGTCCGGTATTCCGGCTACCAGGCCGGGGGCGCCGGCAACTACATCGTGATCGACGGCAAGGGCACCCGTTACGACTTCATGTACGCGCACCTGGCCGAACCCTCGCCGCTCCTGACGGGGGAATCCGTCCGCACCGGCCAGCCGATCGGCCTCGTCGGCACCACCGGCAGCAGCAGCGGCTGCCACCTCCACTTCGAGATGTGGGAAGCGCCCGGGTGGTATGAGGGCGGCTCCCCCTTCGACCCGCTGCTCTTCCTCCAGCGCTGGGACCGCTACAGCTAGGAATATCTCTAGCGGGGATCGCCTTTGTAAGCGGCAGCCCGATGACGGATTGCTGCGACGCGGACAGTCCGATCGCCGTCGGTCAGCTGGTAAAGGACGCGGTAGGCACCGACCCGGAGGGAGTAAAGACCTCGCAGTTTTCCCCTGAGTGCGTGACCTGCAAAGGGATCATGCTCCAGAAGCCCAAGCGCATCCTCGATCGCGTCGATCAGAGGCCAGCCGAGATTAAGCAGTTCACGACGGGCGCGCCGAGCCAGGACTAGGCGTGCCAACGCTCAGCCAGCGGCAGCGCGGCGCTCGGCCAGCTCACCGCGGAGCTCGACCAGAGTGACCGTTTCGTCCCGGGCAATCTCCACCAAACCAGCCTCGAGCGCTGAGAGGGCATCGGGATCCGACAGAATCTCGGCCGTCTCCTCGAGCGCCTCGTACTCGTCGATCGGGACCAGAGCGGCAGCCGGAGTCCCGTTACGAGTCACGAGAACATGGTCGCGCCTATCGCTGACATCGTCGAGCAGCCGACTGAGATTGCTGCGCAACTCGCGCACCGGGACCGTCTTTGCCATAGACGCAGAGTACACAACTGTGTACACACCGTGCCCAAGTCTCTTTGACCCGGCGCCACGCCTTGGGACTGGCTCAGTAGGGCTCGCAGCCGATCCCGTCGTTGTCGGAGTCGAGGCCGTGGCGGTCTTCGCCGACGACGGCGACTTCGCCGGTGTACTCGGGGCCGTCGCCACTACCGCCTTCGCAGTCGTAGTCGGAGGCATAGGGATCCAGACAGGCTTCGGAGTAATTGGAGTCGCATTCGCTTTCTTCGGGTTCTGCCGCGGCGGCTTCTTCGGCTTCGAGCGCCGCGACTTCTTCGGCCCTGGCCTGCCTCGCTTCGGCCCGCTGTTCGCGCTGTTCCACCGCCCGCGCCCGCCGTGCCGCTTCCCGGCGAATCCTGGCGCGCGCCCGCCGCTGCGCCGCCCGCTGCGAAGCCGCCTGCCGCTTCGCTTCCTGCCGTTCCACCTGCGCCGCCCGAGCCTCTTCACTCGCGCCGGAGCCTCCCCCCGTCTCGGAGCCGCAACCGACCCCGATCAACAAGATCAGTGCTACCCCCGCAGCCGCCAACAACCCCCTCATGTCCTCGATCAGACCACAGTCGAGAAACCACTCTGTGTACAGGTCACTGCGATCGCTGCCCTGGCCTGTGCGTCCCGGGAATGCCGGGGTGCCTCCGAACGTGTCAGCAGGA
>DATHUE010000130.1:0-7076 GCA_035462545.1 Solirubrobacterales bacterium
TTCGTATCCGGGTTCAATGACGGCTCGCAGCTCATCGGATGGAAAGAGCGCGTTGCTGTTCGCGAAACTGAGACCAGGCGGTGGGCGGTAGCTGCGAGGAAAGAAAGCACGGCTCTTCTCGTCGTAGTCGACCCTGATCTCTTCGTACTCGTCCGACGCGAGCATCGCAGTCACCTCGGGGCGACCGGCGAGGACGTAGAGATCGGCATAGTGGCGTACGTCGCGACCCAACGAAGTGCCGTCCTCCTCGAGCCGCTCGACCTTGCCGTGAATAGCGAAGAGCTTCTCGACGAACGTGCGGCGGAAGTGCAGCAGGGTCATCTCGAAGGGATGGATTCCCTCGACCCCAAGCTCGCCGGCGGCCTCGCGTTCGAGCAGCAGGTCGCCGACAATCGAGGAGATCTCGACTCTCGCGGTCGGCTGCTTGCCGCTCTGGATGCCCGGCTCGAGACGGACGGTCGGCGGGAAACCTTGAAGCGCGGGGAAGTGCGAGTTGTAGCGGAAGGTGTCCATCCGCCCGCGGCCACCGATCGTCTGGGAGTCGGCCGGGACGAACTCCAGGCCTGGAATGGCGGTGACATCTCGGCTCAGCTGCTTCATCGCTCGGTTGATCGCCCGCTCGTTGGCCAGCGGTGGCTCCGCCGCGGGGTCGACGAAGAGGTCGACGTCCTCGGAGAAACGATCAAGCAGGTTCCACCCCTTCGAGAGACTGGTGCCGCCCTTGAAGATGGCTCGTTCGCCGATGGTCGCGGCAACCGCGCGCAGGATCTACGTGATCCAGTGGTCCTTCTCGACGAAGGTCTCGGGCAGGCCCGAGTTCTCCGCAGCCGCGGTTAGGAAGGCGGCAAAATCGGGGTGCTCAGCGAGTCTCATCGCGCTTGCCACGCGCGCGCGTTGGGCAGCGCGGACAGCATGCCGAAGTCGAACTTGCTGATCGGGTTGAGGCTCTCGCGCAGTTCCTCGAGCGCAGGGGCAGGGGCGTTGGCCTGCTCCCCGAGCGCACCAAGCATCGCGCGGACACGTGGCGGTTCCGAGAGGGCGGCCTTGGCGAGTCGCTCGAATCGCGCCCGGTCGGAGAGCATCGAAACAAGGCGCCGCGCCGTCGCCGAGGGAGATAGGTCGCTGTAGCGCGCGCGGTCGCGCAGAAGCTCGAGCAAGGCGCCATCGGATGCATCGAGCTCAAAGCGGGAGGTCGGGCGTCGCGTATACACCGTGGCATTTCGCAGCGCGCCGGGCACGGCACTGGCTGGCGTTGCGAATTCGGGCCGGGCCGGATTCTGGGTAGAGAACCCCAATGCGGTCCCGGCGTTCAGCCCGGCGGGGTGAAGCGGCGCGCTCAAGGTATGGGCGACCGCCCCGCTGGCGCTGGGTCCGGTCGGACCGAGGGCGGTCTGCTTCGCTCGGTAATAGAGGCCCTTGCGCAAGCGCTGTAACTCACCTTTGCCTGCCAGACGCGAGAGAGCATGAGCGACGGCGGTTGCCGGCAGATCGCGAAAGTCCGACAGCGACCAATAGCGCTCGCCGCCCGCCTGCACCCGCTCGTAGACGCGGGTGGCCGTGCTGTTGGGACTGGGCCCTCGGCCGCCTTGCTTTGGCTTCGGCATCGGGGCAGCTTAGCGCATCTGGCAAGTTTTTCTGTGGTAGAACTTGCCAGATACTTCCAGGCCTGGGCTAGTCACCCCACCAGTCGCGCTCGCCTTCGACGTCATCGCGCGGAGACTCGCCGAGGCTGGGGGCGCCGATGACGAGGATCTCTAGGCCCTCCGGCCCGGCCTCGTAGCCTCGCCAGGTGCCGGGCGGGACGCGCACCGCGTCCCATTCCTTGAGCTCAACGATCTCCTCGTCGAGCTTCATCCGTCCACTGCCGCTCAGGACCACGTACAGCTCCTCTTGCTCCTTGTGGGTGTGGCCGTACGGAAAGCGGTAGTTGGGCGGGACGCGCTGGTAGCCCAGGCCTGACTGCTCGAGCCCGAGCGCCTTGGTCGCCAGGCGGAACTCGAGGTCCGGCGCGCCGTCGAAGTTGGACCCGATGTCCTCCAGATCCTCCCTGAGGTTCCTGAGCGTGAACGGCACACCGCGATCCTATGACACCCCTGGCCGGTGGTCGACGAGGGCGGCCCTCAGCGCCACAGCTCGCGGCGCAGCAGCGCGTTGCCGCGCTCGAGCTGCTCGATCGTGGCGCTGGCGACCGAGCGCACGCGGGTTTCGCGATTGATGCGGGCCTGGACCTCCCGGTGCGACTTGCCGGTGCGGCGGGCGACGTCGCCGACCAGCCGCCGGCGCTCGCCGCGCAGCCGCTCCCGGGTCGCGTAGGCCGACTCCCGCTCGGGCTCGAGGTCCTCCGGCGAGACTCCGGGCTTGGCGACGGCGGTCGCCTTCCTCGCCACCGGCTTGGGATCGTCGGTCGGGAAGAGCTGCAGCGTGGTTTCGCTCATGATCGCCTCGTCCAGCTCGGCGTCGCCCGAGCTCAGAGCGGCAAAGCCATCCCCCGGCTCGCCGCGCTCCGACCTGGAGTCGTCGATCTCCTCTTCCTCCTCGGCGTCCGGCAGGAGGTCGAGCGCGTGGCGGCGCTCCAGCTCGATCTCGCGGGCCAACGCCTTCAGCCGCGGGTCGGCCGGCATCAGCAGGAAGCTCATCTGCCGCCGCGGCCGCGGGGTGGTGCGGATGAAGCGACCGACCACCTGGCGGAAGAAGAGCTCGGTCCGGGCCGCCGTCGCGTAGACGCCGACCCGCAGGCGGGGGATGTCGACGCCCTCGGAGACCATCAGCACCGAGACCAGCCAGCGCCGGTCGGAGGCGGCGAAATCGGCGATCCGCCGGCTGGCGCCGGGCTCGTCGCTCATCACCAGCTCCGGCCGCTCCCCCGAGATCGAGCCGAGCCGAGCCGCGATCGCCCGCGCGTGATCCTGGTCGGAGGCGATCACGAGGCCGCCCGCGTCGGGATGCCCGTCGGCGCGCACCTCGCTCAGCCTGGCATCGCCGTCGCGCAGCACCTCCCCCATCCACTCGCCCTCCGGGCTGAGCGCCGTCCGCAGGCGCCGGGCGGCCTCCGCCGCCGGCAGGACGAGGTCGAAGTCGGCGCTGCGCAACCGGCCGTCCGAGAGCCACTCCATCTCGCCGTCGTACGGCAGGAAGGTGATCGGGCGGCAGACCCGGTCGACCAGCGCCTGCGGGTAGCCGTAGACGTAGTCGGCCTGGCTGAGGCCGTCCTCGTCGTAGGCGACCCAGGGAATCGCCGAGTTGTCGGAGCGGAAGGGCGTGCCCGAAAGCAGCAGCCGAAAGCGGGCGCCGTCGAAGGCCCTGCGGGTCTGCAGGCCCCAGGCCGCCTGATCGCCCATGTGGTGAGGCTCGTCGGCGATCAGCAGGGTCGGCCGTCGACCGGCGGCCTGGCGGTGCGTGTCCGGCCCCGCCGCGATCGTCTGGTAGGTGACGGCGACGCCGTGGAAGTCGTCTGACTCGGGGCCGTCCGAGTTCGGCCGGTTCGGCTCGAGGTCGATGCCGTAGCGGGCCGCGTCGGCGGCCCACTGGCGGCAGATGTGGGTGGTCGGGCCGGCGACGACGACGCGCGAGACGAACTTCGCGCTCAGCATCCGGTGGGCGATGTGGAGGCCGAAGGTCGTCTTGCCTGCCGCCGGCGTGGCTGAGGCCAGGAAGCTGGTGGCCGAGTGCGCCCGCACGGCCTCGGTCGCCTCCTTCTGCCACGAGCGGAGGGGGCGGGAATCGGGCCAATCCGGAAGCGATCGGGCACGCGCCCCGCCGCCGTTCGGGTGCTGAGAGGCGTCGTACAAGGGCGCGCAACAATAGGGTCGCCCGCGGTCGGAGGGCGAGCGGCCAGCAGCCGGCGTCCGTTTCCTCGATTTTCGTGATTAGCCCTCCTTAGTTTTGGGTACGCCAGTCCTAGCTCCCGGGCCGGGAGAGGCCGGCCCTCGACCAGAGGAGAACGACGTGAAGAGAGAGAAGCTGGCCGTGCTGGCAGGCGCGCTTGCCGTGACCGTGGCAATGCTCGCGCCCAGCACCGCCATCGCCTGGGCACCGGCGAAATCGGCCGCCGTCCATCCCGGCGTGCAGACCTACACCAACGGTGGCCAGTGCACCGCCAACTTCGTCTTCGAGGACGGCGCCGGCGTCTACCTCGGCCAGGCCGCGCACTGCGCCGGCACCGGCGGCCAGACCGAAACCGACGGCTGCAGCAGCGGCTCGCTGCCGCTCGGCACCCCGGTCGAAGTCAAAGGCGCGAGCAAACCCGGCACCCTCGCCTACAGCTCCTGGCTGGCGATGCAGGGAAACGGCGAGAGCGACCCCGACGCCTGCGCCTACAACGACTTCGCCCTGGTCAAGCTCGACCCGGCCGACGTCGGCAACGTCAATCCCTCGGTCCCGGGCTTCGGCGGCCCGACGGGGCTCGGCACGGTCGGCGGCCTCGGCTCAACCGTCTACTCCTACGGCAACTCCTCTCTGCGCGCCGGCATCACCAAGCTCAGCCCCAAGCAGGGGATCGTGATCCAGAACGAAGGCAACGGCTGGAGTCACGTCGTCTCCACCCTGACGCCGGGAGTGCCGGGCGATTCCGGCAGCGGCTTCATGAACGGCTCCGGCGCCGCGATCGGCACCCTCAGCACCCTGCAGATCGCGCCGCTGGCCGGCACCAACGGCGTCGGCGACCTCGGCAAGGAGCTCGCCTACGCCCAGGCGAACGGCCTCGCCGGGCTGACGCTCGTGCCCGGCACCGAGGCGTTCAAGCCGGATCTGGTCGGGGCGATCCTCGGCTCCTGAGGAGGCTCAGGACTCGAGCTCGGACAGCAGGTCGCGGAGGTCGAGGGGGGCGGTGGACATCGCCACCCCCTCCCCTCCGCCGCCCGGCCGCGGCCACTGCTCGCGCGGCCGGTCCCAGTAGAGCTCGACCCCGTGGGCGTCGGGGTCGGAGAGATAGAGCGCCTCGCTGACCCCGTGGTCGGAGGCGCCCTCGAGCCCCACCCCGGCCTCGGTCAGGCGCTTCAACGCCACCGCCAGAGCGCGGCGGCTCGGGTAGCGGATCGCCGTGTGGAAGAGGCCGGTGCTGCCCGGGGGCGGCGGCGAGCCGCCCTTCGAGTACCAGGTGTTGAGGCCGATGTGGTGGTGATAGCCGCCGGCGGAGACGAAGGCGGCTTCGGCGCCGAAGCGCTGCTGCAGCTCGAAGCCGAGCACGCCGCAGTAGAACTCGAGCGCACGGTCGAGGTCGGCGACCTTGAGGTGGACGTGGCCGATGTCGACGCCTGGATCGATCGGCTCGCCGTGGTCGCTGGCCTCCATGCGAAGAGGCTACCCGCCGTCGAGGGCCTGGTTGACGAGCGCGTCGGCGTCGGCGTTCTCGGCCCGCTTGACGTGGCGGATCCACCAGCGCTCGAACGGCGCCAGCGCCCGCTTCACCTCGGCGTGCAGCTCGCGCATGTCCGCGTGTTTGACCTTGTAGCGCCCTTCGACCTGGCGCACGATCAGCTCCGAGTCGCCGATCAGCTCGACCTCCTCGGCCCCCAGACCCCGCGCCAGCTCGATCCCCAGCAGCAGCGCCCGGTACTCGGCGACGTTGTTGGTGGCGCGGCCGATCCGCTCGCCGCGCTCGGCCAGCACCTCGCCCTCGGCGTCGCGGACGACCGCGGCGATCGCCGCCGGGCCGGGGTTGCCCCGGGCACCGCCGTCGACGTTGACCGTCAACTTCTTCGTCACGCCTGCGAGAGGTGCGACTTGAGGCGCATGACCGCCTTCGTGTGCAGCTGCGAGACCCGCGACTCGGTGACGCCGAGCACCTCGCCGATCTCACGCAGGGTCAGGTGCTCGTAGTAGTAGAGGGCGACGACCAGCTGCTCGCGCTCGGGCAGCGAGCCGATCGCCTCCGTGAGGCGGTCCTTGACCTCGCTCGTGTCGAGCGCCTCCTGCGGATCGGCGGCGCCCTCGTCGGGAATCGTGTCCAGCAGCGAGACCTGGTCGCCGGAGGAGTCGGAGACGGTCCAGAGCTCGTCGAGCGCGTAGACGGAGGAGTTGGCGATCTCCAGCAGGGAGGACTGCAGGTCCTCGACGTCCATCTCCAGCTTCGCCGCCAGCTCCTCCTCGGTCGGGGCCCGCTGCAGTTCGTGCTCGAGCTTCGACTGGGCCGCCTCGATTTCGCGGGCGCGCGAGCGGACCGAGCGCGGCACCCAGTCGAGTGAGCGCAGTTCGTCGATGATCGCGCCGCGGATCCGGGTCATCGCGAAGGTCTCGAACTTGATCCCGCGGTCGGGCTCGAAGCGCTCGATCGATCCGATCAGCCCCATCAGGCCGTAGGAGATGAGGTCGGCGTCCTCGACGTGGGACGGCAACCCGGCGCCGAGCCGGCCGGCGACGAATTTGACCATCGGCGAGTAGGCGACCACCAGGCGCTCGCGCGCGGAGTTGTCGCCTCCCTCCTTGTAGCGGCGCCAAAGATCGCGCAGCTCCACCTCTTTTACGCCGGTATCCATCGAGCCTCCAGCGATTCTACGTTCGTTTGCGGTCGGGGGATCATGCGCGGGGGTGACTGGCAGCGTAGGTGTCGCGCAGCCGGGCGGCATCGACCCTCGTGTAGACCTGGGTGGTGGAGATCGAGGAGTGACCCAGCAGCTCCTGGATCGTACGCAGGTCGGCGCCCCCCTCCAAGAGGTGGGTGGCAAATGAATGGCGCAGTGCGTGGGGGGAGACGCCGGTGGCGATCGCCGCCTCGCGCACCCAGAGGCCGAGCCGGCGGGTGACGTCGGAGGGCGAGAGCCGGCGGCCGCTCTTGGAGAGGAACAGCGCCTCCTCACGGCGCTCGACGGCGAGGGCGCCGCGGCCGCGGTCGAGGTAGCGCTGCAGCGCCAGCTGGGCCGGCTCGCCGACCGGCAGCAGCCGCTCCTTCATCCCCTTGCCCAGCACCCGCAGCTGCTCGCTCTCGAAATCGATCGATCCGCGGTCGAGGTTGACGATCTCCTCGCAGCGCAGACCGCAGGAGTAGGCGAGCTCGAGCATCGCCCGGTCGCGCAGCTCCAGCGGCGTCCCGGCCGGGATCCGCTCCAGCAGCGTCCGCATCTGCTCGGTGCTCAGCACCT
>DATHUE010000131.1:0-2980 GCA_035462545.1 Solirubrobacterales bacterium
CCCCAGATCCCGTCCTGGGCAGGGGCGGCGGAAACCTGCAGGTAGCCGCCGCGGCGGAACTCCGCATCGACCCCCCGCTCCTCGCAGAAGGCGCCGATCCCCGCGACCGCCTCGCTCGAGGCCCGGGCGACGGCCAGCGCCGCCTCGTCCCCCCAGCGGGCGCGCATGTTCGGCAGCGAAAACCACGTCACGTTGCAGAAGCCGCCGTTGCGGCCGCTCGGCCCCCGGCCGCAGTGCTCGTCGGCCTCGAGCAGGACGACCCGGGCGCCGGGCTCGAGCTGGCGGATGTGCCAGGCGGCCCAGAGGCCGGTGAAGCCGCCGCCGAGGACGACGACGTCGGCCTCGCGCTCGCCGCTCAGCGCCGGGGCCGGCTCGACCGGTCCCGCCTCCTCCAGCCAGTAGCCGTGGGCGGTGTGCTTCACGCACCTCCAAGCGTAGACTCGGACGATGGCCGATCAAGGCCAGAACTCGACTCCTTACGTCGACGCGCTGCTCGCCTACGCAGCGCGCGACCCCGGGCGCTTCACCGTCCCGGGCCACAAGGGCGGCCTCGCGGCCGATCCGGCGGCGCAGCGGCTGCTCGGCGCCGAAGCCCTGCGCAACGACATCCCCTCAGTCACCGAGGGCGTCGACGTCGGGCCGCGGCCGACCCCGTTCGAACAGGCGCAGCACCTGGCGGCCGAGGCCTGGGGAGCGCGGCGGACCTGGTTCCTCGTCAACGGCGGCTCCCAGGGCAACCACGCCGCCTGCATGGCGCTCGCCCACTACGGCGACCGGGTCGTGATCCAGCGCAACGTCCACTCCTCGGTCGTCGACGGGCTGGTGATGAGCGGCATGCGGCCGACCTTCGTCGCCCCCGAGCTCGACGCGGAGCTGGGGATCGCCCACTGCCTGACGCCCGAGTCGCTGACGGCGGCGCTCGACGCAACCCCCGGCGCGGTCGCGGCGATGGTCGTCTCCCCCACCTACTTCGGCGCCTGCGCGGACATCGCCGCCCTGGCGGAGGTGGCCCATGAGCGCGGCGTGCCGCTGGCGGTCGACGAGGCGTGGGGGGCACACCTGCACTTCCATCCCGAGCTGCCGCCCGACGCCCTCTCCCAGAGCGCCGACCTCGTCCTCTCCTCGACCCACAAGATCGTCGGCAGCCTCACCCAGTCGGCGATGCTGCATCTCGGCCATGGCGACCGGCTCGATCCCGCTGTGGTCGACCGCTGCGTCAGCCTGGTCGAGTCGACCAGCCCCAGCGCCCTGCTCGGCGGCTCGCTCGACGCCGCCCGCCACCTCGCCGCCGTGCACGGTCAACGGCTGCTGGGCAAGACCCTGGTCGGGGTCGCCGCCACCCGCGCCGCGCTCGTCGCGATCCCCGGCCTCGACGCGCTCGACGCGAGCATCGTCGGCGACCACGGGGTCGCCGGCTGGGACCCGCTGCGGCTGGCGATCGACGTCCGCGGCAGCGGCGCCAGCGGCTACCGGCTGGCCCAGATCGCCTTCGAGGAAAGCGGCGTCGACTTCGAGCTGCTCTCCGACAACGTCGTCGTCGCCGTCTTCGGCCTCGGCGAGCCGGCCGAGGAAGACGGCCGGCGGCTGGTGGCGGCGATGCGCGCCGCTGCCGAGCGAGTCGGAACCGAACCGCAGTCGCAGCAGGAGCCGCTGGCGCCGCCCCCGCCCTGGGGCGAGCTGGCGATGACCCCGCGCCAGGCCTTCCTCGGCCCGCAGGAGGTGGTGCCGTTCGAGCGGGCGTCGGGCCGGGTCGCAGCCGAGGGCCTGGCCGCCTACCCGCCCGGGATCCCCAACGTCCTCCCCGGCGAGCGGCTGACCAGCGAGACGCTCGACTACATCGCCGCCAGCGTCGCCCACGGCGGCTACGTCCGCGGCAGCAGCGACCGCGAGCTGAAGACGCTGCGGGTCGCCCGCTAGCTGATCCGCCCACATACGTTGTGAACGCCTGAAAGGCCATCCGGGCCCTCTCAGAGGCTTGGGGTGTCTACGCCCTACGCCTCAAGGAGGACCCGGATGAAGGTTCACGGTAACGCTGCTCTCGGACCAGCGGGACGGCTCGCATTGGTGCAAGCGATCGAGTCGGGGATGACGCAAAAGGCGGCAGCTGCCGCCTTTTGCGTGGCGCCCGCTACAGCCCATCGCTGGTGGCACCGATGGCACTCGGCAACCGACGCCGAGCGTCGCGGCGGGAGCTGGCTGCAGGACCGCTCCTCGCGTCCTCATCGTCAGCCCCGGCGGCTCAGCGCTGCCGAGGAGGAGCCGATCCTGCGGGCACGCCGGCAGACCGGCCTCGGCCCCGGCCGGTTGGCCGGGGTCTGCCGCAGAGCCCGCTCGACGATCTGGAAGGTGCTTCACCGCCACGGCCTCTCCCAGCGACGCAAGGGCGCCAGGGAGACCTATCGCCGCTATGAGTGGTCTGCGCCGGGAGCACTGCTGCACGTCGACGTCGCCCGTCTGGCGCGCTTCAATCGCCCTGGGCACGCGGTCACCGGCGTCCGCAACCTCACCGGCGCTGAGAAGCGGGCCGGTGTCGGCTACGTCTACCTGCACTGCGTGATCGACGACCACTCCCGCTACGCCTACGTCGAGCAGCATCGAGACCAAGGCGGGGACACCGCGGCAGCGGTGCTGGGCCGGGCGATCGAGCACTTCGCGGCGCTCGGGATGAAGGCGCCCGAGGCGGTGATGAGCGACAACGCCTTCGCCTACCGAAGGTCCAATGCCTTCCGCGACCAGCTCGCCGCCCACGGCGCCCATCACATCCTGATCCCGCCCTACACGCCGCGCTGGAACGGCAAGGTAGAGAGATTTATCCAGACCCTGAAGAGGGAGTGGGCTTACGCCCACTCCTGGCCCAACTCAGCCGAGCGCGCCAGGGCCATGGCATCCTTTCTGCGCTACTACAACCGGCGTCGCCCGCACAGCTCACTGGGAGACCGGCCGCCGATCAGCCGCGTTCACAACGTCCGTGGGTAGGACA
>DATHUE010000132.1:0-7340 GCA_035462545.1 Solirubrobacterales bacterium
CACCGGACACCCCCCCTTTCGCACCGCCCTCGGCTATTTCAGTTTGTACGCCCGAATCCGGTCTTTGTGCGCCGCTTCGTCCCGCGCGTACAGACCATGCGCCAGCGCCTGAACCAGCGCCATCAGGGCCGTGTTGGAGCGGGCGAAGGACGGGCTGTTGGACGAGAAGTAGAGCGTCAGCTCGGCGTGCTCGCCGACCTCCGACATCGTCGCGTCGGAGATCGCCAGGGTGCGGGCGCCGCGGTGCAGGGCCAGCTTCATCGCCCGCAGCAGGAGCGGGTGGGCGCGGCCGGCGGAGAGGGCGATGACGAGGGTTTCGTCGTCGATTCGGCCAAGCCGCTGCAGGGACTCGCCGCCGGTCGAGGCGACTATCTCGGCGCGGATGTCGAGCAGGCTGAGGGTGTGGCGCAGGTAGCTGGCGAAGAAGGCCATCTGGTCGACGCCGACGATCACGATCCGCTGCGCGGTGGCGAGCGCGTTGACCGAGGTGTCTATCTGCTCGCGGCTCAGTTTGCGAGCCGTTTCCTCGAGGTTGGTGTAGTCCGCCCCCAGCGACCCCTCCAGCTCGGAGTGATCGAAGGAGAAGAGCGCTCCGCTTCCCGCCGAGCTGGCGGTCGCGATCGTCGTCCGGTACTCCTCGATCGCCGACTGCTGCAGCTCCGGATAGCCCTCGAAGCCGAGGGCCTGGGAGAAGCGCACCACCGTCGAGGACGAGGTGCTCGCTCTCCGGGCCAGCTCCTCGGCGGTGAGGAAAGCAGCCTCGTCGAGGTGATCGACGATGTAGCGGGCGACGTCTTTCTGGGAGCGCGAGAACTCGTCGAAGCGCTCCTGGATGTAGACGGACAAGCTCTTGAGTTGGGGGGATTTCGTCGCAGTCTTGGTCACGGCGGTCCTTTTCTCCGGGCCGCAGACATTCCCTTCAGGAGATTTTTCGTCCGAGTGTTTTGTCTACGCCTGGCCGCCGATCTGGTTGGATGATCTGGCGATGTCGCTCGAGCAGGCCCTCCGCCTCACCAACCGCAACATGATCGCCTTCGATCTTGCGCTCGGAAGCGGCGCTCTGCTGGCACCGGCGACGACGCTGAAGGTGCTCGGCCACGACGAGCCGTCGCCCGACGCCGAGCACCTGTTCCGCCGCTGCGCCCCGGTCTGGCTCACCTTCGCCGCCGCCCACATCGCAGCCGAGCGACGGGGCGAGCCACGCGACTGGTGGGCGCTCGCCTGGCTGCGCGGGACCGAGATCGCCACCGACGCGCTGTGGGCCTCCTCGCCGGCAGTCAGTCGACCCGGCGCCAAGCTCGGGCTGCGACTGGCCGGAGCCGCCAACCTGGCGATGGCGGCCGGGTTCGCCTGGATGTCGAGGCGCTGAGCGTGGGTCAGTTCGACGGCCAACCCAGCATCAGGTGGAGCCTGCGGGGCCGGACGGAAGAGGGCGACGAGGCCTGGCTGATCCGCGGCATCGCCCGCAAGCTCTATCGCTGTCCGGGCTGCCACGGCGAGATCGAGGTCGGCGACGAGCACGTCGTGGTCCAGTTCGTGCGCCGCCTCGGCGGCACCGACCACCACCACTGGCACCGGCGCTGCGCGGAAGAGATCCTGGTCGGCGAGCTGTACGACCTGAAGCGGGTGCCGGCCAGCGAGTCGAGCCAGTCGAAGCTGGAGGCGCGGGGGCGAACCCCCTCCGGCCGGCGCCGCAACTGACGTGGGCCGGCTGCGCGAGCTCGGCTCGATCTACGCCCGGATCGGCCGCACCTACCGCTCCTGGGCGCCATCGCTGCTGCTGCTGGCGGCGATCGTCTTCTTGCCGCTCGGGCTGCTGGACACGCTCGCCCTGCATGCCGACGTCCGCACCCTCGACCTCAGCGGCAGCATCGAGCTGGCGGCGGTGGTCGTCGGCGCCGTCGCGATCACGGTCACGGCGCTGCTGGGCGAGGTCTTCTACGCCGGCGCCGTCGCCGTCTCCCTGACCCATCCCGAACACGGCTCGGCGCCGCCGCTGCGGGCGATCGCCAGCCGGCTCAAGTACGGGCGGCTGATCGCGATCGACCTGATCTACGGGCTGATCGTCACGATCGGCTTGTTGCTGCTGATCGGTCCTGGGGTTGCCGCTTACGTCTGGCTGGGACTGGCCGGGCCGATCGTCGAGCTCGAGGATCGCGGCGTCCGCGCCGCCTTCGCCCGCAGCTGCCGGCTGGTGCGCGGCCGCTTTTGGATGGTGCTGGCGGTCCTGGCGCCGCTCGAGATCGCCGGCGACGGCATCGCCGGCGCCGTCGCCGGCATCGTCCATGCCGGCCTCGGCCACACCTTCGTCGCGACCTGGCTGGCGGAGTCGATCGCCAACGTGATCTTCACCCCGTTCGTGGCGATCGCCGCGGTCTTGCTGACGATCGACCTGATCGCCGAGAAGGACGGCGAGGGCCCGGTGCTCAACCCGTCCCCGACCCCGCTTCCGGCGTGATCCTCGGCTCGATCTTTGCCGAGTTCTGGGACGACCTCGTCGACCACGGCGAGCAGGATCTGTTCCTGGTCCTCGCCGGCTTCGTCCTCTCCTTTGCCTTCATCCGCATGAGCACCCGGATCATCCGCAGCGAAAGCGTCTCCTGGTGGCCCGGCAACATCGAAAGCGAGGGTGGCCTGCACGTCCACCACCTCGTCTTCGGAATCGTCTCGATGATGGTCTTCGGAGCCCTCGGATTCGCCTTCCTCGGCTCCAGCCCGGGCTCGGAGATCTGCGCCTTCGGGTTCGGCGTCGGGCTCGGGCTGACGATCGACGAGTTCGCCCTCTGGGTCCACCTCGACGACGTCTACTGGTCCGAGGAGGGGCGCAGCTCGATCGACGCGACGGTGATCGCGGCGGCCCTGATGCTGCTGGTCCTGCTCGGCTTCACCCCATTCAGCTTCGAGACCGGCAGCGCCGAAGAGATCGTCTTCAGCCTGCTCGGGGCGCTGCTGGTGTTCGCGACGGTCGCGATCTGCTTCGCCAAGCAACGGCTGCTGCACGGGACGATCGGCTTCCTCTTCCTGCCGGTGGCGATCTACGGCGCCGCCCGGATCGGCAAGCCGAACTCCCCCTGGGCACGGCGGCGCTACGGGGAACGGCGACCGGTCAAGCAGGCGAAGTCGGAAACGCGGTTCCAGCCAGACCGCCGCACCGAGCGCTTCAAGAACGCCTTCCGCGACATCGTCGGCGGCAAGCCGAGCGAGGGCGTCGCGGCCGCCGGCGCGGAGGCCCTGGCGGCGACCCGCGAAGCGGTCGACCGGGTCACCCACCCTGGCGGCCGAGACGAGTAAGGAGATTGGCCCGCACCGTGGGCCACTCCTCGTCGATGACGCTGAAATAGGCGCTGTCGCGCTGGCCGACGTCGGGGACGATCATGTGCTTGCGCAGCACGCCCTCGAACTTCGCCGGCAGCGCTTCCATCGCCGCCCGCGAACGCTGGTTGCGGGCGTCCGTCTTGAGTTCGACCCGGACGCAGCCGAGGGTCTCGAAGGCGTGCCCCAGCATCAGCAGCTTCGCCTCGACGTTGATCCCGCGCCGCCAGGCGCGTGGGTGCAGCCAGGTCCAGCCGATCTCGACGACGCGGTCGGCCCGCCGCACCGCCATGAAGCGACTGCTGCCGACGATCTCGCCGCCGGCAGATCGCGGGTGGCGAAAACGCCCTCCCGGCCCTCGCGCTGGGCTGCCAGCGAGAGCTCGAACCACTCCTCGAAACGCTCGCGCCGGTTGAGGTCGGCGAGCCAGCTCCAGATCTCCGGCGCCTGCGCCGCCGCCCACAACCCCTCGGCGTGCTCCTCGGCCAGCGGCTCGAGCGCAACCAACTCTCCTCGTAGCGGCACCGTCAGCGGTTGCATCTCAGTCCCCGGACTCCACCTGCCGCACCTCTCAACTCTTGGGCACGCTGCAGGTCTCGAACCCGATCTCCTGCGCCAGTTCTTCGCGCAGCGCGTCCTCGGAGTCGCGGCGGGCACGGGCCGCTTCGACCCCCGCCAGATCGCCTTCCCGCGCTGCCGTCAGCGCTTCCCGGTCGGTCTCGAGGACCCTTTCCTGAGCTTTGACGTATTCGCGGTAGGGACCGGCGAGCGAGGGCGGCGCCTCTCCCTGCAGTCGCCGCAGGCCGCGGATCCGCGGCTCGGCGATCTCGACCAGCGCTTCGGCGTATTCGGGGTCCGTCGTGAACTCGCGTTCGAGGTCGCGGACGGAGAGGTAGCGATCCTGGCTCCTCGTGCAGACCTCGTCCGCCTGGCGGATCAACTCGGCACTGCTCACCGGTTTCGGTTTCTCCTGCTTCGGCGGCACCTCATTCGTCGTCGTCGCAGTCGCGCCGGTCTCCGTGCCGCCGCCTCCGTCGTCGCCACCGGAGCCCGGCAGAGCGATCGCGGCGACGGCTATCCCCGCTGCCACCAGACCCGCCAGCCCGGCCAGCAGGAAGAGACGGCGCCTGCGGCCCGATGACTCCCCCTCCACCGCCGCGACCCGGGTCGCGGCGGTCGGTTCGGGCTGCTTCGTCGCCGCCGTCCGCGTCGCCGCAGCGCCGGTCGCGACGGTCCTCTCAGGCAGGGAGACCTGACCGCCGCGGAGCGCAGCTTCCGCGGCGCGGCCGAGATCGCCGGCCGACGGGTAGCGATCCTCAGGCTGCTTCGACATCGCCCGGACCACCACGTCGTCGAGCGCCATCGACACTGCCGGGACGTAGAGCGACGGTGCGGGCGGCGGGTCGTTGAGGTGGGCGTAGAGGCGGGCGGCGTCGCCTTCGCGCGGGAACGGCACCTCCCCGGTCAGCAGCTTGAACAGCAGGCAGCCGAGCGCGTAGACGTCGACGCGGGCGTCGACCGCTCTGCCGGAGATCTGCTCAGGCGCGACGTAGTCGAGGGTGCCGACGAAGCGCCCGGTCTGGGTGAGGCCGGACTCGGTGGCGACGTTGCGGGCGACGCCGAAGTCGGTGATGTAGGCGTGGGCGTCGACTCCCACCCCGCTCAGCAGCACGTTGGCCGGCTTGACGTCACGGTGGACCAGGCCCGCCCGGTGGATCGCGTCGAGGCCGTTGCCGACCTGGGCGATCAGGGCCACCGCCTCGGCGGGGGCCAGCTTGTCCTGGTCGGCCAGGCGGCGTCCGAGATCCGAGCCGGCGACGTAGCGCATCGCGATGAAGGGGACTCCCTCCTCCTCGCCGGCGGCGTAGATCGGGACCACGTTCGGGTGCTCGATCGAAGCGGCGATCCGGGACTCCTCGGCGAAGCGCTTGGCGAACACCTCGTCCGCCGCCGCCTCGGGCGCGATCAGCTTCAGCGCCACCCGCCGCTCCAGCCCCGGCTCGATCGCCAGATACAAAACCCCCATGCCGCCGCGGCCGAGCCGGCGCTCGACTCGGTAGCCGGCGAACAGGTCGCCGTCGTTCAGCTCGGTTCGGCCTGGAACCTCCGCCATCGCGCCAACCCTAGACTGGGTGGACGATGAAGAGACGAATCGCGATCTCGGCACTGAGCGTCCTGGTAGCGGCCCTGCTGGCGACCGTCGCCAGCGGCGAGCTGATCCAGAAGGGAAACCTGCGGGTCTCCTTCACCGGCACCTTCTCTCCCAAGGACCTCCCGCGCGACCGGCCGGCGCCGGTCGCGGTCGAGGTCGAAGGGTCGATCGCCACCACCGACGACAGTCGCCCGCCGGTTCTGACCCAAATCGAGATCGGGATCAACCGCAACGGCCTGATCTCGACCCGAGGCCTGCCGATCTGCCGGGCCTCGCAGCTGCAGTCGACGACCACCGCGCAGGCGCTGGAACGCTGCGGTCCAGCCAAGGTCGGCAACGGTCGCTTCGCCGGGAGGATCGACTTCTCCGGTGTCGATCCGGTCCCCGCCCGGGGCCGGATCCTCGTCTTCAACGGCCGCGCCCAGGGCAAGCGCGCGCTGCTGCTGCAGCTCTACTCGGGGGCGCCGGTGAAGATCACCTTCGTGGTGCCGTTGAAGATCCAAGACCGCCGCGAGGGCAAGTTCGGCACCGTCCTCTCGGCGAAGCTGCCGGTGCTGGCCGGAGGCTCGGCGACCGTGACGCGAATCGAGCTGAAGATCGGCCGGACCTACTCCTACAAAGGTCAACGGCGCGCCTTCATCAGCGCCAGCTGCGCGGCGCCGGCGGGCTTCACGGCGGCGATCTTCGCCTTCGCGCGCGGCAGCTTCCACTTCTCCGACGGCAAGACCGTCCGCGTCTCCATCACCCGCGACTGCCGGGTGCGCTGAGCGTCCGGTCCGTCTAAAGGCCGAGCCCGCCCACACCGCGCTCGTCCCAGCCGAGGTGATGGGCCAGCTCGTGCCGCAGCGTGCGCTCGACCTGACGGGCGAGCAGCTCTTCGTCGTGGCCGAAGTCCCGTTCGAGGGTGTCGCGGTAGATCACGATCTTGTCCTCGAAGCCCTCACGGGCGACGCCGTCGCCGAAGTACTCGCCGTAGGCGCTGTGCTCCATGCCGAGGTCGGAGACGACCACGGCGATCTCCTCCAGGACCCGCTGGAACTGCTCCGGCAGGGCATCGATCGCATCGGCGACGAGCCCCGCGAAGTCCTGATCGCTGATGCTCGAATCCATCGGGGTCAACTGTAGAGTTCGGGCCTCGGGCGACACCGTCCGCACCTACCCAACGGGGAGAAGAGATGAAAGACGTTCATTCGGCAGTCCGGGCCAGGCTCCGCGCCCTCAGCCCCATCCTCGCGATCGCCGCGGTCCTCGCCGGCGGCGTCGTCTGGGCCGGCTGCGGCGACAGCGAGACCGTCACCAACGCCCAGCAGCAGATCGAAGACGGCGCCGACAAGGCTCAGAAGGGCATCGAAGAAGGCCGCGACGAAATCGAAGAGGGCCTCGACCAGGCGAAGAAGGAAGTAGAAGAAGGCAAGGGCACCGGCAGCAAGGCGGTCGAAGAAGGCCGCGAGAAGGCCGAAAAGGGAATCGAAGAAGGCAAGGCCCAGGCGGAAAAGGGCATTGAAGAAGGCAAGCAGCAAGCCGAAAAGGCGATCGAAGAAGCGGAAGACCGCGCCAACGAATACATGCCCTAAGCAGGACGCGGCTAGGGGCTAGGCCGGGTCCGGCTTCTTCTCACCGGGCCAGACGCCGGTAAGGCCGGCAAAGCCGCGGCGGGCGCCGTGGTCGGCCAGCCCTTTCGCCAGCCGGAAGATCGCTCCCTCGGCCGCGAGGGCGGCGGCAAGCTGGAGGACCGAGATCTCGCGGTCCTCCGGCGCCGGCGGGTCTTCGTCGTCAACCACGCCCCAGGCGGCTTCGAAGACCTTCTTGCCGAGCACCCCGGCGATCAGGCCGGCAGTCAGACCGATGGGTAGAAAGACGAGCCGCATGCAGCCCC
>DATHUE010000133.1:0-2066 GCA_035462545.1 Solirubrobacterales bacterium
AGCTCCTCGAAGGCACGCTCGGCGCGGTCCCGCGCCGCCTCGGCGGCGGCGACCTTCGACTCCGCCTCGCGCCTCGCCTCGCGCTCGCCGGCAATCCGCTGGCGGGCCTCGCCGGCGACGTCGCGCAGCGTCCCCATCGCCCGCTCCTTCAGCTCCTCCCGGACCCGCTCGGCACGCGCCTCGGCCTCGGCGACGCGGCGCTCGCTGACCCGGACCCACTCCAGCGCCTGGGTGGCGACGCCGTGCATCGTCTCGGTGGCCTCGCCAACGGCTCGCAGTTGCCTGGCCGGATCGCTCATTCCAGGGCAACCTACTATGGGCGGCGGAGGCAACCGGCGGCGCCGGGAACCGCATTCGCCGCAATTTGCGTGAGCGATCCGCTCAGGCGGACTGCTGCGTCTCACGCGCATGCAGGTCGCGCTTGAGCACCTTGCCGGTGGCGTTGCGCGGCAGCTCCTCGAGGAACTCGATCTCGCGCGGGGTCTTGTAGCCGGCCAGGTTCGACTTGACGTGCGCCTTGAGGTGGTCCTCGCCGATCTCGGTGCCCGGCCTGACCACGACGAAGGCCTTGAGGCGCTGGCCGAACTCGTCGTCCTCGACCCCGATCACCGCCGCCTCGACGATCGCCTCGTGGTCGGCGAGCAGGTCCTCGACCTCGCGCGGGAAGACGTTCTCGCCGCCGGAGACGATCATCTCGTCGTCGCGGCCGTCGATGAAGAGGCGCCCGCCGGCGTCGATGTGGCCGACGTCGCCGCTGCAAAGCAGGCCGTCGATCACCTCCTTGCCGCCGCCGCCGGTGTAGCCCTCGAAGGACATCTCGTTGCCGACGAAGATGCGGCCCACCTCGCCCTGGGGCAGCTCGCGGCCGGCCTCGTCGACGATCCGCACGGTGGTGCCGCGCGGCGGCCTGCCGGCGGTGCCGGGAGCGGCGCGCAGATCCTCCGGGGTGGCGACGGTCGCGTAGGCGACCTCGGTCGAGCCGTAGAGGTTGTAGACGGTGTCGCCGAAGCGGTCCATCCAGGCGATCGCCAGCTCGCCCGGCAGGGCCGAGCCGGAGAGCGAGGTGATCCGCAGCGAAGAGAGGTCGTAGCGAGCGAGGGTCTCCTCGGGCAGGCCGAGGATCCGCTGCACCATCACCGGCACCGCGGCGAGCACCTGGGCGCGGCTTTCCTGCACCGCCTGCAACGTCCCCTCGGGGTCGAAGCGCCGGCGCAGGACCATCGTCGAGGCCGTCGGCAGGCTCATGATGAAGTGGAAGAAGCCCCAGGAGTGGAAGAGCGGCGCCGCGATCATCATCGTCTCGCGGCTGCGGAAGGGGATCTTGTCGATCAGCGCGGCGATCGCCATCAGCCCGTCGGGGCTGGAGCGCTGGGCGCCCTTGGGGGTCCCGGTCGTGCCCGAGGTGAGGATCACGAAGCGCGGCTTGTCGGGCGGCGGCTTGTGATTGCGCTCGTCGCCGGCCGCGATCAGCTGCTCCAGGGTCGGCTCGCCCACCTCCTCGCCCTCGTCGACCCAGCCGACGACGCGGGCGACGGAGTCGTCGACGCCCTCGAGCAGATCGGCGAACTCGGAGTCGTAGACCAGCGCCTTCGGCGCCTCGCGGCGGGTCACCTCGACCAGCTGCGGACCGGCGAACATCGTGTTCAGGTAGAGCGCGCTGGCACCCAGCTTGGCGGCCGCGAGGGTGGTCTCGACGAAGCCGCGGTGGTTGCGGCACATGACCCCGATCCCGTCGCCGTAGCCGATCCCCATCTCCGCGAAGGAGTGGGCGAGGGCGTTGGAGCGCCGCTGCAGGCGTTCGAAGCTGAGCGACCCGCGCTCGTCGATCAGCGCGATCTCGTGCGGGTAGTGGATCGCCGCAGTGGTGATGCCGAGGGCCGGCGAGGCCCCCCAGCGCAGGAAGGCGGAGATGACCTTGGCCGACTCGTCGGGGCGGTGCAGGCCGAGGACGCCGGCCTCGTGCAGCACCCTGACCTCGAACGCTTTGTCCGAGGCGGCCTGGCGCACGGCAGCCGCGATCGAGTTGAACCTGCTCATACCGTCGCCAAGCCTATTCGCTCTCGACC
>DATHUE010000134.1:0-11459 GCA_035462545.1 Solirubrobacterales bacterium
CGCGAAGGAGCCCGGCACGCGGGCGGAGGAGGAGGCCGGGGCGAGCGCGGTCAGCGCCAGCATGAGGGCGAGGATCGGGAGAGTGCGTTTCATCGTCGGGGGGTCATGGAGTGGTCTCTGAGATAATCGTCGCCGCATTCGGGGCGTGGCGCAGCCTGGTAGCGCGCACCGTTCGGGTCGGTGAGGTCCCCGGTTCAAATCCGGGCGCCCCGATGAAGGTCATCGTTTAAGCACGTAGCCTGCCGTCGATGGCGACTAAGCATCAGATACTCGGTGCGAAGGGCGAGGCGGCGGTGTCTCGCCAAGTCCCCTGCCCTCGCTGTAACCGGCCTCGTCACCTGGCCAGGCTTCAACGCAACTTCCAATGCGCGGATCTGATCTGCAAGTTCTGCGGCTTCCTTGCCCAGGTGAAGACGACGAAGATCGAGTTCGACCAACTTCCGCGGCGCATCCCCGGAGCCGCCTGGGGACCTCAACATGATCAAATCATCGCGGGCATATTCCACGGCCTCTACATCGTCGGGTACAGGAAGAATCGCCTCATCCGAATTGACTACGTTCCGGCCCATGTCCTGGAGGCGACTCCTCAGGTGTTCGAACCGAGAGCGCCGCTAAAGTCGACCGCCAAACGCGCCGGCTGGCAAGGGTTCACCTACAACCTCGAAAAGCTGCCGGAGATTGGCGTCAAGCGCGTCTACCCATAGCGCCGGCGTCACTCCACTTCCTCGATTGCCTGTTCGATCTCGGCCAGGCTGGGGCCGTCCTGGAGGGTGCGGGTGCCGCTCGGGCCGGTGACGATCGCCGCCTGGCGGACGCGGATGCCGAGCTCCTGGCCCAGCTCCTCGTAGCCTTCGAGCCGGCGGTCGATGGTGCTGTCGGGCTCTTCGCCCTCTTCCTTCGCCAGCTCCCACTCGGGGGTCTCGATTTCGCCGACGCTGCCGGCGATCGTCGCGAGGAACTCGTCGTCGACGCCGAATTTCTCGGCTTCGTCCTGGTTGCGGAAGAAGAGGTAGGTGTACTGCCAGCCGTAGCCCTGCTCGGCGGCGGCCTCGGCACCGTAGAAGCCAAGCTGCTCCGTGTTGATGCTGTTCGAGTAGTGGCGCATGAGCAGCTTCACGTCGCCGGGCCGGGCGTAGTCTTCGACCAGGGTCGGGATCGTCGAGAGGAAATCCTCGCGGCAGTTCGAGCACTGCAGGTCGTTGAAGACCTGGATCGTCACCGGCGCATCGGCGGAGCCGACCCGGTCGCCGTGCTGGGGGATGCCGCCGAAGATCCGCTGCGCGTCGCCGATCCCGTCGACTTCGATCGAGGCCTCTCCCGGCTCGCGGGTGGAGACCTCGACGATCACATAGCCGAGGGCGAGGAGAAATAGCCCGAGGGCGACGATCACCCGGAGGCGGCCGCGGCGGGGGATCGGTCTCGCCGCGGGCTTCGCGGGCGGGGTCGGGGCGTCGGCCATCGGCGGCCATTATCGCGATCCGGCGCGAATCCGCCTTGACACGTCCGCGGTCAGCGGTAAACATCGACTACCCACTTTCGACTACCCAGGAGGGTCTTCATGGCCAATCACCTGACGCCCGCGGAGCTTGCCGACGAGATGCGGATGAAGCAACAGGAGGTGATCGGCAAGTGTGTGGAGATGGGCGTCCCGATCTTCCACGGACGGATCGACAAGACCCTGTTCGAGACCTCGCTGCGACACCTCTCGGCGCAGGGGCCCCCGGCAGTCCCCTCGGCGGGCTGAGCCTCCTCGGCGCCCTTTAACTACACTTCCCCCCGCGATGGGACGGGGGACCGAGTCCAAGACTCTCGCTGACCTGCTGCCGCTTGCGGCGCAGGCATACGGCGACGCGCCCGCAGTCCGCTACAAGGACGGCGAGGCCTGGGTCGACCGCAGCTTCAACCAGGTCCGGGACATCGTCCGGCCGCTGGCATTGGGCCTCGCCGCCCTCGGCGTCGAGAAGGGCGACCGGGTCTCGATCCTCGGCAACACCCGCCCCGAGTGGACCTACTTCGACTTCGCGGCGCTCTCGATCGGCGCCACCGTGGTCCCGATCTACCAGACCAACTCGCCGGAGGAGTGCCGTTACGTGCTCGAGAACTCCGACGCCAAGGTCGTCGTGGTCGAGGACGAGGAGCAGATCGAGAAGATCCGCGAGGTCCGCGACAGACTGCCGGCGCTGCAGCACGTGGTGCGGATGACCGGCTCCAGCGACGACGCGATCTCCTCCGAGGACCTCGCCGGCCGGGCGCAGGGCGGCGACGAGGAGTGGAAGCGGCTCTACGAGGCGGTCGGGCCCAGCGACATCTGCACCTTCATCTACACCTCCGGCACCACCGGCCCGCCGAAGGGCTGCATCATCAGCCACGGCAACTACCGGGCGATGCTCGACATGGTCAACCAGACCAGCGTGATCGAGCCCGAAGACGTCACCTATCTCTACCTGCCGCTGGCCCACTCCTTCGCCCTGCTGATCCAGCTCGGCAGCTTCGACCTCGGCGCCGCGATCGCCTACTGGGAGCGCGACCCGCTGAAGATCCTCCCCAACCTGGCCGAGCTGAAGCCGACGTACTTCCCCTCGGTGCCGCGGATCTTCGAGAAGATCTACACCACCGCCACCAGCGCCATGGAGAAAGAGGGCGGCCTGAAAAAAGTGGTCTTCGACTGGGCGCTCAAGGTCGGCGCGAAGATGCGCGAGGTCGAACGCTCCGGCCGCAAGCCCGGTTTCCTGCTCAGCCGTCAGTACGCCTTCGCCGATAAGAAGGTGCTCTCGAAAATCCGCGCTCTGTTCGGCGGCAACCTGCGCCTCGCCGTTTCCGGCGCCGCCCCGATCAACCCCGAGATCCTCCGCTTCTTCGATGCCGGCGGCGTCCTCGTCCTCGAGGGCTGGGGGATGACCGAGACCTCGACCGCGGCGACGATCTCCACCCCCGAGGACTTCAAGGTCGGCACGATCGGCAAACCGTTCCCCGGCTGCGAGGTGAAGATCGCCGATGACGGCGAGATCCTCGTCAAGGGCCCCAATGTCTTCCAGGGGTACCACAAGAACGAGGAGGCGACTCGGGAGACGATCGTCGACGGCTGGCTGCACACCGGCGACATCGGCGAGATCGACTCCGAGGGCTTCATCAAGATCACCGGCCGCAAAAAGGACATCATCATCACCGCCGGTGGCAAGAACATCACCCCGGCCAACCTCGAGGCGGAGATCAAGCAGCATCCGCTGGTCTCCCAGTGCGTGGTCGTCGGCGACCGCCGCCCCTACCTGGTGGCGCTGGTCACGCTCGATCCCGAAGAAGCCGCCGCCTACGCGAGCGAGCACGACCTCCAGGAGACCCCGGAGCAGCTGGCCGCCAACGCCGACGTCCACGCTTCGATCATGGCCCACGTCGATGAGATCAACAAGAACTTCGCCCGGGTCGAGCAGGTCAAGAAGATCTCGATCCTCCCCCACGACCTCTCGCAGGAGAGCGGCGAGCTGACGCCGACCCTCAAGGTGAAGCGGGCGGTCGTCGCGTCGAAGCACGAAGACGCGATCGAGGCCCTGTACGCCAACTGAGGTCGGCTGTGGGGAAGGGGTCTGGTGGACCCTCTGCACTCGCTCCTCGTCGCCGGAGACGGTTCGGCTGACGCCTCTTGGCGCGCCCCTCCTCCTGCTGACACGTTCCGAGGGCCCACCAGACCCCTTCGACGAAGAGACCCCGGTTGACGTACAGGGCTAAGCGCGAGAGCGAATTCTGCTGCGGCAGTCGGGCGAGGGTTCGGAGACGGCTGGTACTGGGCGGAGGGTCCGGTGGGGTCCGGCGCGTATCAGCACGACCAGGGCCGCGGACCTTCGCGCTCAGCCATCCCCGCCTCTCCCTGGGAGGTGCAGCGAAGGACCCCACCGGACCCTCCGCCACGCACTGACCTCTAAGAAGCCTCGCCCGACTGCCGCAGCAGGACCGAGGTGGTCTGCTCGAGCACCCGCCGCCAAGCCGAGAGCTGCTCTGGCTCTTCTTCGGAAGCTCGTTCGACGACACGCTTGACCCGCTGGCCGGAGATCTCGAGGCCGTGGCGCTTGGCGGTCTCCTCGTAGCGCTCGTAGTCCTGGGCCAGGGTGGCGGTGACGGTTTCGAAGCCGTGGCGGGCGATCCGCAGTCGCCGCGAGTAGTCCATGATCGGCGTGCCGAACATCAGCTCGTCGTTCGGCTGCGGCTCGACCAGGATGATGTCGACGCCCGGGTAGCGCTCCTGCCACTGCTCGACCGCCTGGTGCAGGCGGGCGTGGGCGATCAGCCGGAAGGTCTGGTTGGCGATCGCCGGCAGGCCCATGTCGGAGACGCGGCGCACGCGGGTGCCGAAGACGGTCGGGATCGTTGTCTGGAAGTCGTTGACGAAGGGCACCAGCGGGTTGACGACGACGATGAATTTGGCGCCCTTTTCGACCGCGATGTCGACGTTGGTGGTGGAGCGGATGCCGCCGTCGATCAGCTGCCGCCCTTTCAGATCGACCGGCTTGTAGACGAGCGGCAGCGCCGTCGAGCACTGCACCGCTTTGGAGATCGGCACGTCGCTCCAGCGATCCTCGCCGAAGACGATCCGCTCGCAGGTGTCGAGGTCGGTCGCGGTCAGGTAGAGCTCGCGCTCGAGCAGGCGGAAGTCGTTCACCCGGCCGGCTTCGGAGAGCGCCTCGGAGACGTAGTCGGCGATCCCGCCGTTCGAGTAGATCCCGGTCGGCAGCGCCTCGGCCAGGCCGACGCCGATGTCCATCAACGAGAACTGGCCGATCCGGGCCAGGGAGCGCAGCAGCTCGGCGGTCCGCAGCGGCAGCCCCAATGCCTTCTGGACGAAGCCGAGGTAGTTCGGCCTCAGCGTCTTGTCGAGATCGAGATCGCCCAGCTCGGAGGGCTCGTCGGAGTTGATCACCTGCATCATCTCGTCCGGGGTGACGCCGTTGGAAAGCATGCTGGCGACGAAGGAGCCGGCGCTGGTGCCGACGTAGATGTCGAAGTTGTTGACGGTGCTGTTGACCGCCAGCAGGTCGAGGGCGCGGAGGGCGCCGATCTCGTAGACGCCGCCGGTGAAGCCGCCGCCGCCGAGGACGAGAGCGGTCTTGGAGGGCCGTTTCCTGCCGCGTTTGCGCTGTCGCGGCTTGGAATCGATCTTGACGACTTTACCCATCGTTTCTGCAGTATCCCACCGCGCCCGGCCGCCTGGGCCGCTACCTTGCCCGCCTGACGTGTTGGAACCTGGGATGAAACGCCGAATTTCCCTGCCCGCGGCTGCAATCGCGGCGCTGTTGATCGCCGCCTTCGCGGCAGCACCGGCCCTTGCCGGAACCTGCGACACGATGCGCTCTCGCCTGCTGCGCGGCGGCGGCTCCGCCAGCGGCCTGCTGGTCGTCGACGCCGAAAGCGGCCGCACCCTCTGCGCCCGCGCCCCCGGCCGGGCGCTGCCCCTGGCCTCGAACATGAAGATGTTCACGACCGCGGCGGCGCTCTCGCTGCTCGGCCCCGAGCACCGGATCCCGACCAAGCTCTTCGCCACCGGCCCGATCGACGCCGAGGGCACCCTGCACGGCGACCTCTACCTGCGCGGCGGCGGCGACCCGATGCTCGGTACGCCCGCTTTCTACGGTCGCTACTTCGGCGGCCTCGGGACCAATCTGCTGGCGCTGCGGCGGCAGGTGGTCGCAGCCGGGATCGAGAAGGTGGAAGGGCGTCTCTACGCCGACGACACGATCTTCGATCGCCTGCGCGGCGTCGCCGACTCCGGCTACGCGACGAGCTCCTACATCGGCCCTCTGTCTGGACTCGCCTTCAACGCCGGCTTCGCCAGCTCCAGCGCCCGCAGCTTCGCCTCCGACCCGGGGAAGCTGGCGGCGGCGCAGCTGGCGCGGACGCTGCGGGCGGGCGGAGTCCGGGTGCCCGCCAGAGTAGCGCTGGCACCGACGCCGCTGAACGCGGAGCGGATCGGGGTCCTGAAATCGCCGCCGCTCGACCCGATCGTCAACACCACCAACGTCTACTCGGTCAACTTCCTTGCCGAGATGCTGATCAAGCTGCTCGGCGCCCAGTTCGGCTCCGGCGGCACCACCGCGGCTGGCGCCAAGGTGGTCGCCGACTTCGCCGCCCGCACCGGCTCCGGCGTCCACGCGGTCGACGGCTCCGGCCTGACCCGCACCAACCGCGGCTCGCCGCGCCAGGTGGTCGACCTGCTGCTGGGAATGCGCGAGGACCCGGCCGGCGAGGAGTTCATCCAGGATCTTGCCCTGACCGGCCGCGAGGGCACCGTCGCGAACCGCACCGAGGGAACTGCCGCCTACGGGCGCTGCCGCACCAAGACGGGCACTTTGACCGGCGTCAGCGCCCTTTCCGGCTACTGCTTCAACCGCAGCGGCCGGATCGTCGTCTTCTCGATCCTGATGGCCAGCGTCGGCAGCCTCGACCTCGCCCACTATGAGCAGGACCGGATCGCCGCCGCCGTCGCGTCCTACTGACGACGCCCTCGCCGTTTGGCTCGCTCGTCGAGCGTGTGGAAGACGGCGAACGTCACAAGAAATCCCACCAAACACACTCCCTGCAGGGCCCCTTCGCCTGCATTCCGAAAGAGAAAGACGCCAACGAGGAGGACGAGCACACCGACCGATAGCCCTATATGGGCGTCACGAAGAAGCTCTTTTCTTTCTTTCTGGTTCATAAGCCTCAGACAATTAGTTTCAGAGAAGGTAGCGCAAACCCGTGTCGATCAGGTGGCTACGAGGGCAAAGCCGGCGCCGACGTAACTATCGGTGAGCGCGCGCGCCTCGAGGACTGGTCGTGGCCAACCGGGCCACGGTTCCGAAGGCGCCGATCGAGAAGGCCGCGAGCAAACCACCAGCCGCCACCGCGGTGGCGAGCGATTCCATCACCGTCGTCAGAGGTCCGATCTGCGCAATCATCATCGCGCCCCGACCCTGACAGGGAAAAGCGCGCGCGTGGCGCGCAGATCGTGCCGGCTAGGTGCCGGCTTCGCCGCGAAGCAGTGACAGCAGGGCAGCTTCGTCGAGCACGTCGGTGCCGAACGATTCCGCCTTGGCCAGCTTCGAGCCGGGGCTGTCGCCGGCGACCACGTAGTCGGTTTTCTTCGAGACCGAGTTGGTGACCTTGCCGCCGGCGCTCTTGACTAGGGCCGCCGCCTCCTCCCGCGTCAGCTCCGGCAGGGTGCCGGTCAGGACGACGGTCTTCCCTTCCAACGGCCCCCCCTCGGCGCGCCGTTCGGACTCGTCCGCCTCCAGCCGCAGCCCCTTCGTCTTCAGCTTCTCGACCAGGGCCCAGGTCGGCTCGTCGGCGAGCGACTCGGCGATCTGCACGGCCATGATCGGCCCGACCCCCTCGACCTCCTCGATCCGCTCCGGGTCGGCCTCGTGCAGAGCGTCGATCGAGCCGAAGTGGTCGGCGAGCGCCTCGGCAGTGACGTAGCCGACGCCGGGCAGGCCGAGCGCGTAGAGGACGCGCTTGAAGGGCCGTTGCTTGGAGCCCTCGATCGCCGCCAGCAGGTTGCGGGCCGAGGTCTCGGCGAAGCGGTCCATCGCCGTCAGCCGCTCCTCGGTGAGGTCGTAGACGTCGGCGACGTCGGCGATCAACCCCTCCTCGAGGAAGCGCATCGCCTGCTTCTCGCCGAAACCGTCGATGTCCATCGCCCCCTTGCTGACGAAGTGCTTGACGTGCTGGAAGGACTGGCCCGGACAGCCGCTGCGGTTGGGGCAGATCGTGAACACCGCCCCCTCCGGCTTGACCGTCTCGGTGCCGCAGGCCGGGCACTTCTTCGGCGGTCGCGGCTTGCGGGCGCTCTTGTGCTTGCGCGGCAGTTTCGGCGAGACGACCTGGGGGATCACGTCGCCGGCCCGCATCACCACGACCTCGTCGCCGTTGCGGACGTCCTTGCGAGCCAGATCCTCCTCGTTATGGAGGGTGGCGGTGCTGACGGTGACGCCGCCGACGTGGACCGGCTCCAGCATCGCGAACGGGACCAGATGGCCGGTACGGCCGACGTTCCAGACGACCGAGTTCATCGTCGTCATCGCCGTCGTCGGCGGGAACTTCCAGGCGATCGCCCAGCGCGGCTCGCGCCCGACCACGCCCAGCTCCCGCCACAGCGCCCGCTCGTCGACCTTGACGACGGCGCCGTCGATCTCGTAGTCGAGCTGCTCGCGCTGCTCCTCCCACCAGTGGCAGCGCTCGACCACGCCCTCCACCCCCTCGTGGCGGCGGGTCTCGGGGTTGACCTTGAAGCCGCGCTTCTCCAGCCACTCGACCTCGTCCATGTGGGTGGCCAGGTCAAGGCCGCTGACGGCGCCGATCCCGTAGATCCAGGTCGAGAGCGGGCGTTCCGCGGCCAGCGCCGGATCGAGCTGGCGGATCGAGCCCGCAGCCGAGTTGCGCGGATTGGCAAAGGTCGGTTCTTCGGCTTCGGCACGCCGCTCGTTCAGCGCTTTGAAGGCGGCGATCGGCAGGTAGACCTCGCCGCGGACTTCGATCAGCTCCGGCGCGTCGGGGATCCGCAGCGGCACCGAACCGATCGTCCGCAGGTTCTGGGTGACGTCCTCCCCGACGCGACCGTCGCCGCGGGTGGCGCCGCGGACCAGCACCCCGTGCTCGTAGGTGAGGCTGATCGCCAGCCCGTCGATCGTCGGCTCGGTCGTGTAACTGAACTGCGAGGCGGTGATGTCGAGGCGCTTCAGGTAGTTGGCGAGCCGGTTCTCCCAGGCCCGCAGCTCCTCCTCGTTGCGGGCGTTGCCGAGCGAGAGCATCTGCTCGCGATGCTCGACCTGCTGGAAGCGGTCCAGCGGCGGCGCCCCGACCCGCTGCGTCGGCGAGTCGGGCGCCCGCAGCTCGGGGCGCTCGGCCTCGATCGCTCGCAGCTCGTCGAGCAGTTCGTCGTAGGCGTCGTCGCCGATCTCCGGTGCGTCGAGGACGTAGTAGAGGCGGTTGTGCCGCTCCAGCTCCTGCCGCAGCTCGGCGGCGCGCTGCGCGTCGTCCCCGCTCACGCCGCCGATGCGCAGGCCGCCAGCATCTCCTCGAAGCCCCAGCCGCGCAGGCCGTCGATGCCGCCGTGGTCGGTGAGGTCGAAGTGGATCGGCGTCACCGCGATCCGGCCCTCGGAGACCGCCTGCAGATCGGTCTCGGGCTCGTCCTCGAAACCTGGCTGCCAGCCGTAGATCTCATAGCGGCGGCGAGCGCCATCCTCGTCGACCAGCTTCAGCTCGTCGTTGTAGATCCGTTTGCCGAGCTTCGTAACCTCGACCCCGCTCGGCTCGCCGGCTGGGCAGTTGACGTTGACCAGGGTCGTGGGCGGCATCGTCTCGGTCAGCAGTCGCTGCACCAGCTGCGCGGTGAAGGCGGCTGCGAACCCGAACTCGAACTGGCCGCTGACATAGCCCATGCCGCCGCCGGAAGACTGCTGGGAGACCGCCACCGCGGGGATGCCGAGGATGATCCCCTCGAAGGCGGCCGCGACGGTGCCCGAGTAGGTGATGTCGTCGCCGAGGTTGGCGCCGTGGTTGATCCCGGAGACGATCAGGTCGGGGCGCTCGCCAACCAGGCCCAGCTCGGCGAAGCGGACGCAGTCGACCGGGGTGCCGTCGGTCGCGTAGCCGACGTCGCCGTCGCCGAACTCGACCTCCTCGACCGTCAGCGGCGAGCGGGTGGTGATGCTGCGCGCGGTGGCGCTGCGGTTCGAGTCGGGGGCGATCACCTCGACCGAGACGCCGTCGACCTCGCGCAGGGCGCGGCGGGCCGCCTGCAGGCCGGGGGCACTGATTCCGTCGTCGTTGGTGAGGAGGACGCGCATGGGGAGCGATTCTACGGGCCGGGGTGGCGTGCCCCTCTCTGGACACATCTCGCCTATGGCTCGATGTTGAGCGTCCCGAGAGGGGCACGCCGCCCCGGCCTCAGGAGCCGCTGCATACTGCGCGGCAGTGACCAGCGTTCGGCTAGATCTGGAGTACGACGGCGGCGGGTTTCGCGGGTGGGCCAGTCAGCCGGGGCTTAGGACCGTGCAGGGGGAGCTGGAGACGGCGCTGGAGGTCGTGCTGCGGGAGCGGGTGCAGCTGACCGTGGCCGGCAGGACCGATACCGGCGTGCACGCGCTCGGTCAGGTGGCGAGCTTCGAGACGGAAGCCGAGCTGCCGCGCGACCTGGCGCGCAGCCTCAACGCGCTCTGCCCCAATGACGTCGGCGTCACCGCCGCCACAGTCGTCGCCGACGGCTTCGACGCCCGCCGCGACGCCCGCTCGCGCAGCTACCGCTACCGCCTGCTCGCCCGGCGCGCGCCGAGCCCCTTCGAGCAGGGCCGTGCCCTCTGGTGGCCGCACCGAATCGACCGCGAAGCGTTGGACGCCTGCGCCAAGTCGTTGTCCGGCAGCCACGACTTCACCGCCTTCACCCCGACCCAAACCGACCACGTCCGCTTCGAGAGAGACGTCTTCCAAGCGGCTTGGACCCAGGAGGGAGACATCATCACCTTCCGCATCGAGGCCGACGCCTTCATGCGAAACATGGTCCGAGCCCTGGTCGGAACCCAGCTGGAAGTAGCAAGCGCCCGCCGCACCGTCGAGAACTTCCGCGAACTCCTCACCGGAGCCCCCCGCTCCGCCGCCGGAGACACGGCCCCACCCCAAGGCCTCTACCTCGAGTCTGTGAGCTACGAGTGAGCAGTGGGCCGGGAGGCCTTCCCCGGACACTCAACATCGAGCCATAGCGAGATGTGTCCGGGGAGGGCCTCCCGGCCCACCCCCACCCGCAGCCGTCAGACCAGCTCGAGGAAGACCATCTCGGTGGAGTCGCTCTTCCGCGGCCCCAGCTTGACGATCCGCGTGTAGCCACCGGGACGATCCACGTACCGCGGCGCCACCTCGTCGAACAGCTTGTGGACGATGAACTTGTCGTTGTGCAGCGTCGCCAGCGCCTGGCGGCGGGCGTGCAGGTCGCCCCGTTTGGCGAGCGTGATCAGCTGCTCGACCTCGGGCTTGACCGCCTTCGCCTTCGCCTGGCTGGTCTTGATCCGTTCGTGCTCGATCAGCTGCTTGGAGAGGTTCGCGAGCAGGGACTCGCGATGCGCGGCGTCGCGGCTCAGCTTGTTCCGCTTCTTGCGATGGCGCACAGGACTCTCCGCTCCGCTCTCGCCGCTACCTAGTCCTGCTGGAGGTCGAGGTTGCGGGAGTGCAGGGTCTCGATCACTTCGTCGATCGACTTCTGACCGAAGTTCGGGATCGCGTTCAGTTCCCCGCGGGACTTGCGGACCAGATCGCCCACGGTCTGTACGCCAGCCCGCTTCAGGCAGTTGTAGGAGCGCACACCGAGTTCGAGCTCCTCGATCAGGATCTCGTCGAGCCCGTTGTTGCCGTTGTCGCCGCCGCCGGGAGCACCGATCGGGTCGGAGGGCAGCGGCGGCAGCGCCTCGCGGGCGGTCAGTTCCTCGACCCGCTCGGCGTCGG
>DATHUE010000135.1:0-3951 GCA_035462545.1 Solirubrobacterales bacterium
GGCGACGGTCGCGTAGGCGACCTCGGTGGAGCCATAGAGGTTGTAGACGTTGTCGCCGAAGCGATCCATCCAGGCCAGCGCCAGCTCGCCCGGCAGGGCGGAGCCGGAGAGCGAGGCGATCCGCAGCGAGGAGAGGTCGTAAGCGGCGAGCGTCTCCTCCGGCAGCTGCAGGATCCGCTGGATCATCACCGGCACCGCCGCCAGCACCTGCGCGCGGCGTTCCTGCACTGCCTGCAGCGTCCGCTCCGGGTCGAAGCGCCGCTGCAGTACCAGCGTCGCCGCCGTCGGCAGGCCGATCGCGAAGTGGAAGAAGCCCCAGGAGTGGAACAGCGGCGCCGCGACCACCATCGTCTCGCGGCTGCGGTACGGGATCCTGTCGATCAGCGCCGCGATCGAGAGCAGCCCGTCGGGGCTGGAGCGCTGAGCCCCCTTGGGGGTGCCGGTGGTGCCCGAGGTGAGGATCACGAAGCGCGGTTTGTCGGGCGGCGGCCGGTGGTTGTCCTCGCTGCCGGCGGCGATCAGCCGCTCGAGGGTGAGCTCGGAGGTCTCGTCTTCGCGGTCGCACCAGGCGACGATCCGCTGGACCGAATCGTCGACGCCCTCGAGCAGGCCGGTGAACTCCTCGTCGTAGACGAGCGCCTTCGGCGCCTCCCGCTTGGTCACCTCGACCAGCTGCGGGCCGGCGAACATCGTGTTCAGGTACAGGGCACTGGCGCCGAGCTTGGCCGCCGCCAAAGTCGCCTCGACGAAGCCGCGGTGGTTGCGGCACATGATCCCGACCCCGTCGCCGTAGCCGATCCCCATCTTCGCCAGCGAGTCGGCGAGGGCATTGGAGCGGCGGTGGACCCGTTCGAAGCTGAGCGAACCGCGTTCGTCGAGGATCGCCGTCTCGTGCGGGTGGTGGATTGCCGCGGTCGCGATTCCCGTCGCCGGCGAGGCGCCCCAGCGCAGGAAGGTGGCGCCGATCTTCAGCGCCTTGTCGGGGCGCATCGGGGCGACGATCCCGGCGCGGCTCAGCACCTTCAGCTCGAAGAGCGCGTCGGCGACCGACCCTTTGACACTGGCGGCGGCGTTCACGTCACCCATCGGTGTAGAAGACTATTGGCTCTGGACCGCGGCCACGGCGATACAGGCGATTCCCTCGCCGCGGCCGATCCAGCCCATGCCCTCGTTGCTGGTCGCCTTGACGCTGACCCGGGCCGAGGTCGCCTCGGCCAGTACCCGCTCCATCTCCCCCTTGTAGGGGCCGAGACGGGGCTGCTCGCAGATCACCGTCGCGTCGATGTTGACGATCGGGCCGCTGACGGTGCCGACCACGGTCCGCAGCAGGTCGATCGAGTCGGCACCCTGCCAGCGCGGCTCGTCGTCGGGAAACATCGTGCCGATGTCGCCGCCGCCGCTGGCGCCGAGGATGGCGTCGATCACGGCGTGGGTGAGGACGTCGGCGTCGGAGTGGCCGTCGAGCCCCTGCTCGTGCTCGATCTCGACCCCGCCGAGGACGAGCCGGCGGCCGGGTGCGAAGCGGTGGCTGTCGTAGCCGATGCCGACCATCTCTAGCTGCCGACCCGAGCGCCGAGCGGCTCGAGCCGGCGCCGGCGCTGCTCGAAGACGCATATCTCCCCCACCCCGAGGCCGTCGAGGAACTCGACCGCACGGTCGTAGTCGTAGCCGACCTGGTCGGGCAGGTGGGCGTCGGAGGAGAGCGCGAAGGAGGCGCCGGCCTCGACGCACATCTCGGCGAAGGCGACCGCCGGGTAGAGCTCGCCGACCGGCTTGCGCAGCCCGGCGGTCGAGACCTCGACCGCGATCCCGCTCTCGGCGATCGCCTCGACCGCCGGCTCGTAGAAGAAGCGCGGGTCGCGCTCCGGCAGCGGGCGCGAGCCGCCCCAGACCTTGACCAGGTCGGGGTGGGCGAGGATGTCGAACAGGCCGGTGCGGGCGCACTCGGCCAGCGCCTCGAAGTAGCGGCGCCAGACCTCGTCGGGGTCGCCGCTGCCCTCCCAGACGTCCCAGCCCGGGTGGTCGACGGCCTCCTCGCCGATGAAGTGGACCGAGCCGACGACGTAGTCGAAGTCGCGCGCCTCCAGCAGCGTCGCGGTGCGGTCCTCGGCGCCGGGAACGAAGTCGCACTCGATCCCCAGCCGCAGCGGCGTCGAGCGGACGAACTCGCAGTAGGCGTCGAGGTCGTCGCGGGCGTTTTCCGTCCACAGCGGGTGGGTCCAGACGTCGAGGGCCTGGGCGAAGCGGTAGACGTGCTCGGAGACGCCCAGCTCCTCGATCCCGGCCGTGGTGGCGGCCTCGAGGTAGCGGTCGACGTTCTCCGTCGTGAAGTAGCGCTCGGCGGTCGTGCCTTCCTCGTCCGGGCGCAGGTGCAGGTGGTAATCCGTGAGCATGGGACCGAGACTATTACGCTCCGCGCATGGTTCACCTGCGGATCGTGGTACCCGGCGAGCGCTCCGCCCAGGTGGCGGAGCTGCTCGGGGCCTCGGCGACCGTCTGCAACCTGATCCTCCTGCCCGCCGCGGCGCTGAAGCCGGCCGGCGACGTGATCCTCTGCGACGTCGCCCGCGAGGAAGCGAGTGTGCTGATCGCCGACCTGAAGGAGCTCGGGGTCCACCGCGACGGGTCGATCGCCCTGGAGCAGATCGACTCCCAGATCTCGGTTGCCGCCGACCGGGCGGAGCGCGCCGCCCGCGGGGCCCCCTCCGACGCGGTCGTCTGGGAGGAGGTCGAGGCCCGCACCTCCGAGAGCACCGAACTGGGCGGCAACTTCCTCGCCTTCATGACGATCGCCTGCCTGATCGCCTCGGTCGGGATCTTCCTCGGCTCGCCGATCCTGATCGTCGGGGCGATGGTGGTCGGGCCCGAGTTCGGCCCGCTCGCCGGCCTCTGCGTGGCCCTGGTCGAGCGCCGCTTCGACGTAGCCAGGCGCTCGCTGGTCGCGCTCGCGATCGGGTTTCCGGTCGGCATCACCGCCGCCTTCCTGTTCACCCTCGTCGCCCACGCCACCGGCCTGATCGAGGCGGATTTCAGCGGGCCCGAGCACGCCCTGACCGAGTTCATCTCCCATCCCGACGCGCTCTCCTTCCTCGTCGCCGCCTTCGCCGGGGTCGCCGGCATCCTCTCCCTGACCGCCGCCAAGTCGGGGGCGCTGGTCGGCGTCCTGATCTCGGTGACGACGATTCCCGCCGCCGCCAACATCGGCGTCGCAGCGGCACTCGGCGAGTGGTCGGAATGGCGCGGGGCGATGCTGCAGCTGGCGGTCAACCTGGCCGCGATCTGCCTCGCCGGGGTCGCCACGCTGACGATCGAGCGCTTCGTCTACCGGCGGCGGCGGATCCGCCACTTCGGCGACGAGGCCCGCACCGCCGCGGGGCTCCCCGACCGCACCGGTGGCCGGGGCCGTCGGCGCGGCGCCTAGACTCCCGGCCCGATGGCCCGCCAGCTCCTCTTCCTGCTGCTCGCCTTCGCCGGCGGCGCGGCGGTCGCGGGCCTAGCCGGCGCCGGCCTCGGCGTCGCCCTGGGAGTCGGACAGCTCTGCTTCGCCGCTGTCCTCGTCTGGGCCTTGCTGAGCTAAGAGCAGCGCGGCCAGCTCCAAGTCGAGCGGCGTCGTCACCTTGAAGTTGCGCGGCGAGCTCGGATGGATCAGCACCCGTCCTCCCGCCGCCTCGACCAGCATCGCCTCGTCGGTCGCAGCGTCGTGGATCGCCGGCTCGACATCGAGTGCGTCGCGCAAGGCGGCCGTCCGGAACACCTGCGGCGTCTGCGCCGCCCACAAGCGCGACCGATCCTCGGTGTCTTCGATCACGAAAGACGGGCCTACGCGCTTGATCGTGTCGGTGACCGGGGCGGCGGCGATCGCGCCGGCGGCCCCGGGGTCGGCTTCGAGCGTGGCGACGATCCCCTCCAGCAGCGCCGGCGTCAGCAGCGGCCGGGCGGCGTCGTGGACCG
>DATHUE010000136.1:0-2309 GCA_035462545.1 Solirubrobacterales bacterium
ACCAGAGCCAGCGTGAGTCGGGGTCGGGGCCTCGTCCGGCGAGAGCGGTCCGCACCACCAGCAGGGCCCCGCCGGGGCGCAGCAGGCGCTGCGCCTCGCGGGCGGCGAGGCCGGTGTCGATCGCGACCAGGAGGTCGAAGTGCTCGTCGGGAAAAGGAACCGCGCGCGGAGCGCCCTGCTTGAAGGCGACCCTTCCCTCCGGATCCAGGCCGACCCGGCTGGTTGCGGCGCGCACCCGATCGGCAGAGCGATCGACCCCGCGAACGCGGGCGGTCGGGAACTCGCGGGCGAGGAAGAGCACCGGGTCGCCGTCGCCGCAGCCGACCACGAGCACGCGCTCGGGCGGGCGGTCGAGCAGGAGGACCGCGGCTGCCAGCGGCGTCAGGGGCGGGACGGACACGGGGTACATCATCTAGGCTTCGGCGCCGATGGAGGGGCAAGTTCCGAGCGAGAAGAAGACCGACCCGCGCTGGATGGTCCTCGGTGCCTTCGTGCTGATCGCGCTCGTGATCGTCGCGGCAATCGTGATTCCGCGCAGTGGCGGCGACGACGACTCCAAGGAGACGGCCGTCGACGCCAACGGATGCAAGGAAGTCGACGCTCCCGAGCCGAAGCAGGTGAGCCTCAAAGCCCCCGAGCAGACGCTCGAGAAAGGCGAGGAGGCGACCGTCGTCGTCGAGACCAGCTGCGGCACCTTCGAGATCGCCCTCGACACGGAGCGGGCGCCCAAAACCGCCAACTCCTTCGCCTACCTGGCCGAAGAAGGCTTCTACGACGACCTCACCTTCCACCGGATCGTGCCGGAATTCGTGATTCAAGGCGGCGATCCGGAAGGCACCGGCAGCGGTGGCCCCGGCTACTCGGTCGAGGAGAAACCGCCGGCCGATGCCAGTTACACCAAAGGCGTGGTGGCGATGGCGAAGACGGCGACCGAGCCGCCCGGCACCTCCGGCAGCCAGTTCTACGTCGTCACCGGCGCCGACGCCGGGTTGCCGCCGGAATACGCGATCGTCGGCAAGGTCAACGAGGGCCTCGACGTGGTCGAGACGATCGGCAGCGTTCCGGTCGAAGGCGAAAGCCCGAAAAAACCGGTCGTGATCGAAACGGTCACGATCGAAAAGGGCTAGCGCCCGCAATCCGAGGCGAGTCCGGTGTCCAAGGTCGACGTAGGGGACAGAGCACCGGACTTCGAGCTTCCCGGCACCGGCGGCAAGACCTACCGGCTCGCCGACTACCGCGGCCGCAAGCTGGTCCTCGCCTTCTACCCGGGCGATACGACCACCGTCTGCACGGCACAGTTCTGCTCCTACCGCGATGAAGGCGACCGCCTCGACGCGCTCGACGCCGAGGTGCTGGGAATCTCGCCCCAGTCGGTCGACTCGCACGAGCACTGGGTCAAAGAGCAGGAACTCAACGTACCGCTGCTCGCCGACGAGGACCTCGCCGTCAGCAAGAGCTACGACACCACCGCCTGGCTCGGCCCGCTGGCGCGGTTCACCGGGCTCGAGGATGTCCCCGGGGGTCGCTACGTGATGCGCTCGGTCTTCGTCATCGACGAGGAGGGCACGATCCGCTACCGCCACACCTCGCGCACCGGCAGCAGCTTCCAGTCAGTCGAGGACATCGAGCGCGCCGTAGCCGCGCTCGGCTGATGGCGCTGGCCGAGCCGGCGCAGTTCAGCGCAGGCTCGGCGCCGGCAATCCGCGGCGAACGGGCGGGGGAGGGGCCGCCGATTGTGCTCTGCCACGGAATCACCGCGACCCGGCGTTACGTCGTTCACGGGTCGCGGGCGCTGGAGCGGGCCGGGTACGAGGTCATCGGCTACGACGCGCGCGGTCACGGCGAGTCCGATCCCGCCCCGCCGGGGGAGGGTTATGGATACCCGCAGCTGTTGGCCGACCTCGAGACGGTGGTGGCGGAGACGGTCGGCGAGGAGCGCTTTCTGCTCGCCGGTCACTCGATGGGGGCCCACACCGCCGCCGCCTACGCCTTGGCGCACCCCGAGCGGCTCGCCGGCCTGGTCCTGATCGGACCGGTGTACACCGGCGAGATACCGCCGACCTCGCTTGCCTACTGGGACGGCCTGGCTGAGGCGCTGGAGCGGGATGGGATCGACGGCTTCGTCGCCTATATCGACCGCGAGCAGGGAATCGACCCGCGCTGGCGCGACCCGGTCCTGCGCTTCACCCGCGAACGGCTCGAGCGTCAGCGCCATCCCGAGGCTCTGGTCGAGGCCCTGCGCGAGGTCTCGCGCTCGCGACCGTTCGGCTCTCTCGCAGAGCTGGAGCGTCTTACGATGCCCGCGCTGG
>DATHUE010000137.1:0-7943 GCA_035462545.1 Solirubrobacterales bacterium
GGTCTGCGCAAAGGCAGACCCCGTCTGCCCGGCCGAGCCGATGGAGGCCGAGCACCCCCTGTTCATCCTCTACACCTCCGGCTCGACCGCCAAGCCGAAGGGCATCCTCCACACCACCGGCGGCTACCTGACCGGGGTCGCCGCCACGCATAAGTACGTCTTCGACCTGAAGCCCGAGTCCGACGTCTACTGGTGCGCCGCCGACGTCGGCTGGATCACCGGCCACTCCTACATCGTCTACGGGCCCCTGGCCAACGGCGCCACCTCGGTGATGTGGGAGGGGGCCCCTGACTACCCCCACCAGGGCATCTGGTGGGAGCTCGTCGAGCGCTACAAGGCGACGATCCTCTACGCCGCCCCGACGGCGATTCGCACCTTCATCAAGTGGGGCGCGGAGATCCCGGAGAAGTTCGACCTCTCATCGCTGCGCCTGCTGGGCTCGGTCGGCGAGCCGATCAACCCCAAGGCCTGGCTCTGGTACCACAAGGTGATCGGCGGCCAGCGCTGTCCGATCGTCGACACCTGGTGGCAGACCGAGACCGGGGCGATCATGATCACGCCGCTGCCGGGGATCACCGCGACCAAGCCCGGCTCGGCGACGACGCCGTTCCCCGGGGTCGAGGCCGAGGTGGTGGGGGAGCGCGACGGCGAGCCGCTCGGCGAGGGCCAGGGGCTGCTGGTCCTGGAGCGGCCCTGGCCCTCGATGCTGCGCGGGCTCTACCGCGAGGACGAGCGCTTCGTCGAGACCTACTTCTCGCGCTTCGGCCGCGAGCGCTACCTGGTCGGCGACGCCGCCCGCCGCGACGGCGACGGCTACTACTGGGTGATCGGCCGGATCGACGACGTCGTCAACGTCTCCGGCCACCGGCTCTCGACCGCCGAGGTCGAGTCGGCGATCGTCGCCCACCCGGACGTCGCCGAGGCGGCGGTGATCGGCCAGTCCGACGAGGACACCGGCCAGGCGATCTGCGCCTTCGTCACCCTCACCGGCGATCTCGAGGGCGATCAGCAGACGGTGCAGGGCATCCGCGCCACCGTCGCCGAGCGGATCGGCAAGTTCGCCCGCCCGAAGCGGATCGTCTGGGCCGGGGACCTGCCGAAGACCCGCTCCGGCAAGATCATGCGACGGCTGCTGCGCGACATCGCCGAGGGCCGGGCCCTGGGCGACGTGACGACGCTGCGCGACCCGGAGGTGATGCAGGAGCTGGAGGCGAAGATCGCCGCCGAGCAGGCCGCCGAGGACTGAGCCCGCCTCAGCCGGGCGAGCGCTTCTCGACCATCCGCTCGACCGCGACCTCGAGCGCCTGCAGCTGTTCGCGCACGTTGTGCAGCTCGCGCAGGGCGATCGCCTCGGCGCTCAGCTGCTCCATCTCCAGCTCCTCCTCGATCTCGGCGATTTCCGGCCCGAGGAAGCGCTGGGCGATGGCGCCGGTCAGCAGGGCGACGAAGCTGATCCCGACCAGCAGGATCACCACCGAGGTGATCTCGCCGCCGGTCGTCTGCGGGTAGATGTCGGAGCCGAGCGTGGTCATCGTCGTCACCGCCCAGTAGAGCCCGTCCCAGGCGCTCAGGTGCTGGTCCTGCTCGAAGGCGACGAAGGCGGCGCCGCCGCCGACCGCGGTCAGCAGCGCCAGCAGCATCGCGTAGCGCAGCCCCTCCAGCGAGAACACCTCGCGCGAGAGCTGAGCCAGGCGCAGCAGCCGCAGCAGGCGCAGGAGACGGAGGAAGCGCAGTCCCTGCAGGCCGGGCGGCAGCACCGGCGGCGTCAGGACGACGATCACGACGCTGAGCGGGTGCCGCCGCAGCCACGTCCTGCGGTCCGGCACCACGGCCAGCATCACCGCCAGCTCGAGGGCGAAGGCGAGCCAGGTGGCCCAGTTGAGAACGTTGGCGACGGTCTCCAGGGTTCCGCCCGGTTTCGCCTCCCCGATCGCCACCGTCGGCAGCGTCAGCGCCGCCGCGATCAGCATCGGCGTGCTGAGGATTTCGGCGACGCGGGTGCTGCGCGCGTCCATCCCCGGCTCGATCCGCGGCGGCTCGTCCCGCTTTCTCGCTGGCCTCTCTTCGTTCCGAGCAGAGCTCACCGCGACTGATTCGACATCTCGCCCGATCCGCCTACTCCGGACGTACGTCTTTCGTCACCGATTTGGCCCGAAGTTGGCGCGAACTGCGCGCCACAGTTGCGACTTTTCCTGTCAGCGTCGCGGCCATGCTCATCCCAACGACTTCCGACCACATAGGGCGCTACCCTACGCAGGTGGCGATGAAGAAGACCAGCCTCTATATCGACGACGAGCTCGACCGGGCGCTTGCCGTGCGCGCCGCCGCCGAGGGCATGACGAAGGCGGAGCTGATCCGGGTGACGCTCGCGGCCGCCGTCGGCGCGCCGGCCGGCGTCAAGCCGCGGGCGATCGGCCTCGTCAGCGACGGCGGCCCTTCGATCGCCCGCGACGTCGACTCCTATCTGGAGTCGACCGGCTTCGGCCAGTGAGCGTCGTTCTCGACAGCTCGGTCGTGATCGCTCTGGCGATTGCCGACGAGGATGACCATCCCGCGGTTCGCGATTGGCTGCTCTCGCAGCGAGAGCAGCTGGTGACGACGCCGCTCGTCCTGGCCGAGGTGGACCATGTGCTCGAGCGGCGGGCGGGGCGGCAGGTCGCGGACGCGGTGCTCGGCGACTTCCACGACGGCGCCTACGCGGTGCGCTGGTGGTCCCAGGCGTTGCCGGACTGCGTCGCCGTCCTGCGGGCGCACGGGCGACTCGGGATCGGGCTCGTCGACGCCTCGCTTCTGGCCCTCGCCGAGCATTTGCGGACGACCCGCGTGGCGACTCTCGACCACCGCCACTTCCGTCGCCTCGGAGTGGGCGGCGAGCCGCTGACGCTGCTGCCCGCCGACGCCTGAGGTCCGTTTCGTCTGTCGGCGAGCAGGGACGCTTGCGCGAGGCAAAGTAGTTCGCTAAACTAATTACCAACGCTAACTAATGCACGCACAGGCACCCGACACCCCTCTGACCGACTCCGCCGCGCACCTGCGCCTGGCGGTCGTGCGGACGGCGCGGCGGCTGCGGCAGGAGGCGGCGGTGGAGGCGACCGGGCTGACGCCGACGTCGATGTCGGCGCTGGCGGCGATCGACCGGCACGGGCCGCTGACCCCGAGTGAGCTGGCCGAGATCGAGCGGGTCAAACGCCCGACCGTGACCCGCACGCTCGGCTGCCTCGAACGCGAGGGCCTGATCGACCGCACCCGCGACGAGCTCGACGGGCGCAGCTCTCTGGTCAGCCTCAACGCCGCCGGCCGTGAGCGTCTGCGGCGCTTGCGCGGGCGCAAGAACGCTTACCTGGCGCGGCGCATGCGCGACCTGCCGGCGGAGGACGTCGCCGCCCTGGAGCGCGCGGCGGCCATCCTCGAGGACATGCTGGAGGGTGAGCGCTCTTGAGCGCCGGCCTGAGGCGCTCGTTCGACTCCCTCGCCGTTCCCAACTACCGCCGCTACTTCTTCGGCCAGCTGGTTTCGCTGTCCGGCACCTGGATGCAGACCGTGGCGGCGCTCTGGCTGATGCTGGAGCTGACCGGCAGCGGCGTCGCCGTCGGCCTGACGACCGCCCTGCAGTTCCTGCCGATGCTCCTGATCGGCGCCTGGGGCGGGGTGCTCGCCGACCGGATCCCGAAGCGGCGGCTGCTGATCGCCACCCAGCTGCTGATGGCAATCCCGGCCGTGGCGCTCTTCGCGGTCACCGCCTCCGGCGTCGTCACCCCCTGGATGGTCTACCTGGCCGTCTTCGCGATGGGGTCGGTCAATGCGATCGACAACCCGACCCGGCAGAGCTTCGTGATCGAGATGGTCGGTCCCGACCGGGTCGTCAACGCGGTCAGCCTCAACAGCGTGATCGTGCAGATGGCGCGGATCGCCGGCCCGGCGGTCGCCGGCATCCTGATCGCCGTCTTCGGCGTCGTCCCCTGTTTCGCCCTCAACGCGCTCACCTTCGTGGCGATGATCGCCGCCCTGCGCGGGATGGACCCCGCCCGTCTGCACACGGCGCCGGTCGCGGCGCCGGAACCGGGCGCGATCCGGGCCGCGCTGCGCTACGTCGCCCGCACCCCGGAGCTGGCGGTGCCGCTGGCGCTGATGGCCCTGGTCGGCACCCTCGGCTTCAACTTCCAGGTGATCCTGCCGTTGCTGGCGAGGTTCAGCTTCGAGGGCGGTGCCACGACCTACGCGGCGATGGCCTCGGCGATGGCGGCCGGCTCGGTCGCCGGCGCCCTCGTCAACGGCGCCCACGGCCGCACCGGCCCGCGCCTGATCGCCGGCGGCGCGCTCGCTTTCGGCATCGCCGCCCTGCTCGCCGCGGCGATGCCGGCCCTGGCCCTGGAGATCCCGATGCTGGCGCTGCTCGGCGCCGCCTCGGTCACCTTCGCGGCGACGATCAACTCGACCCTGCAGCTGGCGGTGGCGCCGGAGATGCGCGGCCGGGTGATGGCGCTCTACTCCGTCGTCTTCCTCGGCTCGACCCCGATCGGCGGCCCCCTCGCCGGCTGGCTAGCCCAAACCTACGACCCCCGCGTGGCCCTCCTACTCGCAGCGATCTCCGGATTCAGCGCCGCCTGGGCGGCCAAGATCTGCTTCAGCCGCCTCGCGGCGGGACGAACTGAAGATTTATTAGAAGAAGGGACGGGCCCCGCCGCAGAGCGGTTAGCTACTTAGCTGAAGAAGCGGGGCGGCCCGGGCTCGGAGGGGTTCGTTGCCTGGCCACCCGTCGTCCTGCTGCCAGTGCCCTAGCCGGTGTACCCCGCCGACTTCAGGTAAGCCGCCGCCGCTTCTTTAGGCGTCTGCCGTTCGAGTTCGACCCGCGCGTCGAGCTCCTGCATCACCTCGAGCGTCAGCCCCTCCTGGACTTGGAGGATCGTCTCTTCGTAGTCCGGCCCGGCTTTCTCGCTCACTTTCTGCGTGGTCACGAAGATCACGTTGCCCGCCGGGAAGACTTCCTTGTCGTCCTCGAGGATGACGAACTTGTCTTTCTCGGCGGAGAGCTGGGGATCGGTGGTGAAGAGGATCGAGAGGTCGGCCTGGCCGTTTTCCAGCACGGTGTAGCGGAGGCCGATGTCGACCGATTTGAACGCTTTGAACTTGAGCCCGTACAGCTCTTCCAGCCCGGCGAGGCAGTCGATCCGCTGCGGGCACTCGGGGGATCCGTAGAGGGTCAGATCCTGCGAGACGCCCTCGAGGTCGGAGACCGTTTCGAGGTCGTATTTCTCCGCCGTCGCGGTCGTCGTCCCGACCGCGTTGGCGCTGGCGAACGGGGTCGGCGCGAACGCCGTCAGGCCTTCCTTCTCGAATTCGGCTTTCGCCTCTTCGTAGGCGCCCTGCGCGTCGGCGGGGACTTCTTCCGGTTCCTTGCCGAAGAAGGAGGTGAGGGCCGTGCTCGCGTACTCGGGGTAGCCGGAGACCTCGCCGGTCTTCACCGCTTTGCGGGCGACGGTTTCGGAGCCGAGGTTGAGGTCGCTCTTGACCTCGTAGCCGGCCGCGGCCAGCGCCTGGGCGTAGATTTCCCCGAGGATTTCCTGTTCGGGAAAGTTCTTCGACCCGATCGTCAGGCTGACTTTTCCGTTGTCGGGGTTGGAGACGATCGCGCCGCCGCCGCCGTCGCTCCCGGTCGTCGTGCCGCCGTCATCGTCGTCGCTGCCGCAGGCGGCGACCCCGAGCGTCAACGCGAGCGCGAGCAGCATCGCTCCCCACAGCCTCGTCGTCTTCGTCTTCACTGGTGTCCTCCTTGGTTGGTGGTCAAGTCAAGTGGTCCTCGGCTTCAGCCCCGGCGAGGTGAGCAGGCGCTGCAGGCCGGCGAAGGCAAACTCGAGGGTGAGGGCGAGCAGGGCGACCACTATCGCCCCCGCCAGCACCCCGTTCGAGCCGTAGACGTTTTCGCCGAGGATGAAGTCGCCGAGGCTCTCCACCCCGGCCAGCGGCGCGATCGTCGCGGTCGCCACGATCGCGATCGTGGCGCCGCGGAGGCCGGCGAACAGGGTCGGGATGGCGAGGGGGATCTCGACCTTGCGGAGGATCTCGAACTCGGTCATCCCCATGCCGCGGGCGGCGTCGACCGTGGCCCGGTCGACCTGATGGATGCCGACGAAGGCGTTGGCGAGGATCGGCGGGATCCCGAGGACGGCCAGCGCGATCGTCAGGTTGAGCACCCCGACTCCGATCGCCGCCGCCATGAAGGCGATCAGGGCCAGCTCCGGGATCGCCCGCCCGACGTTGCCGATCACGACCGCGAACAGTTCGCCGCTGCCGCGGTGGCCGAGGTAGAGGCCGAGCGGCAGCGCGACCAGCAGGGAGAGTCCCAGCGCCAGCAGCGTCAGTTCGAGCTGGCTGAGCGTCAGTTCGAGGACCTCGTCGAAGCCGCCGACCTGCTTGCCGCCGGTGACGCTCGAGTCCTGCGGGGTGAAGATGAATTCGAGCGCGCCTCCGATCGAGGCCGGGGCGAGGGAGAGGAAGGTCGCGATCACGTCGTCTCCGCCCGTCTCCAGGGGGTCCAGAAGCGCTGCGCGGCGAGCAGCGCCAGCCCGAAGGCGATCGCCATCAGGATCGCGATGCCGCCGGCGATGATGATGTTGGTCTTGAAGTCGATCCCGGCCTTGATCGGCGTGCCGAGGCCGCCGCCGCCGGCGAAGACCGCGAGCGTCGCGATCGCCACCGTGCTCACCGTGGCGATCTGCAGGCCGGCGAAGATCTCCGGCCGGGCGAGCGGCACCTCGACCTTCCAGAGGATCTGGCGCTCGGTCAGGCCCATGCCGCGGGCCGCCTCCCTGACCGAGCCCGGGACGTTGGCCAGCCCGATCACCGTGTTGCGGTAGATGATCTGCAGCGTGTAGGCGCTGAGCGCGATGATCGCGGTGTCGCGGCCGCGCCCGGTGACCGGCAGCAGCAGGAAGAAGAAGGCGATGCTGGGGATCGTGTAGAGGACCCCGGTGGCGGCCAGCAGCGGCGGCTGCAGCCAGCGCCGCCGGTGCGCCAGCAGCGCCAGCGCGAAGGCGACCGCGAAGCCGAGCGCGACCGAGATCACGACGAGTTCCAGGTGCTGGACCGTCGGCGTGCCGTAGCGGTCGATGTTCTCCTTCGCCCAGTCCCAGCAGAAGAGCGCATCGGTCGCCTGGCAGGGCAGGGTGTCGGAGCTGCGTTCCTTGAGGAAGCCCTCGCCGACTTCGCCAACCGCGGCCGGCGTCACCGGGCTACTCATGCGGACGCTCCACGGCGCTGTGCTCCTCGCGCGTCGCTTGCGGCGATTTGAGGAACTCGGAGATGATCTCGACCGAGAGCACGCCGGCGATCCGGCCCTCGGCGTCGACCACCGGCGCGTACTGGGACTCGGCTTGGAGCAGGTCGGCGAGCGCGTCGCGCATCACGTCGTCGATTTCGAGGACGGCGCCGAGCGGCGAGTCGGGCCGGTCCGGGACGATGGCGCTGCCGAGGTCGCGCTCGGAGAGCCAGCCGAGCGGGCGGCGCTCGCCGTCGACCAGCAGCGGATAGGGGACTTCGACCTCCGGTGAGGCCAGCTTCGCCCGCACCTCCGCGGTCGCCTGGCCGACGTGGGCGAGCGGCGCCTCCCAGAGGTGGATGTCGCCAACGCGCATCAGGGCCAGCCGCTTCAGCGCCCGGTCGGCGCCGACGAAGTCCTCGACGAACTCGTCGGCCGGGCTCATCAGCAGCTCGGCCGGGGTCGCGTACTGCTCGACCCGGCCGCCCTCCCGCATCACCGCGATCCGGTCGCCCATCTTGATCGCCTCGTCGATGTCGTGGGTGACGAACAGAACGGTCTTCTGGACCTGCGCCTGCAGCCGCAGGAACTCGTTCTGCAGGCGCTCCCGGGTGATAGGGTCGCTGGCGCCGAACGGCTCGTCCATGAGCATGACGGGCGGGTCGGCGGCCAGTGCCCGGGCGACGCC
>DATHUE010000138.1:0-5348 GCA_035462545.1 Solirubrobacterales bacterium
GCGGTGTGCCCCTCTCCCGGAGGCTCAAACGCCCCGAGCGGAGCCCAAGAGGCGGCCCCAGCTGCGCGACGGTCTCCGGGAGAGGGGCACACCGCCCCCCTCCCGGTACCGCTTCTCCCTAGAAGTGAACGATCGGAATGATCAGAATCGCGACGATGTTCGCAACCTTGATCATCGGGTTGATCGCCGGTCCAGCCGTGTCCTTGTAGGGATCGCCGACGGTGTCGCCGGTGATCGAGGCTTCATGGGCCGGCGAGCCCTTGCCGCCGAACTCGCCATCCTCGATCAGCTTCTTGGCGTTGTCCCAGGCACCGCCGCCGGCGGTCATGCTGATCGCGGCGAAGAGGCCGACGACGATCACGCCGATCAGGAGGCCGCCGAGCGCGTTGACGCTGAGCACGCCGACGATCACCGGGATCACGATCGGGATCAGCGAGGGCAGGATCATCTCCTTCTGCGCCGCCGCGGTGACGATCGCCACCGTTTTCCCGTACTCCGGCTTCTCGGTGCCCTCCATGATCCCGGGGTGCTCGCGGAACTGTTTGCGCACCTCCTCGACCACCTGACCGCCGGCACGGCCGACCGACTCGATCGCCAGCGCCGAGAACAGGTAGACCATCATGCCGCCGATGATCAGCCCGACCAGCACGTCCGGGCTGGTCAGGTTGAAGAGGCTGTCGAGGTCGAATCCAGCCGGTTTCTCGGCCTCGAGCTCGTACTTGAAGGCGGCGAACAGCACCAGCGCCGCCAGGGCGGCGGAGCCGATCGCGTAACCCTTGGTCACGGCCTTGGTCGTGTTGCCGACCGCGTCGAGCGGATCGGTGACGTTGCGCACGTCCTCGGGCAGGTCCGCCATCTCGGCGATGCCGCCGGCGTTGTCGGTGATCGGCCCGAAGGCGTCGAGCGCGACGATCAGCCCGCAGAGCGAGAGCTGCGCCATCACAGCGACGCCGATCCCGTAGATCCCCGCCAGCTCGTTGGCGCCGAGGATCGCCAGGGCCAGCACCAGAGCCGGAGCGGCCGTGGACTGGAAGCCCTGGGCGAGCCCCTGGATGATGTTGGTCGCGTGACCGGTCTGGGACGCTTCGGCGGTGGTCCGCACCGGGCGGAAGCGGGTCGAGGTGTAGTAGTCGGTGATCACGAACAGCAGCGCGGTCACGGCGACGCCGATCACCGCGCAGAGCCAGAGGTCCGTCGTGGTTACCGCGTCGGCGCCGACCTGGAGGCCGAACTGGACGGCATCGCTCATCAGCCAGTCGGTGATCGGATAGAAGGCGGCGATCGAGAGGATGCCGGAGACGATCAGGCCCTGGTACAGCGCGCCCTCGACCCGGTCGGACTTGGTCCGCACCGAGAGGGCGCCGATGATCGAGGCGATGATCGCGACGCCGCCGAGGACCAGCGGGTAGATCGCCACCTCGCGCAGGTAGTCGCCGCCGGCACCGGTGAAGGTGAGTACGCCGAGCAGCATCACCGCGACCGAGGTGACCGCGTAGGTCTCGAACAGGTCGGCGGCCATGCCGGCGCAGTCGCCGACGTTGTCGCCGACGTTGTCGGCGATCACGGCCGGGTTGCGCGGATCGTCCTCGGGGATGCCCGCCTCGACCTTGCCGACCAGGTCGGCGCCGACGTCGGCGGCCTTGGTGAAGATGCCGCCGCCGAGTCGGGCGAAGACGGAGATCAGGGAGCCGCCGAAGCCGAGCCCGACGAGGGCGTCGACCGCGTGCTCGTCACTGCTGCCGGTGGCTACCAGGATTCCGTAGTAGCCGGCGACGCCGAGCAGGGCGAGGCCGACGACCAGCATCCCGGTCACCGAGCCGCCCTTGAAGGCGACGTCGAGCGCCGGCGGGACGCCGCCGCGAGCCGCCTCGGCGACGCGCGAGTTGGCCCGCACCGAGAGGTTCATCCCGATGAAGCCGGCCGCGCCGGAGAGGACGCCGCCGATCACGAAGCCGACCGCGGTCTCCCAGTTCTGGAGCAGCAGCAGCACGACCGCGATCGGCACGGCGACCGCCGTGATGATCGCGTACTGACGGTTGAGGTAGGCGGTGGCGCCTTCCTGTACCGCGCCAGAGATTTCCTGCATGCGGTCGTTGCCCGCGGGACGCTTCAGCAGGCGCTGGGTGATTACAAGTCCGTACACGACGGCCGCGGCGGCGCATACAAGCGCGACGACGACCCCGTAGTCCGTCAAAAAGCTGGTCAAGTTCGTTTCCTCCGGCTGGTTTTAGCGGCGCGGGAGTTTATATACGAGAGCGGCGTTCCCGTTCCGCGACCGGCTTTCCGGGGCGCTCAGGCGCTGCCGGCGGCGCGCTCGGCGCCCGCGTAGGTGCGTTTCGTCTCCGCCACGGCGTCGCGGTAGACGTCCTCGATCGAGGCTCCGGCCACGAGCGCCTCGCGGGCCCGCTCTGCGCCGTTGCGAGTCGGCAGCTCGCACTCGATCCCCAGCGACGAGCGGGCCGGCTCCGTCCATTCGAGCAGCCGCTCCAGCAGCTCCCGCGCCTCGATCTCGACGCCGCGCCGGAAGTCGATCTGCCGCCCGGACATCCCGTAGCGGATCGCCCGCCAGAGGTTCTCCTCGATCTCACGGTCGGCCAGCGGCGCCGCCTCGCCTTCGTAGCCGCGCTCGTCGTAGTCGAGCGCGGTCTGGGCGATGCAGGCGGCGATCAGGCCGGCGAGCGCGAACGACTCGTCGCCGCGAGTCTGGGCGTCGCAGATCCGCACCTCGACGGTGCCGAACTCGTGGTGGGGACGGACGGACCACCAGAGCTGGGTCGCCTCGACGACGCTGCCGGCCCGCCGCAGGGTGTCGACGAAGCCGGCGTAGGCATCCCAGTCGCGGAAGGGCGAGGGGACGCCGCAGCGAGGAAAGGTGCGGGTGAAGATCTCGCTGCGGACCGTGTGCAGGCCGGTGTCGCGCCGGTCGAGGAAGGGCGAGTTGGCCGAGGCGGCGAGCAGCGGCGGCAGCAGCTCGCGCAGCCAGTCGCAAACGGCGATCGCGCGGTCCGCCCCGCGCACCCCCATGTGCAGGTGCAGGCTCCACGTGTTGTTGCGCTGGGCCACGTACCCGAGTTCCTCGCGCAGCCGGTTGTAGTGGGGAGTGTCGATGATCCGCTGGTCCAGGTAGTTGGCCCAGGGATGGGTCCCGGTCGCCCCCAGCGCCAGGCCCATCCCCTCGACGAGCCTGAACAGCCGCGCCCGTCGCTCTGTCTGGCGCGCCACCGCCTCGGCAAAAGTTGCTGAGCGCCCGGAGCGGATCTCGACCTCGGAGGCGATCAGCTCCCCCGCCGCCGCCTCGGCCAGCACCTCGTCCTGCTGGCAGGCCGCGTAGACGTCCTCGAAGCGATGCGCCAGCTCCAGCGTCGCCGGGTCGAGGATCGCGAACTCCTCCTCGAGTCCGATCGTGAAGTCGGTCGAGGACTCGAACCGCTCGCGGGCGAGGTCGAGGTCGAGGGACAAAGCGCTAAGCCAGGTAGAAGTAGAGCGCGTAGAGCAGATCGACGGCCGGGCTGGAAGTGTGGACCGTCACCTCCGGCGGCACCTGGAGCAGCTGCTCGGAGTAGTTGAAGATGATCTTCACCCCGGCGCGGACGAGCCGGTCGGCGACGGCCTGGGCCGCCTCGGCGGGCACCGCGAGCACCCCGACGACGATCTCCTCTTCGGCGACCACGTCCTCGAGCTCGGCAAAGTCGCGAACGGCGAGCTCACCGACCTGTGTGCCGACGACGCCGGGGTCGACGTCGAACATGGCGACGACCTGGAAGCCGTGGTCGGCGAAGATCGCCGAGCTGGCGATCGCCTGGCCGAGATTGCCGGCGCCGAACAGGGCGATGTTGTGCTGGCCCGAGGTGCGGAGGATCTTGCGGATCTCGCCGACCAGCGAGTCGACGTTGTAGCCGACGCCGCGCTTGCCGAACTTGCCGAAGCCGGAGAGATCGCGGCGGATCTGGGTCGGGTTGATGTGCGTGTACTCGGAGAGTTCCTGCGAGGAGATCGTCTCCCGGCCCATCTTCCGCGCCTGGGTCAGCACCTGCAGGTAGCGCGAGAGACGCGCCGCAACGCCCAGCGAAAGACGCTCGCCTTCGACCGGAAAGCCGCCGGGGGCGTCGAACTCCTCGATCAACTGGGCCACGCCCCCACAGTATCGAGCCGGGCGCGCACCGCGTCCCGGTCGAGCACCAGCTCCGAGACGACGAGACCGTCGATCTCGACCACCGGGATCCGCTCGAGGTAGCGGCGCAGGAGCAGCTCGTCGCTGTCGACGTCGACCTCCCGCAGCTCGAACCGATAGCCCTCGACGTGCAGGGCGACCAGCGCCTCGACGGCCTCCTCGCACAGGTGGCATTCGGGCCGCGAGTAGACCAGCACCTCGGTCATGCAGCCACCGCTGCGCCGCTGGCGAAGGCGTCGTACCCGAGGTAGTCGGGATAGGGGATCGGGGTCGCGAAGCGGGCGGCGGAGCCGATCATCGCCGCGTTGTCCGTGCAGAGCTTCAGCGGCACCAGCTTCAGCCGCAGGCCACGGCGCTCGCAGAGCGCCGCCACCGCCTGGCGCAGCGGCCCGTTGGCGGCGACGCCGCCGCCGAGCGCGACCGCCTCCCAGTCGCCTCGCTTCAGCGCCCGCTCCAGTTTCGCGACCAGCTGGCGGACGATCGCGGCCTGGTAGGAGGCGGCGAGGTCGGCAGCGCGCTCGCGCGTCTGCTCCTCGCCGAGGTCGCGGCAGAGATAGACCAGCGCCGTCTTCAGGCCGCTGAAGCTGAAGTCGAGCCCGGGGTCGCGGGCCATCGCCACCGGCATCTCGAAGGCCTCGGGGTCGCCGTCCTCCGCGAGCTTCTGCAGCGCCGGCCCGCCCGGGAAGCCGAGCCCGAGCAGACGCGCCCCCTTGTCGAAGGCCTCGCCGGCGGCGTCGTCGAGGGTCTGTCCCAGCACCTCGTGACCGGCGTGGTCGTGGACCCCGGCGAGCAGGGTGTGACCGCCGCTGGCGATCAGGCAGAGGAAGGGCGGCTCCAGTGGCTCCGGCTCGAGGAAGTTGGCGGCGACGTGACCCTGCAGGTGGTCGACCGGGATCAGCGGCAGCCGTCGCGCCGCGGCGATCGCCTTGGCGGTGCTGACCCCGACGAGCAGCGCGCCGATCAGCCCCGGCCCGACAGTCACCGCCACCGCCTCGATCTCCTCCAACCCCATCCCAGCCTCGCGCAGCGCCGCCTCGACCACCGGCGCGGTCAGTTCCAGGTGCTGGCGCGAGGCGACCTCGGGGACGACACCACCGAAGGCGGCGTGCTCGGCCTGCGAGGAGATCAGGTTGACGACGATCCGCGGCCCCTCGAGGATGGCGGCGCAGGTGTCGTC
>DATHUE010000139.1:0-3155 GCA_035462545.1 Solirubrobacterales bacterium
TCCAGGCTCGCTCTGCGTCGCCATGCTTTCGCCGCAGCTGGATCACCGCGACGTGGGCGATCGTGAACGAGAGCATCGCCCCGAACGAGTACATCGTCGCCAGGAACTCGGTCTGCCCCGGCAACAGGGTGACGATCGCGATCGCGGCGAAGATCAGGATCGCGATGTAGGGGGTTCGGTACTTCGGATGGACCTGGCGCAGCCCCTCGGGCAGTTGCCGGTGCTGACCCATCGAGTAGGTGAGGCGTGAGACCCCGATCAGGCCGGCGTTGGTGGCGATCAGGAGGATCACCGCGGCGAGCACGCCGACGTAGGCTCGCATGGCTTCGGTGAGGCCGTGGGAGAGACCGAGGTTCTCGACGATGCCGAGGATCGGGTCGTCGGCGAAGGTAGTGCCGAGCTCGGTGGTGAAGTTGCCGGCGGCATCCTGGGTGACCGGCATCGCCGAGAGCGCCACCACCGGAATCAAGAGGTACAGGGCCAACACGGCGACCACCGTCAGCGAGACGCTGCGGGGGATCGTCCGGGCCGCGTCCTTGGCCTCCTCGGCCATGTTGGAGATCGTCTCGATCCCGGTGTAGGCGATCATCCCGACCGCGATCCCGAGCGCGAAGTCGCTCCAGGTCGGGGCGACGCCGAACTGGACGTTGTCGATGAGGATCTCCGGGTTGAAGACGAGGACGAGCCCGATCCCGACCAGGATCACCTGGGTGGCGAGGTCGGCGACGGCAAGGACCAGGTTCAGCTTCGCCGACTCCTGCGACCCGCGGATGTTGAGCAGGGCGAGGGCGACGATCAGGACGGCACCCGCGACGATGTCTCCTGGGCCCTCCCCCAGCGCCGGCCAGAACACGGCCAGGTAGTGGGGCACGAAGAAGGCCGAGATCGCGACCGTGATCGTGTAGTTGAGCATCTGCCCCCAGGCGGCGACGAAGCTGACCAGCTCGTTGAAGGCGTGGCGGGCGAAGCTCGAGGAGCCGCCCGCCTCCGGGTACATCACCGTCGCCTCGGCGTAGGTGGCGGCCGTGAAGGCGAAGATCAGGCCGGAGATGACGAACGCGACCGGGGTCAGCCCGAGGGCGAAGGCGGCGGTGACCCCGAGCGCGTAGTAGATCGAAGAACCGACGTTGCCGTAAGCGGCGGAGAACAGCGAGCCGACCCCGTGGACACGGCTCAGCGATTCGTCTCTGGGAATTCGCTGGGCCATCTAGAAGCTGGAGGTACGGGTCACGGAGCCGAATATACGGACGCAGCCGGTGCCCGCCGCAGGTGCCCGCGGCCGAGCTCGGCGGGGCTGGCGCAGCCGAGCAGCGCCAGGGCCAGCTCCAGCTCCTGGCGGAGGATGTCGAGTACCCGCCGGGCGCCCTCCTCGCCGGCGGCGGCGAGGCCCCAGAGCGGTGCCCGGCCGACCAGGACCGCGTCGGCGCCGAGCGCCAGGGCGACGGCGACGTCGGTGCCGCGGCGGATGCCGCCGTCGACGAGGACGGCCACCCGGCCGGCGACCGCCTCGACCACCTCCGGCAGCGCCTCGGCGCTGGCGACCGAGCAGTCGAGCTGGCGGCCGCCGTGGTTGGAGACGATCACCCCGGCGAGCCCGTGCTCGATCGCGATCGCCGCGTCCTCGGCGGTGAGGACGCCCTTGATCAGAACCGGCAGCGGACACTCGGCGGCGAGCGCGGCGAGGTCATCCCAGGAGAGCGCCGGCTCCATCAGCGCGAAGGTCTCGGCGATCGTCACCTCGCGGTCGCCGCCGAGAGCGGCGCGGACGCTGGGGACGCCGAGCTCAGCCGGGATCGCGAAGCCGGTGCGGCGGTCACGCTCGCGGTTGCCGCCGGGCGGCGCGTCGACGGTGACGACGATCGCCTCGAAGCCGGCCGCGACCGCCTCCTCGACGAGAGCGCGGGTAACGCCAACGTCCTGGAAGCAGTAGAGCTGAAACCAGCGCCGGCCCTCCGGCGCCGCGGCAGCAAGCTCACTCGGGCGCACCGTCGCCAGGGTCGAGAGGCACATCGCCGTCCCCGCCGCGGCGGCGGCCCGGGCCATCGCCAGCTCCCCCTCCGGGTCGACGAGGCGCTGATAGGCGACCGGCGCGACCAGGATCGGCGCCGCCAGCGGCCCGCCCAACAGCTCAACCGAGGCATCGACCTCAGCCCGACCCGAGAGCACCCGCGGCCGCAGCCGCCAGTCGCGCCAGGCGGCGCGGCTCTCGGCCAGCGTCACCTCGTCGCCGGCGCCGCCGGCGAAGTAGCCGAGCACGCCGGGCTCCAGCCGCTCCGCCGCGGCCCGCTCGAAGTCGGCGACGTTGATCAGGTCTTCGGACACCGCGCGCGACCCTAGCGCCGATCCGGCTCAGCGACCGGGCGAGCCGGCGGGCGGCGTGCCGGCCGGTGGGGCCGGGCCCCAGCTTTCGCGGCCGTCGGCGGTGGCAATCGGGATCCGCGGTCCGGCCATCGCCGGGGTGTCGAGGCCGACGTCGACGACCGCCTTCAGCCGCGACAGCACCTCACGAGCCCCGCTCTTGCGCCCCTGATAGCCCCAATCGTGAAGGTCGGCGGTCAGACCGGTGGCCTCGATCCCCGCGGCATCGGCCAGGTAGAGCGCCCGCGGCATGTGGAATCCCTGGGTGACCAAGACCGCGTCGCGGACGCCGAAGATGCTGCGAGCGCGGACCATCGTCGCCCAGGTGTCGAAGCCGGCATGGTCCTCGAAGACGTCCTCGGGGGCGACCCCGGCGGCGACCAGCGCCTTGCGCATCGTCGTCGGCTCGTCGTAGGCCCAGCGACCGTGATCGCCGGAGACCAGCACCTTCTCGACCTTGCCGGCGTGCCAGAGCCGCGCCGCCTGCCCGACCCGGTCAGCCAACATCGCACTCATCTCCCCATCCGCCTCAACCAAAGCCCCCGGCACAATCGCCACCTCCGCCGGAGGAACCTCCGCAACCTGCCCGGTGGACTCACCCTCGGTCCCGAGCAGCACGTAGACGTTAGCCCCGGCAACGAGCAGCACCAAAGCAGCAGCCCCGCCGAACACCCCCCGCGACACCCGCGGCCAACGCCGCAACGGATAAAGCACCACGCGCCGAATCGATCTCTCCTCACTCATGAGCCGAGCGAAGACCGTACCGAGTCGGGGGCGGTGTGCCCCTCTCCCGGAGG
>DATHUE010000140.1:0-1563 GCA_035462545.1 Solirubrobacterales bacterium
CGGCAGCGCCGAGGAAGAAGACGTCGCCGCCCTCGCCCGCCAGGGCTTTCCGCTGGGTACGCCAGTCGGCGTCAGCGGACTCGAGCAGGCATTCAACGTGCGCCTCGCCGGCCGTCCGGGCGGCTCGCTGCTCGCAGTCGACGAAGCCGGCACCGCCCGCATCCTCGCCCAGGCCGAGCCTCGCGCGGGCGCCCCGCTGAAGACGACGATCGACCCGGACGTCCAGCAGGAAGCGGTCTCGGCCCTCGCCGGACGTGCCGGAGGCGTCGCCGTGCTGGACACCCGCAGCGGCGACGTCCGAGCCCTCGCGGGGCAGGCCTTCTCTGCCCCCCAGCCGCCCGGGTCGACCTTCAAGGCGATCACCACGACCGCCGCGCTGCAGAAGGGCGTGGTCACCCTGGAGACCGAGTTCGAGATCGTCGACGGCGTCAACGTCGGCGGACGCTTCGTCAGCAACGCCAACGGCGAGTTCTGCGGCGGCACCTTCCGCGAAGCCTTTGCCGAGTCCTGCAACGCCGACTTCGCTCCGCTCGGGCCGGAGATCGGCAACGACGACCTGGTCGAGACCGCCGAGCGCTTCGGCTTCAACTCCCCGCCCACCCTCTACGCGCCTGAGATCGTCGCCTCCGTGGATCCGCCCGAATCGACGATCCCGACGGAGATCGGTGAGGAAATCGATCTCGGAGTGACCGCCATCGGGCAGGGCGAAGTCCTCGCCACGCCGCTGCAGATGGCGACCGTCGCGCAGACGATCGGCAACGGCGGGGTCCGCCAACCGACCTCGGTCGTCGCCAACCGCAAGCTGCGCCCGGAGGCGGAGCCGGTGCGGGTGATGTCGCCGAAGATCGCCGGCGAACTGACCGAGCTGATGGTCGGGGTGGTTGCCGGCGGCACGGGTCTCGCCGCCGCGATACCCGAGGCGCAGGTGGCCGGCAAGACCGGCACCGCCGAGCTGGGGCCGAAGCCCGGATCCGAGGACGAAGAGGAACCTGAGCAGATCAAGGACGCATGGTTCATCGCCTTCGCCCCGGCCGAGAAGCCGAGGCTCGCGGTCGGCGTGATGCTGATCGAAGCCGAAGCCTCGGGCGGCGAAGTGGCGGCTCCGATAGCCGCCCAAGTCCTCTCGGCCGGCCTGTAGCGGCGTCGCTAGAGGTCGAGCGTGACCGTGGCCGGGCCTTCGTGGCCCGGAATCGAGAGGACCAGAGGCCGGTTCTCCGAGGCGGAGGCAGGCAGCTCGAAGAGCACCAGGGAGCCCTCGATCGGACCCTGTTGCGCGGTCGAGTCGAGGATCGGGATCTGTTCCTGGGATTCCACTCCACCGCCGAAAGGCAGCGCGTAGGGACTCTCGCTGGGGATCGCCTCGAACGTCTGGTGATCGGCATCGGTGATGGTGAACGAGCTCGCCAGCTCCTGCTGCTCTTCGCTCTCGTTCTGGACTTCGAGGAAGACGCCGAAGTAGGCGGAGCCGGGAGGAGCCGGCGGCTGACCGACCAGGTAGGCGGAGTCCTCGTTGTCGCTGGGGTTGAGGAAACGCGAGAAGATGACGTTGTATTTCAGCTCGCC
>DATHUE010000141.1:0-1805 GCA_035462545.1 Solirubrobacterales bacterium
TCCTCCGGAGCAGCACCCGCAGGGTGCGCGACTCAAGTCCCACAGCGGCACACCACCCCCACGCCCACCTGACGCCCGAAGGCGGCCCTACTCGCCGACCAGCGCCCGGGCGAAGTCGCCCGGGTCCAACGGGCGCAGGTCCTCGAGCGTCTCGCCGACCCCGATCAGCTTCACCGGGATCCCGAGGTCGGCGGCGATCGCCAGCGCGATCACGCCCTTGGCGGTGCCGTCGAGCTTGGTCAGCACCACCCCGTCGACCGCGACCGCTTCCGAGAAGACCTTTGCCTGGCGCAGCCCGTTCTGGCCGGGGGTGGCATCGATCGAGATCAGCGTCTCGTGCGGGGCGTCGGGGCTCTGCTTGGCGATCACCCGCCGCACCTTGGCCAGCTCCCCCATCAGGTCGTCCTGGGTGTGGAGGCGGCCGGCGGTGTCGACGATGACGACGTCGGCGCCGCTCTCGCGGGCGGTGTTGATCGCGTCGTAGGCGACGGCGCCGGGGTCGCTGCCGGCCTCGCCGCGGACGAACTCGGCGCCCGCCCGCTGCGCCCACTCGGCGAGCTGCTCGGCAGCGGCGGCGCGGTAGGTGTCGCCGGCGCCGAGCACCACCTTGAGGCCCATCTCCTTGCTCCGGTGCCAGGCGACCTTGCCGATCGTCGTCGTCTTGCCGGTGCCGTTGACGCCGACCATCAGCAGCACCGCCGGCTCGGCGCTGAGATCGATCGGGGCGCGGCCGGTGGCGGCGACCTCGGCGAGGATCTCGATCAGGCGATCGCGGACGGCGGCGCCGTCGGCGGGCACCGCCCCGGAGTCGACCTCGTGCTCGAGCCGCTCGACGACGGCGGCGGTGGTCGGGGCGCCGACGTCGGCGAGGATCAGCGCCTCCTCCAGCAGCTCCCAGGTCTCGTCGTCGATCTTGTCGAAGAGGCTGGCCGAGATCTCCTCGGTCAGCGCCTGGCGGCTTTTCGAGAGGCTCTCGCGGAGGCGCTTGAAGACGCCGCGACGCTGCTCGGGCTCGGTCTCAGCCGCCGCCGAGGCGTTCGCGCTCGCGCGCGAACCGAGGTCGATCATCTCCTGCCAGCTGGTCGCCATCGGCGCCAGAGGCTACCGGCGCCCGCTCCACCAGCTCGGCCAGGGATGCATCGAGGTGGGCGACGATCCGCTCTGCGTCGGGCAGCGTCTCCGGATCGGAGAGGATCCCGAACCCGACCTGGCCGTGGTAGCTGAGGATCGCGATCGCCAGCGCGTGGTCGCGGGCGAGGAACCCGATCGGGTAGACCTGGGTCAGCTCGCGACCGAGGATGTAGAACGGCACCTGCGGGCCGGGGAAGTTCGTCACCAGCAGGTTGAAGAGCCGGGTCGAGAAGTTGACCGCCGCGGTCGGGGCGAGCAGGAGCGGCGGCGCGAAGTCGCGGAACCAGTCGTTGAGGCCCCAGATCGCTTCGGCGCCGAGCGGCTGCTTGGACTCCTTCAGCCTGTCCATCGCCACCGAGACGACAGCGAGCCGCTCGACCGGGTCGGCGACCCCGACCGGCAGCGGCCCCCGCATCGCCGTCAGTTTGTTGCCGAGCTCGCCGTGCTCGTCGACGGTGCGAATCGAGACCGGCACCAGCGCCTTCAGCTCGACCCCGTCGACGTCGACCTGGCGCTCCAGCAGCCAGCGCCGCAGGGCACCGGCGACGACGGCCAGGGTGACGTCGTTGACCGTTCCGCCGAGCGCGTTCTTGGCCCGCTTGAAGTCGGCGAGGTCGAAGTTGGCCCAGCAGAGGTGGCGCTCGGGACCGATCGCGGTGTTGAAGGGGACCTGC
>DATHUE010000142.1:0-15491 GCA_035462545.1 Solirubrobacterales bacterium
CGTAGCGCTCGCCGGTGGCGCGCTCGAGGCCGATCTCGCAGGTGCGGTTGCTGGAGAGGTAGGCGTCGAAGTTGCGGGGGGCGACTTCGGCGGCCTGCGGCGCCGTGGCGGAGGCGGTCAGCTCCGGGTGGGTGATGCCGCGGTCGCCGGCGAAGCCGCAGCAGGTCGCCGAGGGCGGCACGAAGACGTCCTCGGCGAGGGCGCCGGCGAGCCGCTGCAGCCGGTGGGTGAGGCCGAGGCGGCGGGTGGCGCAGGTCGGGTGGACCGTGGCGGCGCCGACCTTCTCCCGCACCTCGAGCTCGGGCAGCAACCGGTCGTGCGCCCAGGCGACCGAGTCGAGGATCGTCAGCTTTGCGAGCCGCTCAGCGTTCTCCTCGCTCAGCACCCCCGCGCCGGGATCGACAATCGAGCCGGTGCAGGAAGCAGCGTCGACGACCACCGGCAGCTCCCCCTCCCCGCTCCAGCGCCAGAGCCGAGCAACCATCTCATTCGCCTTATGCCGATGCGCCTCGGAGAACCCTTTCGAGCTCCAAGGCAGCCCACAGCAACTCCCCGCCACGTCCTCCGGGATCCAAACCGGCGACCCGGCGCGGGCCGAGACGGCCACCAACGCGTCCTGAACCGAGTCGAGGCCGCCATCGGCATGGGCCCGGTCAGCCGAGCCGAAGATCCGATTGGTGCAAGAGGTGACGTAGACCGCCGCGGTTCCCCCGGGAGGTGATGGCCCTCCCCGGACACTCAACATCGAGCCATCAGCGAGATGTGTCCGGGGTGGGTCGTCACCTCCCCGGGGACGTGCCGCCCCCGGCAACCCCTTCCCCCGCTTAGTCCTGCGCACCACCGGCCCCCCGACCCGAAGCGCCAGCCGCGACACCTTCTCGACCGCCCCCCAACGCTTCGCCGCCGCCAAGGCGGCTTCTTCGGCCCGCGGAGTGTGCCTTGCCTGCCGCATTTCCTTCACGAGCAGGCCCGTGTCGATCCCGACCGGGCAGGCGATCTGGCAGGAGCCGTCGGCGGCGCAGGTCTCCAGCACCTCGTACTCGAACTCCTCCAGCAGCGCCCGCTGCACCGGCGAGCCGGTCGGCTGGCGCGCCATCTCCCGCCGCAGCACGATCCGCTGCCGCGGCGTCGTCGTCAGGTTGCGGCTCGGGCAGACCGGCTCGCAGAAGCCGCACTCGACGCAGGTCGTGGCCGACTCCTCGATCGCCGGCGTCGTCTTCAGGTTGCGCAGGTGGACGCCGGGGTCGCGGTTGAGGAGGACGCCCGGCGAAAGCACCCCATCCGGGTCGGCCAGCTTCTTCACCCGCCACATCAGCTCGGTCGCCTTCTCCCCCCACTCGCGCTCCACATAAGGGGACATGTTGATCCCGGTCCCGTGCTCGGCCTTCAGCGAGCCGTCGTACTTGTCGACGATCAGCTCGACCAGGCCGGCCATGAACGCCTCGTAGCGGTCGAGGTCCTCCTGCTTGGCGAAGTCCGGGGTGAGCATGACGTGGAGGTTGCCGGCGGAGGCGTGGCCGGCGACGCCGGGCAGGAAGCCGTGCTCGCCGAGCAGCGCCTGCAGGTCGCGGGCGCCCTCGGCGATCCGCTCCGGCGGCACGCAGACGTCCTCGACGATCAGCGCCGTGCCAGGCAGGCGAAGCTTGCCGATCAGCCCGTGCAGGCCCTCCCGCACGCGCCAGGCGAGCTCGATCTCCTCCAGCTCGCGGGTGAAGGCGATCGGCCGGATCGTCTCGTGGGCGCCGAGGATCGCATCGGCCTTGGCCAGGTAGGCGTCGAGCTCGGCCGCGTCGGCGCCGCCGAACTCGACCAGCAGCACCGCCGACTCCGGCGGCAGCTCTTTCCACTCCTGCGGCGCGCCGACCATGTTCCAGGCGGCGGTGATCAGCGCCGGCGCCACCATCAGCTCGACCGCGGTGGCACCGCACTCGACCAGATCGCGGACCGGGGCGATCGCGGCGTCGATGCTGGGGAAGTGGATCCAGGCGGTGGTCGTCACCGCCGGCAGCGGCACCGTCTCGAAGACGGCCTCGGCGACGAACCCGAGCGTCCCCTCGGAGCCGATCAGCAGGCGGCGGAAGATCTCCACCGGCTCGTCGGCGTCGAGGAAGGCGCAGAGCCGGTAGCCGGTCGTGTTCTTGATCGCGAACTTGCGGCGGATGCGGTCCGCGAGCTCGGCGTCGGCGCGGATCTCGTCGCGGATCGCCTCCAGGCCGGCGGCCAGCTCGGGCTCGGCGGCGGCGAAGCGCTCGGCGGCGTCCGGAGCGGCGGTGTCGATCTTCGTTCCCGAGGGGAGGACGAAGGTCAGCGAGCGGACCGTCGAGTAAGAGTCCCTGGTGGTGCCGCAGCGCATCCCGCCGGAGTTGTTGGCGACGACGCCGCCGACGGTGGCGATGTCGGTGCTGGCCGGGTCGGGTCCGAGTTTGCGGTCGTGCGGGGCGAGGACGCGGTTGGCGTGGCCGAGCAGGGTGCCGGGCTTGACCCGGGCGCGGACGCCGTCGTCCTCGACCGTGACGCCGCCGAAGTGACGGCGGACGTCGACGAGGATGCCGTCGCCCTGGCCCTGGCCGTTGAGGCTGGTGCCGCCGGCACGGAAGGTGACCGGGATCTCGTTGGCGCGGCCGTAGGCGAGCACCTTCGCCACGTCCCCGGCGTCGTGGGCCATCACCACCGCCCGCGGGAAAAGCCGGTAGGGGCTGGCGTCGGAGGCGTACCTGACGATGTCGCCGACGCTGGTGAGGACGCGGTCGGGGCCTAGCAGCGCTTCCAGCTCGCCGCGCAGGGGCTGGGCGACGCCGGCGGCGAGCTCGTCGGGAGCGCGATCCGGTGCCGGCTCGGCTACCTGGGGGGCGAGCGACTGCGGGCTGCGCTCGAGCAGGGCCATGGGCAGTGACCTTAGAACAGGGCCATGCCAGGCGCGACCGGCACTTCGACCAGCTCCGGCGCCGAGGAGGCGAGCGCGGCGTCGAGCGCCTCCCGGACCCCGTCGCGGTCGCCCGGCCGGTGGGCCTTCACCCCGTAGCCCTCGGCCACCGAGGCGACGTCGAGCTTCGGCAGGTCGAGGCCGGGGGCACCGTCCACCTGCTCGGTTTCGGCGAACCACTTGAGGATCCCGTACTCCTGGTTCTGCAGGACGAGGAAGGTGACCGGGAGCTTGTAGGCGACGGCGCTCCAGAAGGCGGTGATCGCGTACTGGGCCGAGCCCTCGCCGAGCACGCAGACGACCGGGCGGTCGGGCTCGGCGAGCTGCACCCCGACCGAGGCGGCGAGGCCGAAGCCGAGACCGCCGCCGGCGGCGAAGTAGTAGCTGCCCGGCCGCGAGATGCGCAGCTGGTTGCGCAGCGCCAGGGTGCTGGTCGGCGACTCGAGCACGACGATCCCGTCGTCGGGCAGGGCCTCGCCGAGGGCGGTGTGGACGGTCGAGGGGCTGAGCGGGTCGGTCGCCGGGATTTCGCTCGGGCGGGGGCCCGGCTCCGGCACCGGCCGGCCCGACTCCGGCACCGCCACCAGCAGCGCCTCCAGGCTGAGCTTCACGTCGGCGACGATCGCGTCGCCCATCGGCGCCCGCACCGCCTCGTCGGGATCGCTGGTGATCGCCACCAGCTTCGCCCCGTCCGGCAGCAGCGGGCCGGGAATGTGCGGGTAGTAGGGGAAGACGGAGCTGCCGACGACGAGGATCAGGTCGTGGGCCTCGAGCGTCTGCGCGACGGGGCCGATCGCCGGCGGCAGGACGCCGCGGAAGTTCGGATGGCCCTCGGGGAAGCCGAGCCGGTTGCCGCCGGTTGCCGGCGAGGCCCAGACCGGCAGCCGCTGGCGCTCGGCGAGAGCGACGCCGAGCTCCCAGGCGCCGCTGGCGTCGATGTCCGGGCCGGCGACGAGGACCGGGTTGGCGGCAGCCTCCAGCCGCTCGGCCAGCTCCCGGATCGCCTCCGGGTCGGCGCCGGCGCGCGCCGTCACCCGGCGCTCGATCGCCGCCCGCGCGTCGGCCTCGTCGACCTCGACGTCCCAGTCGTCCATCGGCAGCGAGACGAAGACCGGACCGCGCGGGGGCGTCGCCGCCAGGTGGGCGCCGTGGGCGAGCGCCAGCGGCACGTCCTCGGCCCGCGGCGGCTCGTAGGACCACTTGACCAGCGGGTGCGGCATCCGGGTGGCGTCGCGGTTGGTGAGGTTGGCCTGCAGGGTGATCTGCGCCCGCGCCTGCTGGCCGGCGGTGATCAGCAGCGGCGAGTGGTTGGCCTGGGCGTTGAAGATCGCCCCCATCGCGTTGCCGACCCCCGGCGCCGTGTGCAGGTTGACCAGGGTCGGCTTGCCCGAGGCCTGCGCGTAGCCGTCCGCCATCCCGACCACAACCGCCTCCTGAAGGCCGAGCACGTAGCGGAAGTCGGGCGGGAAGTCGGCCAGCATCGGCAGCTCGGTCGAGCCCGGGTTGCCGAACACGGTCGTCATCCCATGGGTACGGAAAAGGTCGAAGCTGGCGTCGCGGACGGTCGGCATGCGGCCGCAAGATTACCTTCGCGCCCTTCAGCGGCCCCCTGACGCACCGATAACGAGGTACTTGCCGAAGCCAGGGAACATGCTCAGCCGCGATGCCGGCCACTGGTACGCGCGGCGCGCCAACGTCGAGGCGCTGGCGCTGCTGGCGCTGCTGGCGGCCGCCGTCTGGGCGGCGACGATGGCCGTTGCCGTGCCCGGTCCGGCGACGGCGCCGGGGACGACGCGGCTGATCTACGCGCCCGGCAAGGTCGTGCCGCTGCCGGCCTCGGTCCCGCACGAAGCAGGCGACATGGTCGACCGCCGCATCCTTCCCGACCTGATCTGGCTCGCCAAGCGCTACCCGATCTACGTCACCGACGGCTACTCGGGGAAGCTGCCCGACGGCAGCGGCAAACGCGCCGGCTGCAAGGGCTGCCACAGCCGCAACTCCGACCACCACAACGGGCTCGCGGTCGACATCGTCCCGGTCGGCGGCGGCACCAGCTGCGACGCCAAATGGCTGCCGATCACCAGGCTTGCCCACTGGGCGGAGCCGAGCCAGGAAAAACCGCGGCCGCCGTTCCGCTGGGTCGGCTACGAAGGCGATTCCGGCCACGGCTGCGGCCACCACCTCCATCTCTCCTGGAACCACGCGACCGTCGCCGAGTTCCAGATCGCCGAATGGGTCGAAGTCTTCCCGGCCAGCGTGCGCGAAGCCGCCGGCCAGCCGCAGGGCAACCCGACCCCGCCGGTAAAGCCGTCGGTCCCGCCCGGCCCGCCCGGCGGCCTGCGCCCGTTCAAGCCCGGCGGCATCGCCTCGCGGCACGTCGACTGAGGTACCGCTCAAGACTTGAGGCCCCTATAAGGGCCACAAAGCGTGAACCACGAGGATGACGTCCCTAGGATGAGGCGCCGATGCGCTCCTCGATCCTTGTCGCCACCCTCGCCCTCCTCGCCCTCGCCGGCTGCGGCGGTCGTGAGGAAGCGCAGACCCCGGTCGCCTGCCTCGAAGGGGCGGGCGCCTACCTCGAGGCCCTCGATGCGGCACCGGGCGAAGTGAAGCTCGCCGGCGAGACGCCGATCAGCGAGTGCCTGACCGAGAACCAGGAGGGCGGAGAGCTGGCGACGGTCGGCGAAGCGCTGGTCGAGGCGGCGACGGAGCTGAACGCCGAAGCGCGCGAGGCGCGAGGCGGCGAGGCGGCGCTGCAGCTCGGGTACCTGGTCGGGGCGGCCGAACGCGGCGCCTCGGAGACGGCGGGGATCCACGCCGAGCTGGTCCGCCGCCTCACCATCGCCGCCCGCTTCAGCCTCGAGGGGCCGCTGCCGCCGGCCTTCATCGCCGCCTACCGGGAAGGATTCGACAGCGGCCGGAGCTCCGGCTAGCCGCCGCCCCGTTCCATCCATCGCATCTTGATGCAATAATGCATCTATGCCAAAGACCCGGACGACGGTCACTCTCGACGACGACGTTTTCCGCGCAGTCAAGATCAAAGCTGCGCGCACCGGCAAGCGCGATTCGCAGGTGATCGAGGAGTCGCTGCGCCGCGACCTCGGCCTCGACGACCTGGCCGAGATCTGGGCCAAGGTCACGCCGGCCACCGAAGAGGAGGGCCTGGCCCTCGCCGCCGACGAGCTTCGCGCGACGCGCAGGGAGAGGCGTGACGAGGGCGGTACTTGACCCGGGCGTCCTGGTCTCCGCGCTGATCACCCCGACGGGCACTCCGGCGAAGCTGCTGGCCGCCGCCCGCAGCGGAAGCTTCGAGCTGATCGTCTCTCCCCTCGTGCTCGAAGAGCTCAAGCTGGTGCTGCTGCGAGAGAAGTTCCGTCGCTATGTCGACCTCGGTGTCGTCGATCAATACCTAGAGCTGCTGCGTCGAGACGCGGTGATGGCCGCCGACCCCGCAGAGGCGCCGCCGATCCGCTGTGCGGATCCCGACGACGACTACCTCATCGCCCTGGCGCACAGCTGCAGTGCCGCGCTCGTCTCGGGCGACGGACATCTCCTCGAGCTCGCCGGAGAGATTCCCGTCTTCACCCCATCCGAGTTCCTCGCGACCCAGGGTCAGTAAGGCGGACTGGCTGAATCGCTATCGGCGTCTTCCCGCATGTTCCGCCAGCCACCGAACGCGATCCCCGCGGCCGCCAATAGCGCGAGAAAGATCGGGGGCTGGACCGTACCTTCGGACGTGATGAGTTCTTCGACCCTGAAGGTAGGGGGGTCGATGATCCGGAAGAGAATCAACAGCATCGAGATTAGGCCGAGAATCGCCACCAGGGAGTCAACCGGAAGTGAAAGCTTCGGGGAAGCAGTAACGGAGCGCCTCACCACGGCGGCCAGCGTGACGACGATCGTAATCGCAAGAAAGATCGGGATGTACTCGAGAGCTTCCCAGGCGCTTTTCCCGGGTTCGACGCTCTGAATTCCAAAGAGCAGATTGGAAGTGTTGACGAGCTTGACACCGAACCAGTGGAAGAACATGAGGATGAAGAGGAGAATCGCCGAAACACTGGAGATCCACTCACCGCTTCTGAGTCTGGCTAGGCTCACCTGGCATTCATTTCCTGGGCACCGAGTGCTCCCAGCAAGGCCATCCCGGCGAATTGAAAGACCGAGAGCTCAGTGCTCGGAGACGGACTCGATCGAGGGCTGGGCGGTGTCCTCGCCGAGTTCGCGCTGGGCGCGCTTGGCGAGCAGGACAGTCGCCTTGCGCAGGCCGGAGGGCTCGTCGATCGGCTCGTCGTAGGGGACGCGCACCTCGGTCTCGCCGCTCGGGGTCTGGGCGATCAGGTCGAGGCCGGTGCGGTCGGCGTCGACGCAGCGGGCGGCGGTCGCCTCGGGGCAGCCGCCGATCGCCCGCGCCATGTCGAGCAGCGCTTCGGGATGATCCTCGTTGAGGTGGTCGATCGCGCGCTGGGCGCCTTCGCTGACCGGGTCTCCTTGCTTCATCGCCGGGCAGCCTAATCGCTCCCGTCCCAATACGCTGCCGGAGCCAGCGAACTTGACGGAAGGAACGACGTGACTGAGCAGCTCTGGGGTGGCGAGACCACCAAGGCAGTGGACAACTTCCCGGTCTCGGGCGAGCGCGTGCCGGTGCCGGTGGTGCGCTGGCTGGGCCGGATCAAGTCCGCCGCCGCCGAGGTCAACGGCGAGCTGGGGCTGCTCGACGCCGATGTCGCCGGCCGGATCGCCGAGGCCGGTGCCGCCGTCGCCGCCGGCGAGCACGACGACCAGTTCCCGGTCGACGTCTTCCAGACCGGCTCCGGCACCTCCTCGAACATGAACTCGAACGAGGTGATCGCCAACCTCGCCGGCGACGGGGCCCACCCCAACGACCACGTCAACATGGGCCAGTCCTCCAACGACGTCTTCCCCTCCGCCGTCCACCTGGCGGCGCTGGGCGAGGTGACCCACGACCTGCTGCCGGCGATGGGCGCCCTCGGGGCGGCGCTGGAGCGCAAGGCGGAGGAGTTCGCCGACGCCGTCAAGGCCGGCCGCACCCACCTGATGGACGCCGTGCCGGTCACCCTCGGCCAGGAGTTCGGCGGCTACGCCGCCCAGGTGCGGCTCGGCGTGCAGCGGATCGAGGCCACCCTGCGCCGGGTCGGCCAGGTCCCGCTCGGCGGCACCGCGACCGGCACCGGCCTCAACACCCACCCCGAGTTCGCCGCCAAGGTGCTGGAGAAGCTCGGCGGCGAGACCGGGCTGGCGATCTCCGAGCCGCTCGACCGCTTCGAGGCGCAGGGCAACCGCGACGCCCTGGTCGAGCTCTCGGGCGCGCTCAAGGTCTACGCCGTCTCGCTCAACAAGATCGCCAACGACCTGGCGCTGATGGGCTCCGGCCCCCGCGCCGGCCTCGCCGAGCTGCGCCTGCCGGAGCTGCAGAAGGGCTCCTCGATCATGCCCGGCAAGGTCAACCCGGTGATCCCCGAGGTAGTGATCCAGGTCGCTGCCCAGGTGATCGGCAACGACGCCGCGATCACCGTCGCCGGCAGCCAGGGCCAGTTCGAGCTCAACGTGCGGGTGCCGCTGATCGCCCGCAACCTGCTCGACTCGATCAAGCTGCTCGCCTCCGCCTCGCGCCTGCTGGACGAGAAGTGCGTCGCCGGCCTCGAGGCGAACGAGGAGATGACCGAGCGCCACGCCGAGGCGACCCTCGCCACCGCCACCGCGCTCAACCCCCACATCGGCTACGACCGCGCCGCCGAGATCGTCAAGACCGCCGCCGATTCAGGCCGGATGCTGCGCGAGGTGGCGCTCGAGCTGGGCGTCGACGAGGCGACCCTCGACGAGGCCCTCAACCACCGCAAGATGGCGCGGCCGCACGGGTAGCGCGGGCGGCACTCCCTACGAAGCGTCCTCGCTGCTCGTTGCGGCGGGCATTTCGAAGCCCATCAGTAGGGCAGATGCCTGGATCGGCTTCTCGTCGCTCTCGGCAAGACGATTAACGGCCTCAGCGGTAACCTCGGTCAGCTTCTCCTCTGCCTCAACAAGGATCGCCACAGCCTGCTTCCATCCCTCCTCGTCGAGTTGCAGCGGTAGCCAGATCATCGGCCGGTCATCCCGGGCATCGATGGTTCCGCTCTGCACCGCACCGGAGATCTCGCGACCGACACCGAGAAGGGTTTTGCTGCTGATCTCTTCGCGAAGATTTCGGGGGATCTGGACCCATTCGTCCTGATCGAATTCTGCCCGTTTCATCGCCCGGTAGAAGTGCTCGGTGGCGCCCCGGCGCTGTTTGGTGTCGACCAGCTCGACGCAGCCGTATTTCTCGAGGATCCGGACGTGGTAGGCGAGCTTGTTGACCGGGACCATTAGCTCCTGGCTGATTTCGGTCGGCGAGGCGACTCGTGCGTTGAAGATGCGCAGGGCCTCGAAGCGAAGCGGGTGACCGAGAGCCTTGATCAGGTCTAGGTCGATGCCGCTTTGGGCTTGGGTCTTGCTTTCGGTCTCGGTCGCCAACTTTCCTCCTTCGTTGGGGGGTTCCTGAGTAGTGGAATAACGATTGTTAGCATGGTTTCGGGGTCTTTGGGAATTAATTGCACCGAGCGTACGTCACTGGTGTAACTCTCTCGAATGGTGTCTGGTCCCCCCTGCACGGGCTTTAAGAACTGCCCTGTAGGTCGCCACACGAGTCGAGAGGGGGTGAGCACTCGTGAAGATCGTCGTCAAGCCAGCAATGGCTCCCAAGGCGCTCCAGCGCCAAAAGTTCGGCTGAGCCCAGATCGCGCTCATGCGGTGCCGCCATGCGGGCACCGCATGAGCGCCCCTCGACCTCAAACGAAGAAGAACCACAACCGTCGCAAGCAGTCAGAACCCGCCTTCATTCAGATTTTTTCGCGCACTTAGACTGCCACCGGGAAACGGCCGATGGCAGGGGACGAACTCAACGAGTTGCTCAGCGATCTGCCAAGCGACGTGCGGCGGGCGCTGTCGCATCCTTATCGGCGCCAGATACTGCGCATCCTGCTGGTCGGCGGACCGATGTCGTCTGTGGAGATCGCAGATCATCCCTCGGCTCCCTGCAGCGCCCCCTGTCTGTCTCGGCACGTAAGGGTCCTCAGCGTGTCCTCACTTCTTACCGAGGAGAGCGTGAGGGAGGAGAGGGGGATGACCGAGCATTTCTTCTCGGCCGCGCCGTTGCCGGATTCGATCCACGAGGCCCTCGCCGAGACGGACGCGCTCGATCGCGGCACCGGCCTCGTGCGGCCATGAGAAAGGCCTCCGCCGGCCCTGTGTCTTCCGCCGATCCTCTTTGGGTCACCCCCGACGAGCGAGCCGCGCTCGAAGCTCACATCCCCGAGGTAAGCGGCATCTGGGCGGCGGTTCTCTTCGAGCTCGGCGGGCCCGCCCCACCGCTCGACTTCGATGAGGGCATCTACTTTGCGATCGCCCTCGCTGGCCCGATCCGTCCGGATGGGACGGTGGCGGTCGATATGCCGATGCCCGAGCTGCGCTCGATGCTCGCCCGAGTCCGGGAGGACCTGGCGACGCGTCCGGACGTGGAGGAGCACCGAGCGCACAGGGTCGAGTGCGTTTGCGCCCGCATGCTCGGCACTGAAGACTTGCCGCAGGGACATGGCTGCTGATTCGACTCACCCCCGATCGGCGCCATGGGCAAGGCCGAGGCGTGGCGCGTAGTCACGCGCCGACTGGCACCCGTCGCTGTGACTGGCGGCGGGTGCCAGTCCCTATGGCCTGGGACTGGCCATAGGGACTGAAGCGATCGGTTCGGGCGCGCGGAACCCGGCCAGGAAGTAGGTCGTGGGAATCGGCGGCTCTCCGCTTCGCTCAAGGCGACCGGCAGCTTCCTGCTCGAGCTCGAACAACCAAGGCAAGCAATCCCCTAGCTCGGCCATCAGCTCGCGCCAGCCCTGCCGATCTAGCACGCACCGATCCCAGTCGAAATGGCTGTCGGTCTCCTGGTCGAAGGTTCCAGCCCCGATCGCGTCGCGGACGCGGCCCCAGAATATTTCGAAAATGCTAGCCGAGAGCTCTTGGCGCATGAAGGGCGAGAGCTCTTCCATTTCCGGCTCGTCGAGGTCGACCCGGTACTTCGCTCGATAGACCTTCTCCGGGCTGCCGCTGCGGCCTTTCCGTTCTTCTGCCAGGTCGATAAGCCCCACGCTAAAAAGGTGCCCGAAGTGTCGCCTTGCGGTGTCGAGGCTCACCCCAGATCTCCTCGCGAACTGCGGGGCGCTGAGCGGTCCCATCGAGAGCTCGCGGAGGATGCGCGACCGCGAGCGATTCCGCATCACGTGAGCCAGCTGCGCGCTGACCGCGAACTCTTCCCCGCTCCCCTTTCCCTGTGGGCTGGGGGTCCAGAAAGGCGGCTTCGCCGCGAGGGCGGGGGCTTCGGGTGACCGGAAACCGGCCAGGGCCACCGTGGTCGGGATCGCCTCCCCGCCGCTCGTCTCCAGGCGCCGGGCGGCTGCAGTCGCCCGGCGTGGAAGCGAGGACTGGATGTCGTTCAGCCGGCCCACGAACCGCGTCCAGGCCGCCCGGTCGAGTAGGACGGCGTCGAGAGCGAGGTGACTGTCGATCTCCCGGTCGTAGATTCCCACCTCGACCCCTTCCTCGATGCGTGCACGGAACGATCTGACCGCCGGCCTGGAGAGCGTCTCTTGGGCCTTCGGTGGAAGCGGCCTCCAAGCCTCACCGTCGAAATCGAAGCTGCGCCGAACGAGGCGGTACACATGCTCGACTCCCCCACGCCTGCCCTCGCCCACCACCTCTTCCTCCAGCTCCAGGTAGTCCCACTCGGCAAGCTCGCGAAAGCAGCGGGAGATGCGGTCCAGCTCTCCACCGAACTCGCTCACGAACTGCGATGGGCTCATCGGCCGAGCCGCCAGCTCCGAGAGGATCTGGGATCGCCAGCTGTCCATGAGCACCCGGGCGGCCTGCGGGCTGATGGTCAAGGCGGCAGGATTGTCAAGACTTATCCCGGGGATTCGCACAATTTAGGTACCCCCACGGTGCCATTGGAACAAACCTTTTCCACCATCTGACGCCCATTGACGCCGCCATCTCCTGAGAACCCCGCCTTCGAGCCCTTCGCTCCCTACTACGACGCCTGCACTGCCGGGTACCGGGCCGAGCGCTGGACCGGCAAGCTCGCGGCGCTGGCCGAAGGCTGCGGGGTTTCGGGGAGACGGTTGCTCGACGTCGGCTGCGGAACCGGCAAGAGCTTCCTGCCGATGCTCGAGCGCGGCTGGGAGGTGGTCGGCTGCGACCTCTCGCCGGCGATGCTGGAGATCGCGCGGGAGAAAGTCGGTGAGGAAGTGCGCCTGGAGATCGCCGACGTGCGGGAGCTGCCGACCTTCGGCGAGTTCGACTTGGTCTGGGCGCTCAACGACACGCTCAACAACCTGCTCAGCCCAAGCGAGCTTCAGGCCGCGCTCGAAGGCATGGGCCGCAACCTCGCCCCCGGCGGCGCGATCCTCTTCGATCTCAACACCCTGATGCTGCATCGGCAGATCCACGAGCCGCAGACCCAGAGCCAGGAGGTCGAGGGAGTGACGATGTCCTGGACCGGCCTCGCCACGGCCGAGGTCGAGGCCGGCTCGACCTGGGAGTCCCGCTTCGAGATAGAGGGCGACCCGGCAGCGACCCACGTCCACCGTCAGCATCACTTCCCCGAAGCCGAGGTGCTGGGAGCGATCGAGGTGGCCGGTCTCAAGCCCCTAGGCGTCTGGGGCGACTACGAAGGCGCGCAGGACCAGCCGCTAGACGAAGAGCGCCACCAGAAGGCGATCTACGTGGCTGGGCGCCGAGGCCCGTCACCCGCGCGCGATCAACTTCACTGAGTAGCCCGTCAGAAGACCCCCGGGGAGTGCCGTGAGCCGAGCCCAACGCTGGCCGCGGCCGTCGCGCAGCAACGCGCGCCCGACTCGGTTGATCCGCAGGGACAATCGCGTGGAGCGGCCGGCGCTGATAGAGAAGGGCGCCAGACCGACGGTGCGATCTGCTCTCCATGAGCGCTTCTTGGCACGTACCATCAGGGTTCCGGTGCAGGCCTGAGATCCAATGCAGTACAGCTTCAAACGGGCGATGCCGTTGCGGTCGACTAGGACGCGCCTCCCCTCCGTAGCAACCCGCGGAATCGGGGGATAAGTCCGCGTCGGCGGGTCAACTCGCTGCTGAGTTTCCGGCTCGGATTCCCACGGTGATCGGTAGGCGTTGCCCTCTAGGGTGACGCGGCCGATCGCACTCGGCTCTCCCCAGTCGGTGAACCAGAAGTTGCCATCGGGCCCGAGAACGATCTCCAACGGCCACGAGCCTGGGTTGATTCCGACGTTGTATTCCTCGATGCTGCCAGAAGAAGTCATTCTGCCGACCGCGCCGTTACCGGGATCTTCGAAGCGGGACGAGGTAAACCAGAGGTCGCCGCCCGGACCGAACGCGAGGTCTTCTGGGTTGCGGCTTTCGCCGCTGCCAGGAGTTCCAAAGTGTTTGATCTCGCCGCTCGGCGCGATTCGATTGAGTCCCCAATCGGTCCACCAGATGTTGCCATCGGGGCCAGGGACGAAGGAGTCCCTGAAGAAGCCTGGGGCGTCGAACTCAGTAATGGCCCCGTCTGACGTCACCTTGCCGATCGCATCGATCCAGGGGTCGCTGAACCAGAGGTTGCCATCGCGACCGAGAACGATCTGACGTGGATCGCTTTCCTCGCGCAGGCCGTCCCGAAAGTAGGTGATCGTCGTATCGCCAGGGTCCTCAGGACTGTCGATCCTGGCAATTGCGGCCGCCGAACCTTCCCCGTAGGTGAACCACATATTCCCGTCAGGCCCCGCGACGATATCAGTGGGCCAGTAGGGGAGAGAGATTTGAAGGGTGAGGCCACTCGGTTTCACATAGCCCAACCCTGGCCTCGTACCCCCGGCGGAGACAAACCAGATTCTGCTCCCTGGTCCGATGGTTAAATCGCTAGGGCTGGTATTGGTCATCAGCTCCGTGAAGCGGGTAATCACGCCCTGCGGAGTGATTCTGCCAATCGCCGGAGCCGAGCTTTTACCTTCGCCGATGCCAAACCACAGATTCCCGTCCGGCCCAACGACGATCGACCGTGGATTGCCTCCACCGAGGCCATCGCGGAACTCCGCGATGGTCCCCGCCGGGGTGATGCGCCCAATGGCTGGGCTTGCGCCTGCTTGATTGCCGTAGTGGGTGAACCAGAGGTTGCCGTCAGGGCCGGGAATCAGACCCATCGGCTTGCTGGCAGGCGTCAGCCCACTGCTGAACTCGGTGATGGTCGCGTCTGCCACTTCCGTCCACAGAGCGAGAGAGGTCAGCGTCAAGAGCGCCAACAGCAGCGAAGGCAGCCCTGTGGGTTTCAAGTGACGCGGCACCTGTCCACCTACCGTCGTGGACCGCGACGCTGGGGCGGCGAGGTGCTGCCGTCGAGGAGTTGCCGCCCATTCAGAGGCTCGGAAAGCTCGACCTCCTCTGAAAAGCCGAGTTCCAATCCAGCGCAAGCACCCCCACCCTTTGAAGATTTCTTCGGCGTCACAAAAGCGGTGATGATCACTGAGTCGTCATGCTCCTGCGTACGAACTCGAGAGATCCCTGGTTTCGGGGCACCAGAGCAGTAGGGCACTCCCACTCCGAGATGGACCACTCGATCACCGCTGATATGGCCGAGCTGCCACCTCACAGGCCGCTCGTTATCAACAGCTGCCACGCCCGGCCTTCGGCGTGTGCCGCTGAAAGCGCTCTCAAGCTTCGGTGGAGAAAAAAAACCGTCGAAAATATCTAAACTTTTTACTGGCTGCTTCAGACGAACTGAACCAAGAAGGTTAACAAGGGTTCCAAAACACCCTTTTCGACTAGAAGGCTTCCTGATCGGCACAGAAACATAGGTGCGGATAACTGCCCTTCCAGCGGATTCAGAAATTTTCGTCCGTCCGAGCTGCGGTTCGGGATCACCCGTGCAATGACTAGTGTTGACGCTAAACCTAATCACCCTACCGTGAGATTTTCCGGATAGTACCCAACTTACGGGTTCAACCTTTCGTTGAGTTCGGGAAGAGGAGTCACCTCCAGAGTCGCCGCAACCAGAGATCGCCGCTCCTAGTAGCAGGATCGCAGCGATATGTGAATTCCGCATCTCTATTCGCCGACTTTCAGCAATTGCAGAGATCCCATTCCTGGGGCTCTTAAAATACCCGGAGCGCGCTCATTATCGTCCTCGTCCATACCCTTCGGTCTCAGAAGCGGGGCAATGTAACCATGCCCGTCATAATGCCCAGAAACCAAACCGACTGCTGCCCCAGTATCGAAGTTCCAAACCGGGGCGCCACTATCTCCGTCATCGAACACGAATGGATAGCGAATATCAAGCATCCTTCCGAGCCCGGTTATTATCGCGCGCACCCCTAGACCCTTCTTACATATTACTTTTTTCCTTTTTGCACTAGAAAAACAAAGAATGGTTCCAGCGCGCCATCTTTCGACGCGGTCAATGGGAAGGCCATCGGACCCTTGGGTAGCAACACGCCATGGCGCTATACCGTCATTTGCC
>DATHUE010000143.1:0-4771 GCA_035462545.1 Solirubrobacterales bacterium
GCCCTTAAAAGGCGCTGTCCCTTGTGGGACGTGCGGGTTCGAGTCCCGCCCCGGGCACTTCTGGCGGCCAAAAGGCAGCGTCGTACCTATAGGCTCGGACCATGGAAGCGCACGGGGGGCGGATCGTCGCCAAGGTCTTGAAGTCGCGGGGGGTGGAGTGCCTGTTCACGCTCTCGGGCGGGCACCTGTTCTCGATCTACGACGGCTGCAAAGTGGAGGGCATCCGGATCCTCGACGTCCGCCACGAGCAGACCGCCGCCTTTGCCGCCGAGGGGATGGCGAAGGCGACGCGCGGGGTCGGGGTGGCGGCGCTGACCGCCGGCCCCGGTGTCACCAACGGGCTCAGCGCGATCGCCGGCGCGCAGGCCAACAACTCGCCGATTTGCGTGCTCGGCGGGCGGGCGCCGGAGCTGCGCTGGGGGTCGGGCTCGCTGCAGGAGATCGACCACCTGCCGTTCGTCGCGCCGCTGGTCAAGTCGGCGGAGACGGTGAAGGAGCCGGGACTGATCGCGGCCCGCACCGCGGCGGCGATCGACCTCGCGGCGAGCGCTCCGAGCGGGCCGACCTTCGTCGACTATCCGATGGACGTGGTCTTCACCGAGGCCGAGGTCGAGATCCCCGAGCTGGTGCCGGTCGCGGTCGAGGCCGCCGCCGGGGTCGAAGAGGCGGCGGCGCTGCTGAGCGCCGCCGAGCGTCCGGTGGTAATGGCCGGCAGCGGTCTCTACTGGGGCCGCGGGGAGGGGGAGCTGCAGGCGCTGGCCGAGGCGCTGGGCATTCCGGTCTTCCTCAATGGGCTCGGCCGCGGCTGTGTCGCCGCCGACCACGAGCTCGCTTTCAGTCGTGCCCGCGGCACCGCGCTCGGCGACGCCGACGTGGCGCTGGTCGTCGGTGTGCCGATGGATTTCCGGCTCGGCTTCGGCAACAGCTTCGGCGGCGAGACGAAGATCGTCCGTCTCGATGCCGCCCCGAACGAGCTGACCGCCAACCGGGCCCCGGAGGTCGACCTGGTCGGCGACGTGCGGGCGACCCTGGCAGCGTTGCGCGAGGCGGTGGGGGAGGGGAGCACTCGCACGCGCCCCTGGCTCCAGCAGCTGCGCAACGTCGAGACCGAGAAGCGCGCCGCCGAGCAGGCCGAGCTCGAGGACCCGCGCTCGCCGCTGCACCCGGTGCGGGTCTACCACGAGCTCGGCGAGGTGCTCGACCGCGACGCGATCGTGATCGGCGACGGCGGCGACTTCGTCTCCTACGCGGGGCGCTTCATCAACACCTACCAGCCCGGCTGCTGGATGGACCCGGGGCCGTTTGGCTGCCTCGGCGCCGGGCCCGGCCAGGCGATCGCGGCCAAGGTCGCCCATCCGGACCGGCAGGTCTGCCTGCTGCTCGGCGATGGCGCCTTCGGCTTCGCCGGGATGGAGTTCGACACGATGGCCCGGCACGGGCTCGGCGTCGTCGGCGTGATGGGGAACAACGGGATCTGGGCGCTGGAGCACCACCCGATGAAGTTCCTCTACGGCTACTCGGTGGCGGCGGAGCTGCGGCCGGAGACGCGCTACGACGAGCTGGTCGAGGCGCTCGGCTGCGACGGCATCCTCGTCCGCGAGCCCGGCGAGCTGCGCCCGGCGCTGGAGCGGGCTTTCGCCTCGGGCCGGCCGACTCTGGTCAACGTCCTCACCGACCCCGAGGTCGTCTACCCGCGCAAGTCGAACCTGGCCTGAGCGCCGGAGTTGGTGCGAAGGCGCACTTGTTCGCCTAGATGGAGTACTCCCCCTGACAAGAATCGGCCGCCATCGCTGGCGGCCGATTCAAGTGGGTCCCTCAGGACGGGCAGGGGTACGTCTTCAGGGACCCGTTTATTTGGTGGGCTCAGACGGCGGGAGGCGCCATGATGCGGCAATCGCCCAAGCCCTGTTCAGGGGTTCGGCGGGTATTTCCCCGCTTCTTTCCCTGGTGAACGGAGTATGCGCCCGACTGTCCGATTTGTCTAGTCGAAGCACATCCCCGTACCGAAAACATGGTAGCCCATATCTACCTAGTTTTTGGGGTCGGGGGCCAATATTTACCCATCTGTAGTGCGCCGTTTAGGCGCAGTGTCCAGCCGGTACCGCGAACCGATTCGAGTATCGACACAAGCTTGGCGGGCGTCTGGGGGGCTAGGCGAGGCGATCGGCGGCGGCGAGCGCCGTGCCGTAGAGGATGTCGTGCTCGGAGACGCTGATCCGCTCCAGGCCGAAGGCGCGCATCGCCTCGACGAGGATGACGACGCCGGCGACGATCGTCGGCGCCCGGTCGGGGTGCAGGCCCGGGATCTCGGTCCGCAGCGCCAGGGGGATCGAGGCGAGCTGAGAGAGCATTCCCTGGACCGCCGGCAGCTCCAGGCGGTGACCGTGGACCTGGTTCGGGTCATAGGGCTCGAGGCCGAGCTCGATCGCCGCCAGCGAGGTCGGGGTGCCGGCGACGGCGATGGCGGCGGTAGCCGCGGCGCGCTCGCCGCTGCCGCTGAGCGCCTCCTCGATCAGGCCGCGGACGTCGGCGGCCAGCGCTTCCAGCTCGGCGGCGGTCGGCGGGTCGGAGGCGATGTGGCGCTCGCTGTGGCGGACGACACCGGCCTGCAGCGAGGCGTGGAAGGAGACCTCGGCGCCGATGCCGACGATCAGCTCGGTCGAGCCGCCGCCGATGTCGATCACCAGAGTCGGCTCGCTCGGCGGCTGCTCGGAGGTGGCCCCCATATAAGTGAGCCGCGCCTCCTCCTCGCCGTCGAGGACCCGGGCCGAGAGCGCGAAGCGCTCGCGCAGCTCGGCGACGAAGGCGCTGCCGTTGGCGGCGTCGCGGACGGCGCTGGTCGCGATCGCCTCGACCACCTCCGGCCCGAGCTGCTCGCAAAGCTCCATGTAGCCGGCAATCGCGCCGCAGGCGTCCTCGATCGCCTCGGCGGCCAGTTGCCCCGAAAGGTCGACGCCGCGCCCGAGCCGCGTCACCTGGCTGCGCCGCTCGACCCGCTCGACCCGGCCGCCGGCCACATCGGCGACCAGCAGCCGCGCCGAGTTGGTCCCGATGTCGACCACGGCCACCCGTCTGGAATCCCCGCTCACCGCCCGGACTCTAGAGCGCCACCGGCCCGGGAAGCCCCTTGCGCAAACCCCCGCGCACCCCGCCGACCAACGCCACGTTGCTAAAGTTCACAGACCGCCGCGGGGTGGAGCAGCCAGGTAGCTCGTCGGGCTCATAACCCGAAGGTCGCAGGTTCGAATCCTGCCCCCGCTATTTCACGAAGACCCTGCAAATCGTAGGGTTTTCGTGTTTCTGGACTGTAGACAAGAGGGTGCAAAATCGGCCCTGGGGCAACGCCTGGGGCAACATGAGCTTCGAGAGAGGTCGATTTAGGCCTTGCGCGGGCACTCCGGTCCACCTACGTTCGCCCGCGAGAAACGCGAAATTAAGTGGCCCCGGCGGCGGTGGAACGCCCCGGGGCCTGGCACCGAAGGTCGAGCCTTCGATGCGAGAGAGACGGTACCGACGTAGGCCGTCCTGGACCGCGTCGCCGGCTCGTCCTCGGTGCCCCTACCGGGAGGAGGGGCTTCGTGCCCGAGACGACCATCACCATCTACCGCGACCAGCGCGCCGGGCTCTACGAACTGGTCCGCAATCACCTCGGCAGCATCGAGGACTTCTGGATCGCGCTGGAGCGGACCCGAGACTTTGCCAAGGCCGAGCAACTGGGCTTGGAGTTCTCCGAAGACTTCCGCCTGCTGCAAGACATCGGCTGGCACCCGCACGACGAGCGCGAGACCTTCGATCTGACGATGCCGGTCCACGATCTGATGGAACTGCTCAGGCGCCTGCATGGCGAAGCCGTCCAGGTCCTCGTCGGGTCGGCCGGCAGCGAGGCACGGTCGCGCCGCGACGACGCCGACACCGATCGGCGCTTCCAGCTCGGCTACGAGGCCTGCGAGAAGGTCCTGTCCGAGCTCGACCCCCGAGACGAGCAGCCGGCATGACCGCGCTGGAGGAGGCCGGGCAGGAGCTCGGCCCATACAGCGAGGTCAGCGACGGCTTGGTCCTTGAGGCCGTCGATCGAGCGATGCACCACGAGCAGGACGAGGAGGTCTTGACCTCCGTTCTCGCCGAACACCTCGGGTTCGTTCCCGAGCCGGATACGAACCGCCTTCTCGTTCCCCGGCTTGAAAGCCTGCGCCGCGCCGGCCTGCTGACGAGCACCGAGCGGCGGGGCGAGCCGTTCTGGGGCCTGACCACCGTTGGGCAGGAGCGATTGGAGAGCGCCCGCGATGCCGGCGAGGCCGATGATCTGCCCGAGTCGCCCCAGCACCGCGCTTGGCGGCACGCTCGCGTGAAGGCGGCCGTGCGGATCGAAGGGTTCAGGCAGGACCTGAACGACGCCGTAGCGGAGGCCAATCGACTCCTCGACCAGTTCCGGCCAGTGATGGCGAGGGAATGGTTCGAAGCGAGCGAGCGTCTTGGCCTTGCTTCGTGGCGCTTGGCCTCGGCCACCTACTGCCTGACCGAGTGGCCCGAGCCCGAGGACGCCTACCCAGACGTAGACGAAAACCCTGGGCTGAAGCCGGGACGACGGGCGACCTGGGCCTGGGATGAGGATGCCCCGAGCCAGGAGGGACCATGAGCGGGCATCGCGGCGGACGGCGCAATGGCTACCGGCTTCGGCTGCCCGAGTCCAATCCGCCGGGCCTCAACCACTCGATCCTGACCGGGACGCTGCTCGACGCTCCGCGACTCGGCAGGAACCCGATCGGCGAGC
>DATHUE010000144.1:0-4598 GCA_035462545.1 Solirubrobacterales bacterium
TTGATGCCCCCACCCCCGACCCCTGTCCTCAGCAGTACGAAACAGACCCCCCGGGCGCTGTCTCACCCGCCGGCTGACCCGAAGCGAACTGCAAAACGGGCCCGGTGTGGGTCCTCAAGACACTCCAGCGCGAAGCGCGTCTTGAGGGCCCGCACCGGGCCCGTCTCGTAACTCGTCTTACAGGGTCAGCTGCCGGGGTGGTACTTGCGGCCGTCCTTCTTCACGCGACCCTCTTTCTCGAGGTCACTCAGGACGCGGTACAGGTAGTTCGGCTTGATTTTCATCGTCTTGGCGACGTCCGAGGCGCTGATCCCCGGGTTCTTGGTGATCAGGTCGACGGCCTGATCGGCGCGGGTGCCGCCTTTGCGACGACGACGGCGGCGGGGGGCAGCGGCGGGGGTGCTGGCGCTGCTGCTTTTGCTGCTGCTGCCGCGGGGCCGGCCCGGGCCGCGACGCGCGGGGGATGCTGCTTTGCCGCCGAGCTCGGCCAGCGCCCGCTCGAGTCGCTTGCGCTCCTCGTCGAGATCCGCGAGGCGCCTCTCGATCAGATCCCGGGCCTCGCCGAGTACGTTGGTGTTGGGCATGGAGGTTTTCCCTTTCCAGAACAGTTGTTAAGTACTTACTGGTTTCGCAGTGTGGCACAGTCACAGTAACTCTGACCCGTTATATGGTCAAAGAACGTTCTCTGACTGGCCGTTCGGTTGAGACGGCCGGGTGTCGGCTAGCGCTGCCTGCGCCGGCGCGGCAAGGTGCGGAAGACCACGTCCCAGGCGGGTGAGGAGACGCCGTAGCCGTACCGGTGATCCTGAAAGTGGTGCCGCATGTGGTGTTCCCGCAGGCGCTTTCCGAACTGCGACTTCGGCACCGCGTGGTGGACGTAATAGTGCGTGTAGTCGTAGACCAGGTAACCGGCGATGAAGCCGGCGAAGATCGGGAAGGCCAGCGGCGTGCCGAAGACCAGCACGAAGAGGCCGAGGAAGAGTGCGGCCAGCGGGATCGAGACCGCCGGGGGCATCACCAGCCGCAGCTTGTCGTTGGGGTGGTCGTGGTGGATGCCGTGGATGATGAAGTGCATCCGGTGGCCGAAGGCGTTGTCGGGCTCCCAGTGGAAGAGCAGCCGGTGCAGCCAGTACTCGGTCAGGGTCCAGATCGCGACGCCGCCCAGCGAGTAGAGCGCCAGCTCCCAGACGGCGTAACCGCGGTCGACGCCAAGCCACTCCATCACCGCGATCACCGGCACGAAGACGAGTGCTGGGATCGAGGGATGGACGCGCGAGAAGAAGTTGAGGAACTCGCTCTCGAACAGCGGCGGCGACGCCGCCAACTTGCGGGTCCGATCCTTGGTGGCCATCGATGAAGATCCTAGCGAGGCAGGTCCCCTTGCTCGCAAGACGCGGGGAAGATGTCACAAAGCTGTTTCAAAGAGGCAGCGATTTGCGGGTTTGAACCCCGCGAAGTCGTCGCGCGACTGGCACAGTCCTACCCGGATGCCGCGCAAGCCAAAACCGCCCAGCTGCGAGGACTGCTACTTCAATAAGAACCTGCTCTGCGCCCTCGAGCTGAACGAGCCCTGCGCCACCTTCCGTCCCAACCGCCCGGAGGGCCTGGTCCCCCCGAAGCAGCCGGTCCTGCTGATGCGCTCTCCCCGCTGGGCATCGGCATCGCGCTCTGCATAGCCCTCGCTCGCGGGCGGCTATGTTTTCGCCATGCCGCAACGTGACCTTTTCGCCGACTTCGCCCGGATGAAGCGGGAGATGGACCAGATGCTGGGCGACAGCTGGAGTCGCACCCGCTACGTCAGCCGCCGCAGCAGCGGCTTCTCCCCCAACGTCGACGTCTACTACTGCGGCGAGCCGCAGCGGGCGGTGGTCAAGGTCGACCTCGCCGGCGTCTCCCTGAGCGAGATCGGCATCGAGGTCAGCGGCCGCCACGTGGCGATCGTCGGCGAGCGCCCGCTGCAGGAGACCGAGGGCCGGGTCTACCAGCAGGTCGAGATCCCCTCCGGTCCCTTCCGCCGGATCGTCGAGCTGCAGGTCGAGGTCGACGCCGAGCGGGCCAGCGCCACCTACGAGGACGGGGTGCTGCGGATCGAGCTGCCGCTGCGCGACCCGTCTGAGACCACGCGCCGGGTGCCGATCGGGCGCAGCTGATGGAGGGTTCCCCGGTCCTCGAGGTGGTCGATTCGCCGCTGGACGCCGAGGACGCGATCCTCGCCAGCCAGCCGCTGCCCGACGCGCTGCCGGTGCTGCCGCTGCGCGAGACCGTCACCTTCCCCGACACCCTCACCCCGCTCGCGGTCGGCCAGGAGCGCTCGGTCCAGCTCGTCAACGACGTGCTCGGCGCCAACCGGATGCTGGTGATGGTCGCCTCCCGCGACCCCGAGCTCGACGAGCCCGGCCCGGACCAGCTCTACGAGGTGGGCGTGGTCGGCGTCGTCGCGCGGATGATGAAGGTGCCCGACGGCACCCTGCGGATCCTCGTCCAGGGCACCCAGCGGGTCCGGCTCGGCCCCTATGTCGCCGAGCAGCCCTACCTGGTGGCGCGGATCGCCGAGCTGCCCGAGGTCAGCGAGCAGACGACCGAGCTGGAGGCGTTGACCCGCAACGTCCGCAGCACCTTCTCGGAGATCATCGAGCAGATCCCCTACCTGCCGGAGGAGCTGCAGCTGGCGGTGATCAACATCGAGGACCCGGCGGCGCTCGCCCATCTGATCGCCGGCGCGCTGCGGATCGGGACCGAGGAGAAGCAGGGGCTGCTGGAAGAGGTCGACGTCGCCAAGCGGCTGCGCCTGCTCTCGACGATCCTCGCCCGCGAGCTCGAGGTGGTTCAGCTCGGCACCCAGATCCAGTCCCAGGTCCAGTCCGAAGTCGACAAGGGCCAGCGCGAGTTCTTCCTTCGCCAGCAGCTGAAAGCGATCCAGGACGAGCTGGGGGAGGGGGACGAGCAGCAGGCCGAGGCGAACGAGCTGCGCGAACAGATCGAGGCGGCGGAACTGCCCGAGCACGCCCGCAAAGCCGCCGAGCGCGAGCTGACGCGGCTCGAGAAACTGCCGCCGGCGGCCGCCGAGCACGGCGTGATCCGCACCTACCTGGAGTGGCTGGTCGAGCTGCCCTGGTCCAAGCAGACCGAGGACAACCTCGACATCGCCCACGCCCGGGAGGTGCTCGACGCCGACCACTACGACCTCGAGAAGATCAAGGACCGGATCCTCGAGTACCTGGCGGTGCGCAAGCTGAACCCCGACTCGCCGGGGCCGATCCTCTGCTTCGTCGGTCCGCCCGGGGTCGGCAAGACCAGCCTCGGACGCTCGATCGCCCGCGCCCTGGGCCGCGAGTTCGAGCGGATCTCGGTCGGCGGCGTCCGCGACGAGGCGGAGATCCGCGGCCACCGCCGCACCTACATCGGCGCCCTGCCGGGGACGATCGTCCGCGCCCTGCGCGACGCCGGCTCGCGCAACCCCGTCTTCATGATCGACGAGATCGACAAGATGGGCTCCGACTTCCGCGGCGACCCCGCCTCGGCGATGCTGGAGGTGCTCGACCCAGCCCAGAACGACTCCTTCCGCGACCACTATCTCGACCTCGAGTTCGACCTCTCCGACGTGCTGTTCATCGCCACCGCCAACGTGATGGACACGATCCCGGGGCCGCTGCGGGACCGGCTGGAGACGATCGAGCTCTCCGGCTACACGCTGGAGGAGAAGCGCCACATCGCCCGCCGCTACCTGGTTCCGCGCCAGATCCGGGCGAACGGCCTGAAGCCCTCGCAGATCGAGTTCACCGACTCCGCCCTGGCGGCGATCGTCGAGGAGTACACCCGCGAGGCCGGCGTCCGCAACCTCGAGCGCCAGATCGGCACCGTCTGCCGCAAAATCGCCCGCCAGGTCGCCGAGGGCGGGGTCAAGGGCAAGGTCAAGGTCTCCGGCAAGAAGGCCCGGGAGCTGCTCGGCCGCCGCCGGGTCTTCGCCGAGCAGCGGCGGCGGACCAAGGACCCTGGCGTCGCGACGGGGCTCGCCTGGACCCCGACCGGCGGCGACGTGCTCTTCATCGAGGCGACGGCGATGCCGGGCTCGGGCCGGCTGACGATCACCGGCCAGCTCGGCGACGTGATGAAGGAGTCGGCGCAGGCGGCGCTCTCCTGGGTCCGCGGGCACTGGCGCGACGTCGCCCCTGACCTGGAGGAGGACTGGTTCGCCAAGCACGACATTCACATCCACGTCCCCGCCGGCGCCGTGCCCAAGGACGGGCCCTCGGCCGGGGTGGCGATGACGATGGCGCTCGCCTCGCTGGTCAGCGGCCGCCCCGTCCGCAACGACGTGGCGATGACCGGCGAGGTCACCCTGACCGGCCAGGTGCTGCCGATCGGCGGGCTGAAGGAGAAGTCGCTGGCGGCGCAGCGGGCCGGGATCAAGCGGGTGATCGTGCCCGGGCGCAACGAGGGCGACGTCGAGGAGATCCCCGAGCAGGAGCGCTCGGAGCTCGAGTTCGTCTTCGTCGACGAGGTCGCCAAGGCCCTCGACGCCGGCCTCTCCTAGCACGCTGACCCCATCACTTCCCCGAAGTTTGGGTCCTAACAGGAAATCCTTTAAGATGGCCCAA
>DATHUE010000145.1:0-6871 GCA_035462545.1 Solirubrobacterales bacterium
CGCCAGTCCCCCGCTTCGGACAAGCAACGGCCTAATTAGGCCGTTGCTTTGAGTATCCGCCCGCCGCGGGGGACTGGCGCCCCTGTTCGCGGAGCGCATTGACTCGGTCCAGGATCTGCTCGGCTATCTCGTTCTTCGGAGCCTGCGCGAGCGTGGCCTCGTCGTCGGAGGTGATCAGGGTCGCGGCGTTTTCGTCGCTCTCGAACCCGATCGCGGGGTCGGAGACGTCGTTGAGGACGATCAGGTCGGCGCCCTTGCGGCTGAGCTTCTCGCGGGCGCGGCCGACCGTATCGCCGCCGTGCTCCGCGGCGAAGCCGACGATCGTCTGGCCTGCGCGGCGGTGCCCGGTGAGGCTGGCGAGGATGTCCTCGGTTGGCTCCAAGTGAAGATCGAGCGAGCCCTCGCGCTTCAACTTTTCCGTCGCCGCCTCGGGGCGGAAGTCCGCAGGAGCAGCGGCCATCAAGAGGACGTGCGCCGAGCCGAACGCCTCGCTGGCGGCAGCGGCCAACTCCGCGGCGGTCTCGACGTCGATCCGGCGCACTCCGGCCGGCTCCGGCAGCGCCACGTTGGCGGCTATCAGGGTGACCTCGGCGCCGCGGCGGGCGGCGGCGGCGGCGAGAGCGATGCCCATCCGACCGCTGGAGCGGTTGCCGATGAAGCGGACCGGGTCGATCGGCTCACGGGTCCCGCCGGCCGTAACCAGGACCCGCAGCCCGTCCCAGGGACGGTCGCCGGCAGGCATCGAGGCCTCGATCCGCTCCAGCAGACGCGAAGGCTCTGGGAGCCGGCCGCGGCCGAACTCACCGCGTGAGGCGAGCTTGCCCTGGCCAGGCTCGATCACCTCCACCCCCCGCTCGCGCAGGGTGGTGAGGTTTGCCTGGGTGGCCGCGTCGGCGTACATGCGGTCGTTCATCGCCGGCGCCACCAGCCGCGGCGCCGCGCAGGCGAGAAAAGCGGTGGTCAGCATCGAGTCGGCCATTCCGGCGGCCAGCTTGGCGATCGTGTTGGCCGAGGCCGGGGCCACGAGGAAGACATCGCAGTTGGCGGCCACCTCGAGGTGGCCGATCGGATCGTGGCCGGGCTGCGGGTCCCCGGGGAAAGCGCCCCGCAGCGGGTCGCGCTCGAACTCCGAGACCAGCACCGGCGCGCCCGTGATCCCTTCGAAGGAGGCGGCGCCGACGAACCGCTGCGCGGTCTCGGTCGTCACCACCCGGACGCCGTGGCCGGCGAGGGTGGCGAGGCGCGCCAGCTCCAGGGCCTTATAGGCGGCGATCCCCCCGCTCACTCCAAGCAGGACTCTGGCCATCTCATGCCTCCGACAAGCGCGCCGAGGCGCGGAGCGCTAGGCGCGGTATTCGTATTTGAGCTTGCCCTCGGCAACCTCCTCGAGCGCCATCGAGAGGTAGTTCCTCTCGCCGTGCGTCTCGACCATCGGCGGCGGGTACTCGCCGAAGCCGCCCTCTCCGAGGTTGTGGAAGTAGCTGTTGATCTGTCGTGCCCGCTTCGCCGACACGACAACGGCGGCGTAGTGGGAGTCGGTGTGCTCGAGCAGCTTGTCTACGCGTGGTTTGATCATTCGGCGTTGGAGTCTAGAGACAAACCAAGCTCGGCGCGCACGATCTCCACCAACTCCTCGACAGCGCGGTCGAGCTCGTCGTTGCAGATCAGGTGGGCGAAGTCCTCTTTTGCGGCCAGCTCCTGAGTGGCGACTTCGAGCCGGCGGTCGATTGCGGCGGCCGAGTCGGTCCCGCGCAGCCGCAGGCGCTCGCGCAGGACGCCGGGATCGGGCGGAGCGATGAAGATCTGGATCGAGTCGGGCTTCGCGGCGCGAACCTGCTGCGCGCCTTGGACCTCGATCTCCAGCACCACGGAGCGGCCCGCCTGCAGTCGGCGTTCGACCTCGGAACGCAGCGTCCCGTAGTGGTTGCCGCTGTAGGCGGCGAACTCGAGGAAGTCCTTTTCCAGCACCCGGCGGTCGAACTCCTCTTCGGAGAGAAAGTGGTAATCGCGGCCGTCGACCTCACCCTCGCGTGGCGGCCGCGTCGTCGCCGAGACCGAGAGCTCGAGGTCCGGCACCCGCCGCAGCAGCTCCTTGATCAGGGTTCCCTTGCCGACCCCGGAGGGACCGGTGATGACGAAGACCTTGGCCATGCGGGCCGGGATATTGACCGGAGCAGCGGTCGGCTAGCGGCGCAGCAGCGAAACCAGCTCGGCCCTTTGACGATCGGAGAGGCCGCCGATCGTCTTCGAAGGGGAGATCCGGCACTGGTTGAGGATCCGGTTCGTCTTCACCCGGCCGTACTTGGGAACCGCCAGCAGCATGTCGAAGACCTTCGCCGTCATCACGTACTCGGGCGGGTCGAGCAGGATCGCGTTGATGCTGGCGCGGCTCGCCTTCAAGTCCTTCTTCAGCTTGGCGCGGGCGGTGCGGATGTCGTTGGCCCGCTTCAGCGCCTCCATCCTCTGATCCAGGGACCGCTCGGGGGCAGCAGCAGCGGCGGCGGTCTTGACTGGTGAGGGGGTCATGTGGGCGGCGAGTATAGACGCCGTCCGAATGGGTGCAAGGGAGCGAGCCGGATTTGCCCTGAAATTCATCTCGACCTCTACTCGAGGTCGAGGATCGAGGCGTACCTCAGACCTCGCTCCGGAGTTCCGACAGCTCCGCCGCGACCGTTTTCCCGGCTAACGGATCGCGGAAGCTCTCGGTCCCGACGGCGACGATGCTGGCCCCCGCGAGCATGAACTCGAGCGCGTCGGCGCCGCTGCAGATGCCTCCCATGCCGACGATCGGCAGTTCCGTCGCGGCGCTGACGACGCGCACCTGCTGCAGGGCGATCGGGCGCACGGCGGGGCCGGAGAGGCCGCCGTGGCCCGCGGCCAGAGCCGGCAGCTTCGTCCGTGGGTCGAAGCCGCTCGCCTTCAGGGTGTTGATCAACGAGACCGCGTCAGCACCGCCGCGCTCGGCGCCGGAGGCGACCGCTCCCGGGTCGGCGACGTTGGGCGTCAGCTTGACGATCAGCGGCTTCGCGGTCAGCGGCCGCAGCGCCGCCAAGAGCGCCTCCGTCTCGGCCGGCTGCTCGCCGACGATCAGGCCGGAGTGGACGTTGGGGCAGGAGACGTTGAGCTCGATCGCCGCCACCTCCTCGCGCTCCCCCACCCCGCGCACCAGTCGCGCGAACTCCTCCGGCCCGGTTGCCATCACCGAGACGATCAGCGGCACCGGCAGCTCCGCCAGCTGCGGCAGGTCCTCGGACAGGAACCCGTCCAGGCCCTTGTTCGGCAGCCCGATCGAGTTGATCATCCCCGCCGGGGCCTCCCACAGCCGCCGTGGCTCGTTGCCGGCCCGCGGCTCCGGCGTGATCGTCTTCGAGACGAAGGCCGAGAAGGGGAAGTCGGCGAGCAGGGCGTCGCCGAAGACGCGGCGGGCGGCGATCGCGTCGTAGGTCCCGGAGGCATTGATCACCGGGTGGGCCAGCGGGATTCCGCAGAGCTCAGACAAGCGGCACCGCCGCGATCTGCTCGCCGCGCACGACCGGGCCGTCGACGCAGAGCCGCATGTAGCCGCCCTGCGGCTTCGGCACCGCGCAGCCGAAGCAGGCGCCGAAACCGCAGGCCATCGGCGACTCGAGGGCCAGCTCGCAGGGGACACCGGCCTCCGCGCAGAGGGCCCGCACCGCCTCCAGCATCGCCGGCGGCCCGCAGGAGTAGACGACGGCGGACTCGGCATCGTCGCCGGCGAGCATGGTGACGAGCAGGTCGGTGACGTAGCCCTCGTGGCCGACGTGGCCGTCCTCGCTGGCCAGCCGCACCTCCGGGCAGAGGTCGCCCCCCGCCCCGCAGAACAGCTCGTTGCCGCCGGCATGAGCGGCGTTGCGGAAACCAAGCAGGACCCGCAGCGGCACCGCTCGGTCGGCGAGCTGCCGCCGTAACAGGGCCAGCGGGGCCACGCCGATGCCGCCGCCGACGAGGATCGCGCCGGCGGCGTCCGGGTTCACCTGGCGCGGTTCGGCGAAGACGTTGCCGAGCGGCCCGGTCACCCAGACCTCCTCGCCGGGCTTCAGCTCGCAGAGCCGCTCGGTGCCGGGGCCGACGCCCTCGACCAGGAAGTCGAGCCGCACGCCGTCTGCCCCCCGGCCGGTCTCGGCGACCGAGATCGCCCGCGGCAGATAGGGGAGGTCGCCGCGCTGCGACCAGTGCGCGGCGGTGGCCATCATCTAGTACTGGCCCGGGCGCGGTTCCGGCCCCTCGCGGTCGAGCAGCGAGAAGACCCGGTAGCCACCCGAGGCGCGGTTCTCGCTGACCGCGCAGAGGCGCCGGCCCAGGGGTGCAAACGTCTCAGGCATCCACGGGAGCAGAGGAGGCGGCGCCCAGCTTGTGGATCTCCTGCAGGCTGCGCACCTCGGCGTCGTCGAGGCGGCCGGCGGCGATCGCCCGCACCGCCGCGGTCGCCCCGGTCATCGTCGTGATGCAGGGGATCCCCTGGCGGACCGCGGCGCTGCGGATCTCGTAGCCGTCGGCGCGGGCGCCCGACCCGGTCGGGGTGTTGATCACCAGGTCGCATCTGCGCTCCCGCAGCAGGTCGACCACGTGCGGCGAGCCCTCCTGCAGCTTGTTGATCCGGGTCACCGGCACCCCCATCGCGGCGATCGCCTGCGCGGTGCCGCCGGTCGCCACCACCTCGAAGCCGAGGTCGTGGACGCGGGCGGCGAGCTGGGTCGCGGCCGCCTTGTCGGTGTCGGTGACCGAGATGAAGACGGCGCCCTCGCTCGGCAGCTTCACCCCGGCGGCGGCCTGGGCCTTGCCGAAGGCGGTCGGGAAGTCCTCGGCGATCCCCATCACCTCGCCGGTGCTCTTCATCTCCGGGCCCAGCACCGAGTCGGCGCCGGCGAAGCGGGCGAAGGGCAGCACCGCCTCCTTGACGCTGACGTGCTCGAGCGGGCCCTGCGGCAGCTCCTGGTCGGCGAGGGTCTGGCCCAGCATCAGCCGCGCCGCCATCTTCGCCAGCGGCACCCCGATCGCCTTCGAGACGAACGGCACGGTGCGCGAGGCGCGCGGGGTGGCCTCGATCACGTAGAGCTCGCCGCCGGCGACCGCGTACTGGATGTTGAGCAGCCCGATCACGCCGAGCTCTAGGGCGATCCGCTTCGTCGTCGCCCGGATCTCCTCCAGCATCGCCTCGCCGAGGCTGAGCGGCGGGATCACGCAGGCCGAGTCGCCGGAGTGGACCCCGGCCTCCTCGACGTGCTGCATGATTCCGGCGACCCAGACGTCCTCGCCGTCGCCGAGCGCGTCGACGTCGACCTCGATCGCGTTCTCGAGGAAGCGGTCGAGCAGCAGCGGGTGCTCCTGGTCGGCCTTGACGTTGGCATCCAAATAGGAGGTCAGGTCCTCGGTCGAGTAACAGATCTCCATCGCCCGGCCGCCGAGCACGTAGGAGGGCCGGACCAGCAGCGGGAAGCCGACCTTTTCGGCCACCGCCGCCGCTTCCTCGGCCGAGTAGGCGGTGCCGTAGGGCGGGTGCTTGACCCCGAGCCGGCGCAGCAGCTCGCCGAACCGCCCCCGGTCCTCGGCGAGATCGATCGCGTCGACCGGCGTGCCGAGCAGCGGCACCCCGGCTTCTTCGAGGGTGCGGGCAAGCCGCAGCGGCGTCTGGCCGCCGAACTGGACGATCACTCCCTCCGGTCGCTCCTGGGCGCAGACCGCCAGCACGTCCTCGGCGGTGAGCGGCTCGAAGTAGAGCCGGTCGGAGGTGTCGTAGTCGGTCGAGACCGTCTCCGGGTTGCAGTTGATCATCACCGCGTCGCGGTCGAGCTCGCGGGCGGTCATCGCGGCGTGGACGCAGCAGTAGTCGAACTCGATCCCCTGGCCGATCCGGTTCGGGCCGGCGCCGAGGATCACCACCGAGGGCCGCTCGCCGCGGCGCACCTCGGAGGCCGGCGGCGAGCCGTCGGCGTGCGGCCGCTCGTGGCCGGAGTAGTAGTACGGCGTCGCCGCCTCGAACTCGGCGGCGCAGGTGTCGACCGCCTTGTAGGTGCGGACGAGGCCGTCGGTGCCGTCGCCCTCGGTCGCCAGCGCCTCCAGCTCGCGCAGGAACCAGCGGTCGACCAAGCAGCGCTCGTGCACCGCCTCGACCCCGAGTCCCCGCCGGAACGCCTCCAGCACCTGATCGAAGCGCTCGGCACAGGGCGTCTCGAGCCGGTTCAGCAGCTCCTCGTCGGGGCAGGAGAGATCGGCTGGCTCGTCGAGCTCGCGCGAGCGCATCGCCTTCGCGAACGACTCGCGGAAGGTGCGGCCGATCGACATCGCCTCGCCGACGCTCTGCATGTAGGTCGAGAGCCGGCCCTCGGCGCCGGGGAACTTCTCGAAGGCGAAGCGAGGGATCTTGGTGACGACGTAGTCGATCGTCGGCTCGACGGAGGCCGGCGTAGCCTGGGTGATGTCGTTGGGGATCTCCTCCAGGGCGTAGCCGACCGCCAGCTTCGCCGCCATCTTCGCGATCGGGAACCCGGTCGCCTTCGAGGCCAGGGCCGAGGAGCGCGAGACCCGCGGGTTCATCTCGATCACGACGATCCGGCCGCTCTCGGGGTCGACCGCGAACTGGACGTTGGAGCCGCCGGTCTCGACGCCGATCGCCCGGATCACCTTGATCGCCTGGTCGCGCAGCTCCTGATAGAGCGGATCGGAGAGGGTCTGGGCCGGCGCGACCGTGACGGAGTCGCCGGTGTGGACGCCCATCGGGTCGACGTTCTCGATCGAGCAGATGATCACGACGTTGTCGTTGCGGTCGCGCATCACCTCGAGCTCGAACTCGCCCCAGCCGATCACCGACTCCTCGACCAGGACCTGGTTGATCGGGCTCGCCGCCAGGCCC
>DATHUE010000146.1:0-4266 GCA_035462545.1 Solirubrobacterales bacterium
CGCAGGGGGCTGTAGCTGCTCCCGCACCTATCGCATCTCAACATCCGACTCTCCTCACCTCACTGAACAACTTCTGTATCTATGGACTCCCCGTAGGAAAAATCCTTACCCAGTCCGACGAGGTGGCTAAACACCCAGGCACGCAACAACCTTCTCGCCACTTTGCGAGCCGGGGGTAGGCTGGCCGCAGAGATGCCCAGCACCCCTTCCCGCACCGCGCGCTTCGCCTGGGTCGCCGGCCTCACGGCCGCCGTCTTCTTCGTCTGGATGTTGGTCAACGGCATGGCTGGTGGGGTCGGCTTCTTCTACGCGCTGCCGATCGGGCTCGCCACCTGGTGGGACGGCCGCCGCGCGGGGGCCCTCGTCGCACTCGTCTCCTGCGGTCTCTACGCGTTCGGCGCCCAGATCGAGCCGGTTCAGCACTGGGGCGCGGCTCTCGGCACCCGTGTCGTCGCCTTTGCCCTGGTCGTCATCCTCGTCTCGATCCTGCGCGAACGGCTGCTGGCGCTCGAGCATTCGGCCGAGGAGCTCGACACGATCCGCGCCGCCCTCACGCCGTCCTCTTTGCCGCGGCTGCCGGGAGTCGACGCGGCGGCCGCCTTCGTTCCCTCCGAACACGGCGTCTCGGGCGACTTCTACCTGGTCGCCCACGGCCCCGACGACTCGACCGTCGCGGTCGTCGGCGACGTCACCGGGCACGGCCCGGACGCGGCTCGGCTGGCGACCTTCGTCCGCGCCCGCTTCGCCGCCTTCGCCGCCAGCAGCAGCGACCCCGCGGAACTGCTGACCCTCGCCAACACCGCCCTGCTCGAACGGGCTGCCGGCGACAATGAGCTCGTCAGCGCCGTCTGCCTGCGCCTGCAGGCGCATGAGTCGAGACTGACCTGGGCGATCGCCGGCCACCCGCCGCCGCTGCGCCTGCCGGACCTGCGACCGCTGGCGCCGCCCGGCCGGACCCTGCTGCTCGGGGTCGGGGAGCACGACTTCGCCAGCGACGAGCTGACCCTCCACCGCGGCGACGGAGTCCTGATCTACACCGACGGCGCCACCGACGTCCGCCGGGGGCGCCAGCTGCTCGGCCACGAAGGATTGAGGGGCCTGATCGCGCCGCTCTCCGGTCTGCCCGCCGAGGTGCTGGTGAAGGAGGTCGAGAGCTCGGTGACCGAATGGGCCGACGGCCCGATTCGCGACGACCTCTGCGTGTTGGCGCTCAGGCCGACGCTGGCTCTTTAGCCGCTGCCCAGAGGGCGAGCACCGGCAGCACGACGAGGAACGCGAGCGAGGTCAGCTCGGCGATCGCGTCGGCGGTCGAGAATCCGTCGAGGTGGCCGGCGTGGAAGCCGAGATGCAGGGCCGCGGTCAGCAGCCAGGCCCAGGCGGCGGCCCGCACCAGGGTTCGCTCCAGGGTCCAGGCGGCGAAGCCGAAGATCACCGCGAAGCCGAGGTAGAGCCCGCCGACGTCGGTGACGAGGTGCTCGTTGTAGGGCGGCAGCAGCTCGACCCAGCTGGCGAAGAAGGGGAAGTCGTCGAAGAAGGTGCGCGGCGCCGCCGTCGCGATCAACCCGATCGACAGCGCCGGCAGGCATAGCAGGATCAGCGACAGGCGGGCGAGCTGGGGGGGCCTCACCCCGCCACGGTAGCGGCGGCCCGGGCGAAGACCTCGGCCGAGGGGATGCCGATCACCTCGCCCTGGAACCGCTTCTCGCGGCCGTAGACGACCCAGGTGGTGTCGATTTCGCCGATCTCGAGGTCGAGGCGCAGCTCGTCCGGGTGCTTGTCGAGGTGCTCGAGGTGGGTCAGGCCGGCGTCGTAGCGGCCTTCCAGCAGCTCCCTGGCGACGACCGGCTTGGAGACGACGTCGACCACCTCGTCCCAGAGCGAGAGGTCGAGGTAGCCCTTCGTCGCGGGAACGATCCCCAGCGAGCGCGGTCGCTCGACATCGCGCCGGCTCAGCACCGCCAGCGCCTTGGTCGGGTAGATGAAGGTGTCGACGACGAACACCTCGGTCCAATACTTCTCGGTGATCTTGTGCACTTCGGGGTGGGCGCTGCACTGGACGAGGAAAGCGCCGGGCGTCTCGCGGACCTGCTCGAGGCCGGCGAAGAGGTCGGTGGTGAGGACGATCTCGTAGTCCTCGATCCCCTGGTAGGCGAGGTAGCTCTTCACCGCGCGCTCGTGGCAGGTCCCCTCCGGCCCGAGAGTTATCACCGTGACCATCGGTCAAGGGTACCGACTAAACAATCTCCCTCAACCGACTGCGCGGGCTAGGCTGTGCCGATCTTGCGCGCACGTCCCATCTCCATGCTCCTCGCCGCCACCGCGGCTATCGCTCTCCTCCTGCCAACCGCTGCTCTGGCAGCGAAGAACGGCACTTACAAGGGCAACGTCGACGGCGACGAGAGCGCCACGGTCACCGTCAGGGTCAAGAACGGCAAGGTGACGAAGGTCGTCGCCAACGTCTACGCCTCCTGTGGCCTCGAAAACTTCATCATCACCGTCGCCTTCCCGCCGGTCGGCAGGAAAGGCGCGACCGGCAAGATCTCCGGCAACAAGTTCAAGGTCGTCTTCAAGGGCTCGCCCGACGTCGAGGACGACAAGCGGACCGTGACCGGCACCTTCAGCGGCTCCAAGGTGACGGGCTCGATCGTCGTCGAAGGCCTCTGCAGCGCCGACGTCGACTACACCGCGAAGCTCTAGCTCAGGCGGCGAGCAGGCCGAGCAGGCCTTTGAGGATCAGGGCGCAGCCGAGCGCGGCGAGGGCGACCGTCGCGGCGCGCCGGCCGTGGCGGCCGAACCAGGCCTTGACGGCGTCGACCCGGCGCTCGGTCGAGTCGGGGGCGAGCAGGAAGCCGAGCAGCGGCAGCTCGAGCAGCGCCAGCATGATCGCGTTGACGCCGATCACCAGCAAAACCGTCACCGCCGGGTCGTAGCCGAGCACGTCGACCTGGTGCAGGGCGGCCAGGTAGGAGGCGCCGGGGAGAGTCAGGGCGACGCCGACGACGAAGGCGATCCGCGGCGAGCCTTTGCCGAGCGCCTGCTGCCAGCGCGGTTCGCCCTTCTCGGCTCGCCTCTGGCGCCGCCGCTCCGCCCGTGCCTCGCGGCCGCCGCCGTTCAGCACCGCCGCGGCGATCAGGGCGAGGGCGCCGAGGGTGAGGTCGAGGGCCGGGCTGAGCGTCTGCTGGCTGCTGTCGAACAGCGGGCCCTGGGCGTCGAGCACGAAGACGATCAGCAGGCCGAGGGTGACGCTGGTCAGGAGGGCCCCGGCGAGATAGCCGAGCATCAGCCGCTTCGCGTCCGGGAACAGCAGCATCGTCGTCGAGGCCGCGACCAGGGTCGGGTTGACCGCGGCGGTCAGCGAGAAGAAGAGCAGCTCGCTCAAGTGACCGGCGGCGGCGTGCCCTCGGCGCTGGCGGCGAGGGCCGGATCCCACTTGCAGACGTCGCAGGCGTGGGCGAAGGCGGAGCGGGCGAACTCGAGCGCGAGGCCGTGCGGATCCGGAGCGGCGATCACCTCGTCCCAGTCGAGGACGTACTCGCCGAGCTCTCCGTCCCAGCGGGCGGCGGCGGGAGAGAGGTCGGCCCCGGCGAATCCTGCCGGCGCCGGGTGGGCGTAGGCGTAGAAGGCAGCCTTCCCGTAGCGCGGGTCGCCTGGCCACCAGCCGACGGCGACCTCCTGCGAGTCCATCGCGTTGCGCATGATGAAGTCGTCGGCCGGCGGCTCGGCCGGACGACCCGAGAAGAGATTGACGGCGAGGTCGAAGGACCCCCACCAGGCGTGGACCGGGGTCGAGCGGCCGCGGAACGGCGCCCGGAAGGCGGCCAGCACCTGCGCCGCCCTGGAGGCGGCACCGAAGTAGGCGGAGACCTGATCCGGGTCGTAGCTCGCGTGCTCGTCGTCCTCGTCGAGCGGCACGCTCCAGGCGACCTCCTGCGGGGTCGGGTCGATCGTCACCGGCCCGGCCAGCTCGGCGACCGCCGCCAGCAGCTCCCGGCTGACCTCGCCCACCGACCGGTTGTCCGTCAGGGGCAGCCGCCGCTCCCCTCCGTCGCTGACTTCCGCCACTGCCTCGTGGCCTCGCAGGTCGAGCGCGACCACCAGGGCGCCGGCCCCGTTCGGGGTGGGCAACGGCGCCGTCTCCCAGCCGCGCGCGGTCAGTCGCAGCGCCGCATGCTGCAGCTGCGGCTCCGGTGGCGCCAGCTCGGCGGCCAGCTTGCCCAGCACCTGGGTGTGACCGTGCAGGGTGTCGCAGGGGGCGGCCCAGTCTTC
>DATHUE010000147.1:0-22651 GCA_035462545.1 Solirubrobacterales bacterium
AGCATCTAAGCGGGAAGCCGTCCTCGAGATGAGCTCTCCCATCCCCTTGAGGGAGTAAGACCCCTGGTAGACCACCAGGTTGATAGGCCAGCAGTGCAAGGGCAGTAATGCTCTCAGCTGACTGGTACTAATGACTCGAGGGCTTGACGGATATTTATTACTTACCCGGTCTTGTGCAGTTTTCAAGCTTCACCGAGGCGGTCGTCTCGCAAATTTCCGGTGGCGCATAGCGAAAGGGAAACACCTCTTCCCATTCCGAACAGAGCAGTTAAGCCTTTCAGCGCCGATGGTACTTGGGGGGCAACCCCCTGGGAGAGTAGGTCGCCGCCGGTTCTTTCTTTTAAGCGGTCCGCGCCGAGGTCTGGCGCGGGCTGCGGCGCCCGCTCAGCGGCGCGCTACGGCCCGATCGGTCGGCTCGCGTAGCGCTGCTACGCCACACCGCCCGCTCAGGCCGGATCGCTTGCTGCGCGAACGCCTCGCGATCGCGCCAGACCTCGGCCCGAACCGCGGGATTTACGGATTGACTGAAGTTCCGCGACTCGAGGGCTGGGCGGCTTGCAGAGGCCGGATTCGGCCAGCAGGCTGCAGTAGCTGCTGCGCGTCGCCGCTCTGGTGGCGGCGACGGGCGGGGTGGGGACGGGACTCGCGCAACCCTGGCGAGTTCTCCCAACGGGCTCCAGCCCGTACTCGCCGAGGGTTGCGAAGTCGATCATCAGGTCGACGGCGTCGGTGAGCCGTCCGGTGAAGTTGGTCTTTGAATCGAACATGAGTTCGAATGTACGGAGGGTCCCGGACGTCACTCCGAAACTGCAAGGGAGATTGCAAGTGAGGCGTTGAAACGGCTCTGGAATGCGGGCTAGCTGCCGATGAAGCCGCGCAGTAGGCGCGCCGTCTGAGCCGGCTTCTCGACGTTGGGCGAGTGCCCGGCGCCCTCGATCAGCTCGGTCCGAGCGCCCGGGACGGTGCGCGCGTACTGCGCCAGGGCCAGCTCCGGATCGTCGACGGACTGCTCCTCGGCGCCCATGATCACGAGCAGCGGCTTGTCGGTGCGCCGCATCCGCTGGTCGAGCGGTTCTTCCTCCAGGTAGTCGTCCTGCCGCGCGATCGAGTCGTCGTAAGAGGTGTAGGTCATGCGGTTGACGTCCTCGACGAAGGCATCGGGAACGTCGAAACCGGGCGCGAAGGCGACCTCGAGGCCCTTGCGCACCGAGGAGTCCATCTTGATCCTCCAGAGGGCCTCGCCGACGACCGGCTGCATCGCGGCCCAGGCGAGGAAGCCGAGGTCACCGTAGGAGGTGTCTGGGGGCATGTCGACGATCGCCACCCGGTCGACCAGCCCGGGGTCGGCCTCGGAGAGCGCAACCGCGATCGTGCCGCCCATCGAGTGTCCGACCACGGTCGCCCGGTCGATGCCGAGGCGCCGCAGGACCGTGGCGACGAGCGCCGCCTGCTCGGGCATCGAGTAGCCGGATGCAGGCTTCTCCGAGCCGCCGTGGCCGAGCAGATCTATCGCCACCACACGGTGGGTTCTGGCGAGTGCCGGGGTGATCCGGTCCCACCAGTCGCCGGCACAGGTGTAGCAGTGGAGAAGCACGATCGGGTCGGCTTCGCGGGGACCGTGCTCGACGATCTGGACGTCGCCGCCGGGCAGCTCGAGAATGCGGCCGCCGGGCACGGTCGCTTCGGCGTTCTTGGTCGCGCTGTCGACGATCAGGGCGTTGATTGCGAGCAGCGCGATCAGCACGACGACTGCCCCGATCGCGATCTTCGCGCCTCTCCGCATGACGGTCGTTACCCTAGCCGGACGATGGAGAAGTTCGTGATCAAAGGGGGTGTGCCGCTCTCCGGTGAGCTGACAGCCGCCGGCAACAAGAACGCGGCGCTGCCGATCCTCGCCGCCTGCCTGCTCAGCGAGGAGGAGTTGCTGTTGCACAAGGTGCCGCGAATCCGCGACACCGAAGCCCAGATCGCGCTCCTGGAGCGGCTTGGCGTCGAAACCGCCTGGGTCGGCGACAACAGCCTGCGGCTGTGCGCCAGACCGGTCAGCGAGGCCTCCGTCGACGAGGAGCTCTCGAAGCAGATTCGCGCCTCCTTCCTGCTCGCCGGCCCGCTGCTGGCCCGCTTCGGCGAAGCGCGGATGCCGCCGCCCGGCGGCGACTTCATCGGCCGCCGGCGCCTCGACGCCCACCTCGACGCTTTCGAGGACCTCGGTGCCAGCGTCGCCGGCGACCGCTGGATCGAGCTGAAGGCGCCGGCCGCCGGCCTCCGCGCCTGCGAAATCTTCATGGACGAGCCCTCGGTGATGGGCACCGAGAACGCGCTGATGGCCGCCGCCCTGACCCCGGGCCCGACGACGATCGCCAACGCCGCCTCCGAGCCACACGTACAGGATCTGGCGCGCCTTCTCTGCAAGATGGGGGCCACGGTCGACGGGATCGGCTCGAACGTGATGACCGTCCACGGTCGCGACAAGCTCGGCGGCGCCGAGCACACGATCTGTCCCGATCACATCGAGGTCGGCAGCTTCATGGCGCTGGCGGCGGCGACCGGCGGCGAGCTGCGGATCCGCGAGACCGAGCCCGCCGACCTGTTGATGGTGCGCCGCCAGTTCCGACGCCTCGGGCTCGACTCGACGCTGGAGGGGTCCGACGTGGTGGTTCCTCCCGGCCAGAAGCTGCAGGTGAAGGCCGACCTCGGCGACGCGATTCCGAAGATCGAGGACGGGCCGTGGCCGGCTTTCCCGGCCGACCTCACCTCGATCGCCCTCGCCCTCGCCACCCAGGCCGAGGGGGAGATCCTGATCTTCGAGAAGATGTTCGAGAACCGTTTGTTCTTCGTCGACAAGCTGGTCGCGATGGGCGCTCGGATCACGCTGTGCGATCCCCACCGGGCGATCGTCAGCGGTCCGAGCCGGCTTCACGGGGAGCGCGTCGAGAGCCCTGACATCCGCGCCGGGATGGCGATTCTCATCGCTGCCCTGGCGGCCGAGGGAACCTCGGAGATCGGCAACATCCGCCAGATCGATCGCGGCTACGAGCAGATCGACGAGCGCCTGCGGGGCCTTGGCGCCCGGATCGAGCGGGTCTCCGCAGAGGTCCCCGCTTAGCAGGGCTTTTGCGCCCCTTCGCGTAAGGTCAGGCCGACGATGATCCACCCGATCCCACCGGGGACGCGCGACATCCTGCCGGACGAGATGCGGGAGCTGCGCCGCCTGCACACGGCCCTGCTCGAGGTCTTCGAAGACCGCGGCTACGGCCAGGTCGCGACGCCGGCGATCGAGTACGACGAGGTGCTGGCCCGGGGCGACGGCCGCACTGGCGGCAGCGCCTACCGCTTCTTCGACGAGAGCGGGGCGACGCTGGCGCTGCGCTCCGACATGACCGTGCCGATCGCCCGACTGGTGGCGAGCCGCTACGCCGATGCCGAGCTGCCGCTGCGCCTCAGCTACCTCGCCAACGCCTACCGGGCGGTGCAGCCGCAGCGCGGTCAGATGCGCGAGTTCGCCCAGGCCGGGGTCGAGCTGATCGGCGCGCCGGCGCCAGATGGCACCGCCGAGGTGGTCGAGGTGCTGGAGGCGGCGCTCGACGCCGCCGGGCTGACTCGCGCCGTGATCGGGCTCGGCGACTCCGACCTCTTCCGCCAGTTGCTGGCCGAGCTCGGGGTCGGCGACGCCGACGCCGAAGGGCTGATCGCGAAGCTGGCCGGGCACGACCTGGTCGGGCTCGAAGTCGCCCTCGCCGAGGTCGGACTCGGGGCCGAGGAGCAGGGCGTCTGCCTGACGCTGGCGCAGCTGCGCGGCGGCAGCGAGGTGCTGGAGCGGGCGCGGGCCTTGGGCGGCGAGGCCGTCGCCCGGGCGACGGCGAGGATCCAGGAGACCTACGACGAGCTGCGTGCCCGCGGCGTCGCCGACCGGGTTCAGATCGACCTCGGGCTGCTGCGCGACCTCGGCTACTACAGCGGCGCCATCCTCGAGGTCTACGACCCCGCGGTCGGGCACGTGCTCGGCGGCGGCGGTCGCTACGACGGGCTGATGCGGCGCTTCGGCGTCGATCAGCCGGCGGCCGGCTTCTCGCTTTACGTAGAGCGCGTTCACATCGCCCAGATGGAGGAGTCGCGGCGCGGAGAGGGGGGACGATGAGCACCGAGGTGGCCGGGGTCGGTGGCGTCAAGTCGGACGGGCCGCTGAAGCTGGCCGTGCCCCGCGGTGCCCTGCTCGGAGAAACGCTCGACGTGCTCGACGGCGCCGGAATCGATACCAGCGCCTTGCGCGGCGACTCACGGGCACTGATCTTTCCCGGCGAGGCGATCACGATCGTCACCATGCGCCCCTCCGACGTGCCGACCTACGTCGAGGCCGGGGCCGCCGACGTCGGCATCACCGGCAAGGACGTATTGCTCGAGCAGGCCGACCGCGTCGTCTACGAGCTGCTCGACCTCGGCTACGGTCGCTGTCGCATGGTCCTCGCCGGCCGCCAGGGCGACGAGAGCCTCGGCGAAGCACAGCGGCGGCTGGGGATGATGCGGATCGCGACCAAGTATCCGCGGATCGCCAAGCGCCACTTCGAGCGCAGCGGCCGTCAGATCGAAGCGATCGAGGTCAAGGGCTCGATCGAGCTGGCGCCGCTGATCGGCCTCGCCGACGGCATCGTCGACCTCGTCGCCACCGGCCGCACCCTGGAAGAGAACGACCTCGAGGTGCGCGAGGAGATCGTCCAGTGCAGCGCCCGCTTCGTCGCCAACCGCGTCGCCCACAAGCTGCGCGCCGCCGAGGTCGACGACCTGGCGACACGTCTGCGAGAGGCGACGGCGCGATGAGGGCGCGGCGCTTCGAGTGGAGGGGCGCCGCCGAGACCGCGGCGTCGATTCGCGGCTGGGCCGCGGCGGCCGCCGAGCACCCTGACGTCGCGGCGATCGAGCGCGAGGTGCGCGAGGGCGGCGACCGGGCGGTGCTGGCCCTGACCGCCCGCTTCGACGCAACCGACCGTCCGCCGGCCTCCCTGCGGGTCGAGCCCAGCGAAGCCGCGGCGGCCTTGGAGGGGCTCGAGCCGGCATTGCGCGAGGCGCTGGAGGTTGCCGCCGCCAACATCCGCGCCGTCGCCGAAGCGCAGGTCGCCGCCGAGCCGCAGGGGGTCGAGCTGCCCCAGGGGCAAATCGTCACCGTGCGCGAGGTGCCGGTTGCGGCGGCGGGGATCTACGCCCCCGGCGGGCGCGCCGCGTACCCCTCCAGCGTTCTGATGTGCGCGATTCCGGCCCGCGTCGCCGGCGTCGAGCGGATCGCGCTCGCCTCGCCGCCGGGCCCCGACGGCGCGCTGACGCCGTCGGTGCTGGCCGCGGCGGGGCTCTGCGGCGTCGACGAGATCTACGCGATGGGTGGGGCCCAGGCGGTGTTCGCGCTGGCCCACGGCACCGAGACGATCGCTCCGGTGGACGTCATCGCCGGCCCCGGCAACGCCTGGGTCCAGGAGGCCAAGCGCGCCGTCGCCGGCCTCGTCGGGATCGAGTCCTACGCCGGCCCCTCGGAGCTGATGTTGGTTGCCGGCGAGGGCACCGATCCCGAGTGGGCGGCGCTCGATCTCTGCGCCCAAGCCGAGCATGGACCGGAAAGCCCGCTCGTCGCGGTCGCCGTAGGTGGGGAGACGCTGACGGCGATCGAGGAGGAGGTCCAGAGGCTCGCCGCTTCGCGGCCGAGCGTCACCGAGGCGCCGCTGGCGTTGGTCGAGGTTCCCGGCGCCGAAGATGCGATCGACCTCGCCAATGCCTTCGCGCCGGAGCACCTGCAGCTCTTGGAGGAGGATGCCGCGCTGCAGGCGGATCGCGTCCACACCGCCGGTTGCGTGTTCGTCGGTCGCTTCGGCGCAACCGCCTTCGGCGACTACGTCGCCGGCTCCAACCACGTCCTGCCGACCGGTGGCAGCGGCCGGTTCTCCGGGCCGCTCGGTCCGGGCAACTTCCGGCGCCGCATCTCGAAAGTCGTGGTCGGTGCCGGGGCGGCCGCGGCGCTGGCGCCGCCGCTGGACACCCTCGCCCGCGAGGAGGGGCTGCCCGTTCACGGCGAGTCGGCGATGATTAGGGCGATGCGCGGCGAAGGAGACAAGTCATGAGCAGGACCGCAAGCAGAGAGCGCGAGACGGCCGAGACGAAGATCCGGCTCTCGCTCGACCTCGACGGGGGGGAGGCAAGCGCCGGGACCGGCGTCGGCTTCCTCGACCACATGCTCGACCTGTTGGCCCGCCACGGCCGGCTGGGACTGAAGGTCGAGGCCGAGGGCGACCTCGAGACCGGCGCCCACCACACGGTCGAGGACGTCGGGATCGCGCTCGGGCAGGCGCTCGACGAGGCGCTCGGGGACCGCCGCGGCATCCGCCGCTACGGCTCCGCGCTGGTGCCGATGGACGAGTCGCTGGCCGAGTGCGCGATCGACATCTCCGGACGGCCGCTGTGCGCGTTCGACGCCGACCTTCCCGTCACCTCGATCGCCGGCTTCGACACGGAGCTGGCCGAGGAGTTCTTCCGCGCCGTCGCCAACAGCGCCAAGCTGACCCTGCACGTCTCGGTCCGGTACGGGACCAACGCCCACCACATGATCGAGGCCTGCTTCAAGGCCTTTGCCCGGGCGCTGCGGATCGCCGTCTCGATCGACCCGGAGGAGACCGGGGTTCCCTCGACCAAGGGGACGCTGAGCGAATGAGCGCCCGGATCTGCGTCATCGACTACGGGATGGGCAACCTGCGTTCGGTCGAGAAGGCCTTCGAGCACGTCGGCGCGACGGCGACGATCGCCAACGACGCGGCGACGGTGCGGGCGGCCGACGGCCTCGTCCTGCCCGGGGTCGGCGCCTTCCCGCGGGCGATGGAGCGGATCGGCCAGCTCGGCATCGACGAGCTGATCGCCGAGCAGCGCGACGCCGGCGTGCCGATCCTCGGCATCTGCCTCGGCCTGCAGCTCCTGTTCGACTCGAGCACCGAGCTCGGCGGCGCCGAGGGCCTCGGCCTGCTGCCCGGAGGGGTGACGGAGCTGCAGGCAGACGGCCTGAAGATTCCGCACATCGGCTGGGCGCCGCTGCGCTGGGAGCGCGAGTCGCGGCTCGCCGAGGGGATCCCGACCGAGACCCCGTTCTACTTCGTCCACTCCTTCGCGCCCAGCCCGGAGCCGGGCGAGCTGCTCGGCAGCGCCGAGTACGGCAGCCGCTTCGCCTGCGCCGCCGAGCGCGACAACGTCTTCGGCGTCCAGTTCCACCCGGAGAAGTCGAGCGCCGCCGGCCTGCGCCTGCTCGCCAACTTCGCCGGGGTCTGCGTCTCCGTCCCCGCTTAGGGCCTGCCGTGATCCTCTACCCGGCGATCGACATCCGCGGCGGCGCTGCCGTGCGCCTCCTGCAGGGCGACTACGAGCGCGAGACGACCTACGACGCCGATCCTGCCGACGCCGCCAGGCGCTGGGCCGGCGAAGGCGCGGAGATCCTCCACGTCGTCGACCTCGACGGCGCCAAGGCGGGGGCACCCCAGAACCTCGACGCGGTGACGCGGATCGCCGCTGCAGTCGAGTGCCCGATCCAGGTCGGCGGCGGGCTCCGCGACCCCGAGTCCGTAGCGGCGGTGCTCGACGCCGGCGCCGAGCGGGTCGTGATCGGCACCGCGGCCCTCCGCGACCCCGAGTTCCTCGCGGCGTGTCTGGACCGCCACGGCGACCGCGTCGTCGTCTCCGTCGACGCCCGCGAAGGCAAGGTCTCCCTCTTCGGCTGGACCGAGAGCAGCAACCGCGACGTAGCCGACGCCGTCGCCGAGCTGGCCAACCGCGGAGTAGCCCGCTTCCTCTGCACCGCGATCGAGGTCGACGGCACCATGGAGGGCCCGGCCCTGAGCGAGCTGAACCGAATTGCCGCCGGAACCAATGCCCAGATAATCGCCTCGGGAGGCGTCGGCACCCTCACCCATCTCAAGGCGTTGGTTGATGACGCGGCCCCCAACATCGAAGGCGCAATCGTGGGCAGGGCGCTGTATGAGCGCCGCTTCACCGTGGCGGAGGCCCGGGAGACCCTCACCCGGAGGCTCTAACGCCCCGATTTTGCAGTACGAGGCCGCCCCAGCTGCGCGACGGTCTCCGGGGGAGGGTCTCCCGGGCCTACCACTACGCTTAACCCGATGGCCCTCAAACGCGTCATACCCTGCCTTGACGTCGACGCCGGCCGCGTCGTCAAGGGCACCAATTTCGTCGGCCTCCGCGACGCCGGCGACCCGGTCGAGCTGGCCGAGCGCTACGACGCCGAGGGCGCCGACGAGCTGGTCTTCCTCGACATCACCGCCTCGCACGAGAAGCGCGAGACGATCGTCGAGCTGGCGCGGCGCACCGCCGACAACGTCTTCATCCCGTTCACGATCGGCGGCGGCATCCGCTCCGTCGAGGACGCTCAGGCGGTGCTCGACGCCGGCGCCGACAAGATCTCGGTCAACTCGGCGGCGATCGCCCGTCCCGAGCTGTTGGAGGAGCTGGCGGCCCAGTTCGGCGCCCAGTGCGTGGTGATCGCGATCGACGCCAAGCGCGATGGCGGGGAGTGGGGGGTGTTCGTCAACGGCGGGCGCAAGCGGGTCGAGGGCCTGGAGGCGGTCGCCTGGGCCCGCGAGGCGGTCTCCCGCGGCGCCGGCGAGGTCCTCTTGACCAGCATGGACCGCGATGGCACCAACGACGGCTATGACATTCAGCTGACCCGGGCGGTTGCCGAGGCGGTGCCGGTGCCGGTGATCGCCTCCGGCGGCGCCGGCGAGCTCGCCCACCTCAGCGAGGCGATCGCCGCGGGCGGCGCCGACGCCGTCCTCTGCGCCTCGATCTTCCATTACGGCACCTACCGGGTGCGCGAGGCGAAGGAGAGGCTGGCCGCCGATGGCATCCCCGTCCGGCTCTGAGCTCGGCGCGGCGCTGGAGGCCGCCTATCCCGAGCTGGCTGCGGTGCGGGCGGCAGCGGCGGAGCCGGTCTACGTCGTCGGCGGCGCCGTCCGCGACCTGCTGCTCGGCCGCGGCCGAGCCGACCTCGATCTCGTCGTCGAGGGCGACGCCTCTGCCCTCGCGGCCCGGCTCGGAGCGGAGCCGGTCGAGCACGAGCGCTTCGGCACCGCCAAGGTGGAGCTGGGCGAGCACGAGGTCGACATCGCCACCGCCCGCAGCGAGACCTACGCGACTCCGGGAGCGCTGCCGGAGGTGGCGCCGGCGGCGTTGGCGGAGGACCTCGGCCGCCGCGACTTCAGCGTCAACGCGATGGCGATCCCCCTCGCCGGCGAGCCGGTGCTGATCGATCCCCACGGAGGTGCCGCCGACCTCGCAGCGGGCCTGCTGCGCGTCCTGCACCCCGGCTCCTTCGGCGACGACCCGACCCGGGCGCTGCGAGCGGCACGCTACGCGGCCCGGCTCGGGTTCGGTCTCGAGCCGGGAACCGAGGAGCTGTTGCGCGCGACCGACCTCAGCACGGTCTCGGCCGACCGCCGTCGGGCGGAGCTGCTGCGGCTGGCGGGGGAAGCCGAGGCCGTGCGCGGGTTCGAGCTGCTGGTCGAGTGGGGCCTGGTCTCGCTGCGGGAATCGGAGATCGACACCGGGGTCGACGGGCTGCAGCTTGCCGCGGCGGTGGCGGAGTTGCTGGCGAAGCCGCCCTGGAGCGGGGTGGCACCGCGGGCCCCGTCTTTGCTGGCGGCGGCGCTGGGGCCGCCCGGGGGAGAGGTGGCGCTGGCCGCGACCGATCCCCAGCGGCCGTCCGACGCCGTCGACCTCGCCCGCGGCCACGACCCCGTCGCCTTGGTCCTGGCCCGGGCGCTGGGGGCGACGTGGCTCGACCGTTATGTCGGCGAGTGGCACCAGGTCTCCCTCGAGATCGACGGCGGCGATCTGCTCGCCGCCGGCGTCCCCCAGGGGCCCGGCCTCGGGCGTGGCCTCGACGCGGCGCTGCGCCGCAAGCTCGATGGCGAGGTCGACGGCCGCGAGCAGGAGCTGGCCGTGGCGCTGGAAGCCGCCCGGGCCGAGTAGCCGTGGAGTGGCGCGAGAACGACGGCGGGCGCTGGCTGGAGGCGGAGCTGCCCGGCGCCCGCGCCGCCTTCTCGACCCGGCTCGGCGGGGTCAGCGAGCCGCCTTTCGACTCGCTCAACCTCGGCCTGTTGACCGACGACGACCCCGGGGCGGTAGGAGAAAACCGGCTCCGCTTGCTCGGCGCCCTCGGGTTCGAGCCCGGGCACGTCGCCTATGCCCGACAGGTGCATGGCGCGGACCTGCTCACCCACACCGAGTCGCCGCAGCATTCGTTTGCCGCGCATGGCGCGGGAAAGTCACACGGCGATCCGCCCGAAGCCGATGGCCACGTTCTGGACGAGCCCGGGATGGCCGCCCTCGTCTTCGTCGCCGACTGCCTCCCTGTCGTGCTGGTCGGTCCCGGCAGGGTGGCGATGCTGCACTGCGGCTGGCGCGGCCTCGCCGCCGGCATCGTCGCCAAGGGCGCGGAGGCGGTCGGCGCCACCGCCGCCGCGATCGGCCCCGGCATCGGCCCCTGCTGCTTCGAGGTCGGCCCCGAGGTGCTCGACGCCTTCTCTGGCCTCGGCGACGGCATCGCCGCCGGCCGCATGCTCGATCTGGCCGAGGTGGCGCGGCGGCTGCTGGAGCGAGCGGGGGTGGCCGAGGTGGAGACGGCTGAGTTGTGCACGAGCTGCAACCCGGACCTGTTCTTCTCCCACCGGCGCGACGCCGGGCGCACCGGGCGGCAGGCGGGGATCGCCTGGATCGAGGAGGCGGCCTGATGGCGGAGCTGATCCACGGGATCGAGGCGGCGAAGGTGGCCGCCAACCTCGAGCGGGTGCGGGAGCGGGCCGGGGAGGGGGTCGAGATCCTCGCCGCGACCAAGTACGTACCGCTGGAGGAGATGGGGACGCTGGCCGAGGCGGGGGTGCGGCTGGTCGGCGAGAACCGTCAGCAGGATCTCGCCGCCAAATACGAGCGCTGGGGGGAGACCTTCGAGTGGGACTTCATCGGCGCCCTGCAGAGCCGCAAGGTCAAGCAGCTGGTTCCGATCTGCCGGCTGGTTCACTCGGTCGCCACCGACTCGGCCCTGGCCCAGCTCGAGCGCCACGGCACGGCAGAGACCGAGGTCCTGGTCGAGGTCAACGTCGCCGGCGAGGCGGGCAAGGCCGGGATCGCGCCGGCCGAGCTGGCCGAGTTCATCGCCCGTTGTCCGGTCCGCGTCGGCGGCCTGATGACGATGCCCCCCTTCAGCGCCGACCCGGAGGCATCGCGTCCCCACTTCGCCCGTCTAGCCGAACTCGCCGCCGAGCGCGGGGTCTCGCGGCTCTCGATGGGGACCTCCCAGGATTGGGAGATCGCGGTGCAGGAGGGGGCCACCATCGTCCGCCTGGGAAGCACCCTATTCGTGTGAATAGGCGCAAATTGGCTAAATTCCTAAAGGAGTCGGCCCGGCCGGGCCGAAAAAGAGCGCTGAACGATGGCCCTTCGCGATACCTGGCATAGAGCACTTGTCTACTTCGGCCTCGCCGAGGATCACGACTACGGTCCCGAGTACGAGGAAGAGTTCGAGCCCGAGACCGGCACCGAGGAAGTCTTCGAGGCCCGCCGCGAACGCGGCGATCGCAGCGATGCCTCCGCGGTGCGGCGGCTGCCGACCTCGCGCCGGCCCCGCCGCGACGAGATCGACGACATCTTCGCCGACGACGAGCCGATCGCCGCCTCCCGCACCCGCACCCTGCGGCCGGTCGAGAACGGCGGCTCCGACATCCAGGTCCACCTGGTGATCCCGCGTAACTTCAACGACGCCCAGCAGGTCGCCGACCAGTTCAAACGCTCGGTCCCGGTGATCCTCAACCTGCAGACCACCGATCACGAGCTCTCGAAGCGGATGATCGACTTCTGCTCCGGCCTCACCTACGCGCTCGACGGCGGCATGCAGCGGATCGCCGAGAAGATGTTCCTGCTCACCCCGCGCAACGTCGAGGTCTCGGCCGAGGAAAAAGCCCGGCTGATCGACAAGGGCTTCTTCAACCAGTCTTAGCTTGCCCGGCGCCGCCTCGGTGGCGCCACTAGTCTGGGCCCCATGATCGTCGGATTCGTCGGCTCGGGCAGCATGGCCGCCGCGATGGCACGCGGCTGGCGGGGCGAGGTCGAGGCGATGCTGTTCTCGGACTCGGGCTCGGGCCGAGCCCGGGCCCTGGCCGAGGAGCTCGGCGGCGAGGCGACGAGCAACGCCGAGATCGCGTCGCGGGCCGACTTCGTCGTGCTGGCGGTCAAGCCCGCGAAGCTGGCCGAGGCGGCGGCGGAGCTGGGGGAGGCGAAGATCGTCGTCTCGCTGCTCGGCGCCACCGCCCTGGAGACCGTCGCCGCGGCCTTTCCGAGCGCCTCTGCCTCCCGGGTGATGCCGAACGTCGGCGTCGAGGTCCGTCGCGGCGTCCTCTGCCTCGCCGGCGAGTGCCCGCCCGCGGTGCGCGCCAAGCTGGAGCTGCTCGGCCGCGTCGTCGACCTGCCCGACTCGGAGTTCGACGCCGCCACGGCGGTGATGGGCTGCGCTCCCGCCTACCTCGCCCTCGCGGTGGAGGCGATCGCCGGCGCCGGCGCCGCCGACGGCCTCGACCCGGCGCTGGCGCGGGAGCTGGTGGTGGAGACCGCGGCCGGGACCTCCGAGCTGCTGCGCAGCCACGACCCCGCCGCTGTGCGCAAGGCCGTTGCCTCGCCCGGTGGCAGCACCGAGGCGGGCCTGGAGGCGCTCGAAGCCGCCGGCGGCCGCGCCGCCTTCGAAGCGGCGGTGCGGGCCTCGCTGGAGAGGATGCGGGGATGATCGCGGCGATTTCACAGGGCGACGTCGCCAACTACGTCAATGCCCTGTTCACCGTCTACATCGTCCTCATCTTCTGCAACATCCTGATCTCCTTCATCCCGCGGATGCCGACCTACAACCGCGGGCTGCGGGCGGTGCTCGACTTCATCACCGAGTCGACCGACCCCTACCTCAACGTCTTCCGCAGCTTCATGAAGCCGGTCGGGGGCGGCGGCTTCGCGATCGACCTCAGCCCGATGCTGGGGATCATCGTCCTCGTCCTGCTGCAGGCGATCGTCGTCGGGGCCGTGCTCGAATGAGCGCTGCCGGGCGCGCCTGGCTCCGCGCCGGCCTCCTCTGCGCCCTCGTCGTTCTCGCCGATCAGGCGGCGAAGGCGGCGATCGAGCACAACCTCTTCCCCGGCCAGCAGGTCGAGGTGCTGGGGCCGCTGGAGCTGACCCTCTCGCACAACCGCGGCGTCGCCTTCGGCCTCGCTGGCGGCGCCGGAGCGCCGCTGATCGTCTTCACCCTGGTCGCGCTCGGTTTCGTCGTCTCCATCTTTGCTCGCGATCCGCTCCGGCGGGGAATGTGGATCGCCGGCGGGCTCGTCGTCGGCGGTGCCCTCGGCAACCTGATCGACCGCGTTCGCGCCGGCGAGGTGACCGACTTCGTCGACGTCGCATCGTGGCCGCCGTTCAACCTCGCCGACGTCGCGATCACCTTCGGCGTCGGGCTGCTGGTCCTGATCCTGCTGCGGGAAACCGAGGGGGAGCAGGCCGAGGGGGAGCCGCGGGGTGGCTGAGCCGGCCCTGCGCGTCGTCCACCTCGACGACGATCTCGCCGTGATCGAGAAGCCGGCCGGCCTGGTCGTCCACCCGGCCCCTTCGCATCGCGGCCCAACCCTGGTCAGCGAGCTCGGCGAGCTGCTCGGCGGCGGCGCCGACCCGGAGCGGCCGGGGATCGTCCACCGGCTCGACAAGGGGACGAGCGGCCTGCTGGTCGTCGCCCGCGACGAGGAGGCGCACGCGGCACTGCAGGAGCAGGTCCGCGAGCGCGAGGTCGAACGGGTCTACCTGGCCCTGGCCGGCGGCAGGCTCGCCTCGCGCACCGGGACGATCGACGCCCCGATCGGCCGCGCCAGTCGCCAGCGGCACCGGATGGCCGTCTCGGGCGCCGCTTCGCGGCAGGCCCGCACCCATTTCGAGGTGCTGGAGCTGCTGCCGCGCGAGAGCTACCTGGAGGCGCGGCTGGAGACCGGCCGCACCCACCAAATCCGCGCCCATTTCGCCGCTATCGGCCACCCGCTGACGGGGGATCCCACCTACGGGGGCGCGGAGCGCTACGGCCTCGGGCGCCAGTTCCTCCACGCCCACCGGCTCGCCTTCGCCCACCCGCGCACCGGCGCGCGGCTGAGCTTCTCCTCGCCGCTGCCGGGAGACCTGGAGGCGGCGATGGAGGCGGCCCGCGCCGGCTGAGCACGGCGCTCTACAATCCGCAGCCGAGTTCAACCAAACCACGACCCCCGTTCGACGGCGACCCGGGTCCTGCTCAGCGATCGGCGCTGAGTCCGGCAAGCGGGGCGGGGCATCCGCAAGTCACACCCAAGGAGATTCAGATGGCCACTGCGCAAGCAGACCTCAAGCAGCTGCTCGAGGCCGGAGTCCACTTCGGCCACCAGACGCGGCGCTGGAACCCGAACATGCGCCGCTTCATCTTCGGCGAGCTGGACGGGATCCACATCATCGACCTGATCCAGACCGAGGCGCTGCTGGAGAACGCCCGCCGCTTCGCCGGCGAGCTCGCCAGCGGCGGCGGCACGGTGCTGTTCGTCGGCACCAAGAAGCAGGCGCGCGACACCGTCCAGGAATGGGCCGAACGCTGCCAGATGCCGTACGTCAACAAGCGCTGGCTGGGCGGTCTGCTGACCAACTTCAACACGATGTCGGGCCGGATCAAACGGCTGCACGAGCTCAACGGCTGGAAAGAGGAGGGCAAACTCGACCTCCTGCCGACCAAGGAGCGGATGGGGATGGAGGCCGAACTCGCCAAGCTCGAGTTCAACCTCGGCGGCGTCCGCGACATGGAGCGCCTGCCCGACGCGGTCTTCGTCACCGACCTCAAAACCGAGGAGATCGCGGTCCACGAGGCGGCCCGGCTGCGGATTCCGATCATCGGCCTGGTCGACACCAACTGCGATCCGACCCCGGTCGACTACGTGATCCCCGGCAACGACGACGCGATCCGCTCCAACGAGCTGATCATCGGCACGATCGGCGGCGCGATCGAGGAGGGCTCCAGCGCCTGGCGGGTGCAGGAGGAGAAGCGCATCGCCGAGGAAATGGCGCGGCGCAAGAAGGAGGAGGAAGAGCGCAAGAAGCGCGAGGAGGAAGAGAAGGTCCGGCGCGAGGCCGAGGAAGCGGCGAAAGCGGAAGCTGACGCGCGGGTCAAAGCGGAGGCGGAGAAAGTCGCCAAAGAACAGGCGGCTAAAGCAACGGCTAAAGCCGAGGCACCCCGGGCGGCGGGTCCTGTCGCCGAGGGTGCCCCTCCGGCTCACCCGCCGGAGGGCTCACCCTCGGCGCCACCCGCCGCAGGGGACGCCCCCGCCAAAGCCGACACTCCGGCCGCTGCGGCGGAGACTTCCACCCCCGACGCCCCCGCGGAGGGGCAGGATTCCGCCAAAGAGGAGGGTTCGAAATGAGCATCTCTGCCGCTGACGTGAAGGCGCTTCGGGATCGGACCGGGGCGGCGATGATGGACTGCAAGGCGGCCCTGACCGAGGCTGAGGGCGACACCGAGCGCGCCGTCGAGCTGCTGCGGGTCAAGGGCCAGGCCTCCGCCGCCAAGCGCGAAGGCCGCGGCACCGAAGAGGGCGTCGTCTCCGCCTACATCCACGCCAACGACAAGGTCGGGGCGATGGTCGAGGTGCAGTGCGAGACCGACTTCGTCGCCCGCAACGAGGACTTCAAGGCGTTTGCCTACGAGGTCGCCCTGCACGTCGCCGCGACGTCGCCGAGCTACGTCTCCTCGGAGGAGATCCCGGAGGAGGAGCGCGAGGCGGAAAAGCGCGTGTTCGAGGAGAAGGCGCGCGAAGAAGGCAAGCCCGACAACGTCGTCGAGAAGATCGTCGCCGGCCAGCTTTCGAAGTGGGCCAGCGAGGTGGCGCTGCTCGACCAGTCGCACGTCAACGCCGAGAAGCACGACTCGAAGACGATCGAGCAGCTGCGCCAGGAGCTGGCGGCGAAGACCGGCGAGAACATCCGCATCGCCCGCTTCACCTACTTCCGGGTCGGCGAATAGAGTCGTCGCGGACGTGAACTCGCCCGAGCCGCGCTTCAACCGCATACTGCTGAAGCTCTCCGGAGAGGCCCTGATGGGGGGGCTTCAGTTCGGCACCGACGGGGCCGAGGTCGACCGCATCGCCCGGCAGGTCGTGGCGGTGCGGGGCAAGGGCGTCGCGGTCGCGATCGTGGTCGGGGCGGGCAACATCTACCGCGGCCTCGAGGGCGCTGCCGACGGCATGGACCGGGCGACCGGCGACTACATGGGGATGCTGGCGACGGTCCTCAACGCGCTCACCCTGCAGGACGCGCTGGAGCGCCACGGCCAGCACACCCGGGTGATGTCGGCGATCGACGTCAAGGAGGTGGCCGAGCCCTACATCCGCCGCCGCGCGATCCGCCACCTCGAGAAGGGGCGGGTGGTGATCTTCGCCGCCGGCACCGGCAACCCGTTCTTCACGACCGACACGGCGGCGGCGCTGCGCGCACTGGAGATCCACGCGGAGACGATCCTGATGGCGAAGAACGGGGTGGAGGGGGTCTACGACTCCGACCCGGCGACCAACCCCGACGCGACCTTCATCCCGGCGATCACCCACCGCGAGGCGATCGAGCGCGGCCTGCGGGTGATGGACTCGACCGCGCTCTCGCTCTGCATGGACAACGACCTGCCGATCTACGTCTTCAACATGGCCGACGAGCGCAACATAGATAGGATCGTTTGCGGCGAAAAAGTGGGCACGCTGGTCTCCAGCACGCCCGCCGGATGAGCGAGGACGGGAACCAGTGGAGCTGATCGACGAGTTGCTCGGAGACGCGAAGGAGCGGATGACGAAGTCCGTCGAGTCGAGCCGCGGCGAGCTGGCCACGGTCCGCACCGGACGCGCCTCGCCGCACCTGCTGGACCGGATCACCGTCGACTACTACGGCAACCCGACGCCGCTGAAACAGCTGGCGAACATCGCCACCAGCGATGCGCGGCTGCTGACCGTCACGCCCTTCGACAAAGGCTCGATCGGGGCGATCGAGAAGGCGATCAGCGAGTCCGACGTCGGCCTCACCCCGAGCAACGACGGCAACGTGATCCGGCTGCAGGTGCCGGAGCTGACCGAGGAGCGGCGCCGCGAGATGGTCAAGGTCGTCCACGGCGTCGCCGAGGAAGGCCGGGTGGCGATCCGCAACGTGCGCCGCGACGTGATGCACGACCTGCGCGAGCTGAAGAAGGAAGGGGAAGCCGGCGAGGACGACGAGCGGCGCGCCGAGGGCGACCTGCAGAAGCAGACCGACGAGGCGATCGCCGAGATTGACGCCTTGCTCAAGGGCAAGGAAGAAGAGATTCTCGAAGTGTGAGACGGCCTGCCATGGCCGCTCCTAAATACGTAGCCATCATCACCGACGGCAACGGGCGCTGGGCGCAGCGCCAGGGGTTGCCGGTGGTCGAGGGGCACCGCGCCGGTGCCGACGTCGTCAAGGCGCGGCTGCGCGACGCGGTCGAGCTCGGGATCGCGGAGCTGACCGTGTTCTCGTTCTCGACCGAGAACTGGTCGCGGCCGGCCGAGGAGGTGGAAGGGCTGTCGCGGATGATGGGCGAGCGGATCGCCGGCGAGACGCCCGAGCTCGACCAGGAGGGCGTGCGGATGCGGTTCATCGGCCGCCGCGAGGGGGTCGAACCGGAGCTGGTCGAGCGCATGCGCTGGGCCGAAGAGAAGACGGCCGGCAACGGCCGCATCACTCTGTTCGTCGCCTTCAACTACGGCGGCAGGGCGGAGATCGTCGACGCCGCGCGAAGCTTCGAGGGGGGCTCCGAGGAGGAGTTCCGGCGCCATCTCTACGCCCCCGAGATGCACGATCCCGACCTCCTGATCCGGACCAGCGGCGAGCAGCGCATCTCCAACTACCTGCTCTGGCAGTGCGCCTACTCGGAGATCGTCTTCCGCGACGAGCTCTGGCCCGACTTCGGCCGCGAGGCGTTCGAGGCGGCGCTGCGCGAATACGAGGGCCGCCAGCGCCGGTTCGGAGCGCGGGCGTGACGGTCGAACTGTTCGACGACGAGATGTTCGAGGAGCAGCCGCCGGCGCCGCGCAGGCCGCCGCGCGCCCCGCAGCGCAAGCGCCGGCGCGGCAGCGGCGAGACCGCCAAGCGGGTGCTGGTGGCGCTGCCCTGGATCGCGGTGGCGATCGCGATCATCGTCGCCGGCGGGCCCGTCTTCGCCCTGGCGATGGTGGTCGTCGCCGCTGCCGGGCTGCGCGAGTACTTCGCGATGACGGGCGAGCGCGGGCCGGTTCGGATCGCCGCCTACGTCGCCGTCACCGGCCTGATCGCCGCTGCCCACTTCGGCACCGCCTTCAACGTCCTGCTGGCCCTGGCCATCTCGTTCCCGCTGCTGTTCGTCTTTGCCGCCCAGCCGGGACATCGCGACAACGTCACGGTCAAGCTCGGCGTGACCCTGCTCGGCGTGATCTGGATCGGGATCCCGCTCGTCCACGCGGTGCTGCTGCGGGACCTGCCCGACCATGGCGCCGGCCTGCTCGTCGACGTCCTCGTCGGCACCTTCGTCGCCGACACCGCCGCCTACGCCACCGGGCGGATGTTCGGCACCCACAAAATCTTCCCCCAGCTCTCCCCGAACAAGACCCTCGAGGGGCTGATCGGCGGCTTCCTGATCGGCACGATGGGGTTCTGGTTCGCCGGCCTGTACCAGGACTGGCTCTCGGGGGTGGACGCGCTGATCATGGGCGCCGTCGTCGCCGCCCTCGCCCCGCTCGGCGACCTCTTCGAGTCGATGCTGAAGCGCGACCTAGGGACCAAGGACACCGGCACCCTGTTCGGCCCCCACGGCGGCATCCTCGACCGCCTCGACGCGGTCTTCTTCACCGTCGTCGCCGGCTACTACCTCTCGATCTGGCTGGTCTACTGATCACGAGTCTGCGGTTGTGTCCGCTATGCGGACACTGGAGCAGACTCGTGGGCGCGGGCACCAGCGCCACGTATCCTCTGGGGGCATGAAGAAACTCTTGATACTCGGTTCGACCGGGTCGATCGGGACGCAGGCGCTGGAAGTCGTCGCGCGCTCCGAGGACCTTCAGGTCGTCGGCCTCGCCGCCGGCTCCGGCTGGGAGCTGACGCTGGAGCAGGCGCGGGAGCACGGGGTGCCGGTCGTGGCCATCGCCGACGAGGGCGCCGCCGAGCAGGCGCGCGCCGCCTGGAGCGGTCGTGTGCTGGCGGGCCAGGAGGGCGTGCACGAGCTGATCGCCGCCTCCGGCGCCGACCTCGTCCTCAACGGGGTCGTCGGCGCCGCCGGGCTGAGCTCGACCGTGGTCGCCCTCAGCGAGGGGATCGACGTCGCCCTCGCCAACAAGGAGAGCCTGGTGATCGGCGGCGAGCTGGTGATGGCGCTGGCCGAGGCGAAGGGGGCGCGGCTGCTGCCGGTCGACTCCGAGCACTCGGCCCTGCACCAGCTGATCGGCTCCGAGGCGCCGGGCACGGTCGCGAAGCTGGTCCTGACGGCCTCCGGTGGGCCGTTCCGCGGCCGCACCGATCTCGACGGGGTCAGCGTCGAGGACGCGCTCGCGCACCCGACCTGGCGGATGGGCGGCCGGATCACGATCGACTCGGCGACGCTGATGAACAAGGGCTTCGAGGCGATCGAGGCCCACCACCTGTTCGGCGTCCCCTACGAGCGGATCGGCGTGGTCGTGCACCCGCAGTCGCTGGTCCACTCGCTGATCCATCTGATCGACGGGTCCTCGCTCGCCCACCTCGGCTATCCCGACATGCGGGTGCCGATCTCCTACGCCCTGCACTTCCCGGAGCGAGCCGGGGTCGAGGTGCCGCAGCTCGACCTCGCCGCCGTAGGCGCCCTCACCTTCGAGGCGCCCGATCTCGAGACCTTCGCCTGCCTGCGGCTGGCGCTGGAGGCCGGCGAGACAGGGGGGACGGCGCCCTGCGTGCTGAACGCCGCCGACGAGGTCGCCGTAGCCGCCTTCCTCGACGGCCGCATCCCCTTCACCGGCATCGCCACCGCGATCGAGGGGGTGCTGGAGGAGATGCCGGCGGCGCTGATCGGCCATTTCGACGACCTGTTCGCCGCCGACGCCGAGGCGCGCGAGCGCACCGCAGCGCAGCTCAGCGGGTTGGCACCAGCATGAACTGGCTCTACATCTTCCTCGGCTTCTCTCTGCTGATCCTGCTCCACGAGGGGGGGCACTACGTCGCCGCGAAGGCGACCGGGATGCGGGTCGAGCGCTTCTTCCTCTTCTTCGGGCCGACGATCTGGTCGTTCAGGCGCGGCGAGACCGAGTACGGCGTGAAAGCGATCCCGCTCGGCGGTTACGTGAAAATCACCGGCATGAACCCGGAGGAGGAGGTCCCTCCGGAGGCCGAGCACCGCTCCTACTACAGGCAGCCGGTCTGGAAGCGGGTCGTCGTCGTCGCGGCGGGTCCGGCGGTCAACATCGTTCTCGCCTTCGCGATCCTGTTCTTCGTCTTCTTCACCGGGGCGCAGCAGACCAGCCAGTCGGTGGGAGAGGTCCGCGAGGGCTCACCCGCGGTCGGCGTGCTGCAGCCCGGCGACCGGATCCTCGCCGTCGACGGCCGCAGCTTCGCCGACCGCGACCGGATCGAGCGCCTGGAAGGGTTCGGCAAGCAGGTCGCCTCGCACGAGTGCGCTGGCAGGCAGGTCGAGGGCTGCCGGGCGGCGACCCCGGTGCAACTGCGCTTCAGCCGCGACGGCGAGGTCCGCACGGTCACCGTCTACCCCAAGTACGACGAGCAGGCAAAACGGGCCCTGATCGGCTTCTCCTACGGGGCCGAAGACCGCGAGCTGAGCGTCGGAGGCGCCGCCACCGAATCGCTGGACAAAATCTGGCTCGTCACCGAGAAAACCGCCTCGATCTTCTCGCGCCTGTTCGAAGCCGAACAGCGCAAGGAAATCTCCGGGATCGTCGGCGTCAGCGCCGTCGGCAACGAGACGCTCGACATCGGCGTCTACCCGTCGCTGATCCTGCTCGCCCTGGTCAGCCTCTCGCTGGGGCTGGTCAACCTGCTGCCGATCCTGCCCCTCGACGGCGGCCACATCTTCTGGGCGGTGGTCGAGAAACTGCGCGGCCGGCCGGCCTCGCTGCGGGTGATGGAGCGGGCGACCGTGATCGGCTTCGGGCTGGTGCTCCTGCTGATGTTCATCGGCCTCAACAACGACATCGGCCGCCTCAGCGACGGCGGCTTCGACGTCCGCTAGCCGGGCCGAGGCCCCGCCCGGATACCCTTTCCCCATGGCTTCCAAGCGTCAGATATTCGTCGGCAAGGTGCCGATCGGCGGCGGTGCCCCGGTCGCGGTGCAGACGATGACCAAGACCGAGACCGCCAACCTGCCGGCGACGATGGAGCAGATCCGCAAGGTCGCCGAGGCCGGTGCCGACCTGGTCCGCTGCGCCGTTCCGCGCGAGCAGGACGCCGAGGCGCTGAAGACGATCGTCCGCGAATCGCCGATCCCGGTGATCGCCGACATCCACTTCAATCACACCCTGGCGCTGAAAGCGATAGATGCCGGCGCCCACTGCATCCGGCTCAACCCGGGCAACATCGGCGGCCGCGAGAAAGTCGCCGAGGTGGCGGTGCGGGCCAACGCCGCCGGGGTCCCGATGCGGATCGGCGTCAACTCCGGCTCGCTGCCTAGGCACCTGCACGAGCTCGAGCGCGAAGCGCCGGTCGAGGCTCTGGTCGCGGCCGCGGTCGAGTTCGTCGAGCTGATGGAGGGCCTCGACTTCACCAACTTCAAGGTCTCGATCAAGTCGACCAACGTGCCGAACACGATCGCCGCCAACCGGCTGCTCTCGGAGAAGATCCCCTACCCGCTGCACCTGGGGATCACCGAGGCGGGGACGAAATGGTCCGGCTCGCTGAAATCGGCGGTCGGGCTGGGGACGCTGCTCGCCGATGGGGTGGGGGACACGGTCCGGATCAGCCTCTCCACCTTCCACGCCGAGGAGGAGGTCAAAGTCGCCTGGGAGATCCTCAAGGCGCTGCAGCTGCGCGAGCGCGGCCCGGTCCTGATCGCCTGCCCGACCTGCGGCCGGCTGCAGTTCGACATGGACTCGGTCGTCGCCGAGATCGAGCAGCGGCTGGAAGGCTACGCCGAGCCGGTCGAGGTGGCGGTGCTGGGCTGTGCCGTCAACGGGATCGGCGAGGCCAGCCACGCCGACTTCGGGATCGCCGGGGCGAAGAACGAGGGCCTGATCTTCGCCGGCGGCAAACCGCTGCGCAAGGTGCCGCAGGAGAAGCTGGTCGACACCCTGTTCGAGGAGATCGACAAGTCGCTCGACCGCGGCGGCGAGGTCGAGTTCGACGAGGCCGAGTCGCGCGAGGGCGCCGAGTGGGTGGCCAGGATCGAGCAGGAAAACGCCGGCGACCTGACCCCCGAGAAGATCGCCGCGATGGAGCACGAAGCAGCGGAAAAGGGCGAGTCCGACCGGGTGCTTCTGAATGAGGAGCAATCGCCGACTGCGGGGCGCCGGTTTACGCGAGCCTGACGCGCGCGTCAGGAATAGACTCGCCTGCCCTATGGCGAAGCAGAAGAACGCGATCTCCC
>DATHUE010000148.1:0-19547 GCA_035462545.1 Solirubrobacterales bacterium
GAGCTGGCCGCCGTTGTGATTGCTGTTGACGGGGTGCGGGATCTCGATCACGCGGCGCTGCGAGCCGGCAGCCGCCCGGGTGGCGCTGCGCCGCTTGAACTCGTCGACCCGGATGTTGCCCGCGTTGTCGGTGTAGTAGACGTAGAAGCGCCTGCTCCGCTGGTAGTCGGGCGGGAAGGCGAGCGAGAGCAGCCCCTCCTCGCCGCCATAGCCGACCTCGGCGCGCAGGTCGAGGAAGGTGCCGCGGCTGCGACCGCCGGAAAGGGCCTCGATCCGGCCCGGCTGCTCGACGACGAAGAGCAGCTTCGGGAAGCCCGGTGCCCCGGTCACGTAGACGGGCTGGTCGAACTCGCCGATCTTCTTCAGGCCGACGCCGCCGCCGCGCCTCTCGCTGGGCTCGGCCTGGCGCTTGGCGCCTTCGGGCTCCTCGGCTGATCCACAGGCCGGCAGTGCCAGCGCCAGGGCGGCGAGCAGGGCGAAGATCGTCGGCGTCCGTCGCATCGGCAAAAGCTACCCGCGGCGGCGGTGACTATTCGCCCGGCTGCGCGCGTTCGCGCTGGTCCGACTTCTCGACGACCTCGCCGCTGTCGGTCACTTCGGTGTCCGGCGGCACCGCGGAGATCTCGGTGACGAAGGAGCCACCCGGCGAAACCCCGCCGCTGGTCTCCGCCTTCGCGTTGCCGTCGAGGCCGGCGCCGACCTCGTAGAGGACGGTGAAGCGGCCGGCTTTGACGGCGCTCAGCTTCCAGACCGCCGCCGTGGTGGCGCCCGGCTTCAGCGGTCCGAACGCGAAGGTCTTGCGATTCGAGGTCGAGGCGCCGCCGGGCTGCGAGGAGCCGGCCAGACGGGGGTACGTTTCGGCCAGCACCCAGACCGGGCGGTCGGGCTGGGCGAGACCGGGCTGGGGATCGCGGATGCCGAACGGCAGCGAGGAGGCCTGCCCGTCCTTGCCGGCGATCGAGACGGTTACGGTCAGCCCCGGCAGCGCCTTCTCGCCGGCGTTGCGGACCTCGAGGCGCAGCAGCGAGGTCTGGCCGAGCTGTTGCTCGGTCGGAAAGCTGGCTTCGGTCACCTGCAGGTCGTAGGTGCCCGCGGGCTGGTCGGCATCCGACGACGACCCCCCGCCGCAGGCGGCCAGCAGCGCCGCCACGGCCACAGCGGCAACCCCGGTCGCGGTGGCTCGAAGGCGGGTACGCCGGGAATGTCGTCCGGTCCCCCGCAAAGCGGCCGCAACATAGCACGGGGTTTCCCCGCTTCCAGGGGCTTTTCGGGCTGCCGGAACGGGTTAGCGGGATCTCAACACTGGGCTAACGGTTGGGGGGGACCCATCCCATAGACTCAGATCGAGAGTGGGGCGTCGCGCGTGTGCGGCGCAGCTCGTCGGAGGAGCAGATGGTCGGAACCGCGGTCAACAGGGCATTCCTGCCCGCCAAGTCACTGTTCGAGCAGGTGGGGAACATGATGATCCTCACGGCGCGGACGATCGTCTCCGCGATCAAGCCCCCCTACCCCTACGGCGAGGAGTTCATCGGGCAGTTCCTCTTCGCGCTGCAGCTCTGCTGGTTCCCGCTGCTGGTCTCGACCGTCGCCTTCGGCTTCGGCGCGCCCGGCCTGCAGGCGGCGAACTTCCTCTCCCTGTTCGGCGCTCTCGACCGGCTCGGCGGTTTCTTCGTGCTCGCCTCGATCCGCGAGTTCGCACCGTTCGTGACCGCGGTCGTCGTCGCCGGCGTCGCCGGCACCGCGATTACCGCCGACTTGGGGGCCCGGAAGATCCGCGAGGAGCTCGACGCCCTGCAGGTGCTCGGGGTCGACCCGATCAAGAACCTGGTCGTGCCGCGCTTCCTGGCGCTGATGCTGATCACCGGCCTGCTCGACATCTACGCGCTGGTCTTCGGGATCAGCGGCGGCATCCTCACCGAGGTCCTCTACAACCAGCCGCTTGGCGGCTTCTTCGCCACTCTCTTCTCCAACGCCTCGGTCACCGACCTCTGGGGATCGGTGATCAAGTGCACCCTGTTCGGGGCGATCATCGCGATCGTCTGCTGTTACAAGGGGATGACTGCGTCCGGCGGTGCCGCCGGGGTCGGCCTCGCGGTCAACCAGGCGGTGGTGATCTCCTTCATGGGCGTCTTCGCCCTCAACTACGCCTTCACCCAGACCCTGCTCGCCACCAACCCGGAGCTGCAGACGATCCGATGAACGCCTGGCTCGAGGTCCCCCGCGCCTGGCTCGACTCGATGGGCGAGATCGCCCGTTTCGGCTCGCGCGTCGCCGGTCTCGTCTACAGCGGGCGCGTCTTCCGCTTCTTCGGCGAGAGCCTGCGCCAGGCCGGGATTCTGGTGCTCGGCTCGGCGATCATCATCTGGGGCCTGGTCTTCATCCTCGGCCTCCAGTGCGGGATCGAGGGCGCCTACCTGCTGCGCGCCCAGGGCGCGCCCGCCTACGCCGGCGTCTTCTCCGCCTGGTGCGACCTGCGCGAGATCATGCCCTACGCCTTCGGCTACATGCTGGCGGCCAAGGTCGGGACCGGGATCGTCGCCGAGCTCGGGGCGATGCGGATCTCCGACGAGATCGACGCGCTCGAGGTGATGGGCGTGCCGCCGGTCACCTTCCTCTGCGCCACCCGTCTGCTCGCCGCCTGGATCGCCTTCCCGTTCATGTACCTGGCCGGGATCGGGATCATGTACCTGGCCAGCTACCTGGCGGTGGTCGAACAGATCGGCGACGTTTCCTCCGGTGGCTACCTGCTGATCTTCTGGATGTTCCAGAACCCACCTGACCTCTTCTTCAGCTTGATCAAGGGGATGGTGATGGCGACCGCGATCGTGCTGGTCGGCTGCTACTACGGCTACACCGCCGCCGGCGGGCCAGTCGGAGTCGGCACGGCGACGGCGAAATCGATGGTCCTCAACATCGTCTTAGTGCACATCATCGGCATGCTCGGGACCCTGGTCTTCTGGGGCGCCAACCCGCGGGCACCAATAGGAGGCTGACCTTGCAGATCGACGACGAGAACCGCACCGAAGAAGAGGCGCTGCAGGACGAGGCGGCGACGAGCGCCGAAGCGCCGCCAGCCCAGGCGGCCGCCGCGCAGCCCGTCTCGGACGGCCCCTACGTCAGCGAGGACGGCGCCATGATGGGGCGTGACTTCATCATCCCCGGCGTCGAGCCCGGCGAGGCCGATCCCTACCGCTTCCACACCGGCCGCAAGCGCGACCACGGGGGGGAGGACGCGATCGAGATCATCGACCTGGTCAAGCAGTTCGGCCGCGCCCGCATCCTCAACGGCCTCAACCTCGGCCTGCCCGAGGACCAGGTCTCGATGGTGCTCGGCCCCTCCGGGACCGGCAAGAGCGTGCTGATCAAGCACATCGTCGGTTTGCTCTATCCCGACTCCGGCGATGTCCTCGTCCACGGCGAGTCGATCCCGAACATGACCGACGACGAGCTCTTCGACGTGCGCAAAAAGTTCGGCCTGCTGTTCCAGGACGGCGCCCTGTTCGGCTCGATGAACATCTACGACAACACCGCCTTCCCGCTGCGCCAGCACACCGACAAAAGCGAGGAAGAGATCGGCGAGATCGTCAACCGGCGCCTCAAAGAGGTCGGCCTCACCGAGGCGACCTACAAGATGCCGAACGAGCTCTCCGGCGGCATGCGCAAGCGCGCCGGCTTCGCCCGGGCGCTGGTCCTGGAACCGGCGATCGTGATGTTCGACGAGCCCGACTCCGGCCTCGACCCGGTCCGCACGGCGCTGCTCTGCGAGCTGATCCGCGAGGTCCACGCGGAGAACGGCGGCTGCTACCTGGTGATCTCGCACGACCTCGGCACCGCCCGCCGCATCGCGGACTTCATCGCCGTGCTGTGGAGCGGCAAGATCGTCGAGTCCGGTCCCAAAGAAGAACTGTTCGACTCGAGCAACCCGTTCGTCAGTCAGTTCCTGAACGCGGACGTCAGCGGTCCGCTCTCGATGGACTGACCCCTTGGGGTCGGTCGCGGGCTGGGCGGCGCGCCACGCGCGAGCGGTGCTGGCCGTCGCGGCGCTGCTCGCGGTCGGTCTCGGCTTCGCGGCGACGCGGATCCCCACGGACGCCGGCGTCGACACCTTGGTCGACCGCGGCGACTCCACCGCCGCGGCAACGCGCGAGGTGCGCGAGGCCTTCGGCGAAGAACCGGTGGTCGTTCTCGCCGAGGGGGACCTGCAGCGGCTGATCCTCACCGACAACCTCTTCCGGCTGCTGCGGCTCGAGGGCTGCCTGGCGGCCAAGGTGCCGAAAGGGGCGAAGCCGCTGCCGGGCCCGTGCACCGAGCTGGCGGAGATGGAACCGGTCGAGTTCGTGGCCGGCCCCGCCACCTTCCTCAACGAGGCGGTGATCCAGATCGAAACCCAGCTGGCGCGGCTGGCGAAACAGGTGCCGCCGCAGCAGTTCCGCGCCTTCCTCACCGCGGTCGCGGCCAAATACGGGATCACCAGCGTCCCCAGCCTCGCCAACACCGACTTCGTCGCCACCGTCGTCTTCGACCTCGCCAGCCCGGTTCGCGGCACTCCCAAGCCCCGCCTTTCCTACCTCTTCCCGAACGAGCGCTCGGCCCAGATCGTCGTCCGGCTGAAGCCGGACCTGAGCGAGGGCGAGCGGCGGCGGGCGCTGGGGTTGATCGACGCCGCCGTCCACGACGCCACCCCGCGCAAAGCCTGCGGCGAGGACGGCAAACCGGCGCCCTGCTTCGAGCTGCGCGGCGGCCGCTATGTCGTCTCCGGGGCTCCGGTCGTGGTCGAGGGCGTCTCAGATGCCCTCCAGGACGCGCTCTGGGTCCTCTTCGCGGTGGCCGTGGTCGTGATGGCAGCGATGCTGCTGCTCGTCTTCCACTCGCGCCTGCGCCTGCTGCCGCTGGCGCTGGCCCTCGCCGCGGCGGCGATCTCCTTCGGCCTTTGGGGCCTGCTCGGCGGCTCGCTGACGATGGCCTCGATCGCGGTGCTGCCGATCCTGATCGGCCTCGCGGTCGACTACGCGATCCAGTTCCAGGCGCGGTTCGACGAGGTGGCGGATGCCGAGGTTCCAAATGGACCCCACGCGTCCGAAAGGAACCGCGGGATCGGGGTGGCGCGACAGGCGGCAGCGGCCGGCGGCCCGACGATCGGCATCGCCTGCCTGGCGACCGCCGCTGGCTTCGTAGCCCTGCAGCTCTCGCCTACGCCCATGATTCGCGGTTTTGGCTTGCTGTTGCTCCTGGGGATCGGCGTTGCCTTTGCCCTGGTGCTGACCGTGGGTTTCGCTGCTTTGAGCCTCTGGTCCACGGACGAGAGCGGCAAGCGCTTCCCAGGCGGGTGGCGGTGGGGCGGGGGACCCCCGCGGCGCGGAGGCGCGTCCAGCGCCGAGCACCGTGGGGGTGGCCGCACCGACAGGACCCGCTTGCCGGAGCGCTTGGTCTCATTCGCAACGGAGTGGCCGGAGCGCATCCTGCTCGCTGGCCTCGTCCTGTCCCTCGCCGGCTGGGTCGCCGGCACGCAGGTGAAGACCGTCTCCGACATCCGCTCGTTGGCGCCCCAGGACCTGGCCGCAGTTCAGGATCTAACTGAGCTGCAAGAGGTCACCGGCGTCTCCGGTCAGCTCGACGTCCTCGTCGAAGCCCCCGATCTGACCGACCCGGCGACGATCGAGTGGATGGCTGCCTTCAAGCAGCGGGTGCTGCGCGAGAACGGGTTCTCCGGTGAGCGACCGAGCTGCCTCGAGGCCGACGTCTGCCCGGGGCCGGCGCTTTCGGACTTCCTCCTCCGCGGCGAGGGTGAGACGACCGCCGCCGAGTTGCGGGCGACCCTGGCGGCGCTCTCGCCCTACGCGCTGCGCCAGGTGGCGCCGCTCGATCCCGAGACCGGCGAGCTCGGCAACCTCGCCTTGCTCTCGTTCGGAATCCGCGCTCAGTCGTTGGAGGACCAGGAGGCGCTGGTCGACCGCGTGCGGGCGGCGATCGGCACCCCCGGCGAGCCGGGTGGCCCGCCCGCGGGAGTCCAGGCACGGGTCGCGGGGCTGCCGGCGATCGCCGCCGATGCCGCCGGCGATCTCGCCGCCAGCCGTTACTGGCTGACCCTGGCGGCGCTGCTCGTCGTCGGCCTCGTCCTGCTTGCCGCCTACCGCTCGCTGGCGCGGGCGTTGGTGCCGCTGGTGCCGACGGCGCTGGCCAGCGGTTGGGCCGGCCTGATCCTCTGGCTGACGGGGGTCCCGCTGAACCCGATGTCGGCGGCGCTCGGGGTGCTGACGATCGCGATCGCGACCGAGTTCGCGGTGATCCTCAGCGGTCGCTTCCACGCCGAGCTCGGCGACGGCAGTGGCGCTGAGATGGCGCTGCGGCGCGCCTACGCCCGCACCGGCGCTGCGGTGCTCGCCTCGGCGGTGACCGCGATCGCCGGCTTTGCGGTGCTGATCGCCAGCGATTTCCAGATGTTGCGGGACTTCGGCATCGTCACCGTGATCGACCTCGCTGTCGCCCTCCTCGGGGTGATGGTGGTGCTGCCGGCGGCCCTGGTCTGGATCGAGGATCGATGAAGGACCGCTACTCGATCTTCGTCGGCCTCATCTTCCTCGCCCTGGTCGTGATCGCCAGCGTCAGCACCCTCAGTGGCGACGAGGACGGCGGCACGCTCGGCCTCGACCGGCTCGAGGAGCGCTGGCCGCTGCCGGAGTTCGCGGTCCCGATCGCGGCCGGCTCGGTCGAAGGCGATGCCAACGTCGCCCAGGACGACTGCGAAAGCTCGGCGGTCCCCTGCCCCGAGGACAGTGTCCGCCAGCCCGCCTGCCAGATCGCGACGAAGGGGGCGATTCGCGTCTGCGATTTCTTCGACCGGCCGCTGGTGCTCTCGTTCTGGTTCAGCCGCGGCGGCGACGAGTGCATCGAGCAGCAGGACGTCGTCAGCTCCGTCGCCGAGCGCTACCGTGGGCGGGTGGGCTTCCTCTCGCTGAACGTGCGCGACGACCGCGGCACGGTTCGCGACCTGGTCCGCGAACACGGCTGGCAGATGCCGGTCGGCTACGACCGCGACGGCGCCGTCGCCAGCCTCTACCGGGTCGGGATCTGTCCGACGATCGCCTACGTCTACCCCGGTGGCACCTTGCAGGACGCTGGCATCGGCACCCTCGATGCCGACCGGCTCTCCGCCCGGGTGGAGGGCCTGCTGGCGGCGACCGCAGCGGCGCAACGATGAGCGCCGACCCGGGCCGGCACCTGGGGTGGGACCCGCCGCCGCGGCAGGGTTGGGTAGCGCCCGCGATCGCCGCCGAGTTCCCCGGTCTCGGGATCGCCTGGATCGAAGCCGACTGCCGCCCCGGCAAGAGCCCTGAGCCGGTGCGCCGCCGCCTCCGCGAGCTCTCCGACCGCTTCTTCGGCGCCCACGCGATCCACCTCCGCGAACGGCCCGTGCCCTGGGCTTACCGCGTCTTCTTTCGCCAGATCGGCCTCGACCCGGACCGCACGCGGACGCCGGTCGAGCAGCTCGCCTTCGAACGCATCAACGACGGTGCCTTCAAGAGCGTCGGCTTGCCCCGCGACGCGCTGACGATCGCGATCGTCGAGACCGGAGTCGCCCTGCGCGCCTTCGACGCCGACCGCCTCGACGGCGAGCTCTGCATCCGCGACTCAGCCCCCGGCGAGTCGCTGCCGGGCCGCCCGGGCGAGCTGGCACAGGGAACGCTGACGATCGCCGACGAAACCGGCCCCGTGGCGCTGCTCTTCGGTGCCGCGGCCGAGGACTACCGGATCGACTCGGCGACGCGCCGGATCGCGGTCGCCGCCACCCAGGTCAACGGGGTGGCGCAGATCGCCGTCGAGGAGGCGCTGTGGATGGCGGCGGCGACGCTGGAGGCTTAACGCGTGATCCCTTGTGGGCGCCCGCGAGCGTGATCTAGACTTTCCTCGATGCCCGCTCTGCTGCAGCGAAACGAGTTCGACGGGCTCCGGGCTGGAGTCGACGAGCGCGACGCGCGGGCGCAGTTGCGCGGCCAGATCGGTCGTTTGGAGCGCGAGCTGGCCGGTCTGCTTGCAATCGCCTTCGGTCGCACCGAGATCGACCACAGCGTCGCCGCCCTCGCGGCCGAGCCGCGGGTCCTCGACCTCGGCGAGCTGGAGCGGGTGCGCGACTCGCTGGCCGCCCGGATCGGCGAGGCCCGTCAAACCCTGCGCGAGCGGACCGCGCTCGAGCGCGAGAACCGCGATCTGCTGGAGCGGATGCTGGCGGCCCCCGCCCAGTACAAGGGCGTGCGGGTGACCCGCCATGACGTCGGCGAGCCCGGCTGCGGCGCCTGGCAGTCCCGCCCCCGGCTCGGCCTGGTCGGGATGCTGATGGGCTGGTGGCAGGTCAAGGTCTCCTCTGGATGTCCGTTAGCCGGGCGGCTTGCGGCCGTTGAGCGCGAAACCGAAACCGAAGCCGAAGCGCGTCAGCTCGCCTGACGAGCGGCCTGACGCCCCCTGGGGCAAATTCCCCCTGGCCGAGCTGACGGTCCTGGCCGGGATCGTCTGCCTGATCGTCGGCCTCGTCGGCGGCACCCCGAAGCTGGTCGGGGTGGGGGTCGTGCTCGGCGGGCTCGGCGGGCTCGAGGTCTCAGCCCGTGAGCACTTCGCCGGCTACCGCTCCCACACGACCCTGCTGGCGGGGACCGCGTTCGTGCTCACGGTCGGAACTTTCTACTACCTGGTCGGCCTGATCCTCGCGACCTGTCTGGGGATCGGCGCCGCTGTCTTCCTGCTCGTCTTCTACCTCCTGAGGCGCGCTTTCCAGCGGGCCTCAGGAGGGCTCAGCTTCCGCGTCGGCCAGCTGCGCGGCTAGGGGGAGGGTCCTAGACCGTAACCGTGCGCCGGCTCGCTTCCGCCGAGCGGGCGGCGAGCTCGGTCGCCAGCAGTCGCCGCTGCCGGGTGGTCAGCGTCCCCAGCCGCTTGTTCTCGCTCAACGAGAGGGGCATCAGGAACTTGCGGGCGCGGGTGCGACCCCAGCGCCGTTGGCTGGTCAGCAGCTCGGCGATCGTCATGCTCTCCGTCTCCCACGGGCACTCCTGCACCACCTCGGAGGGATCTTTGTCGCCGCGGGCGATTGCGCGCTTCAGCTCGGCTCGCGCCAGACGCACCAGGTTTGCCCGTTCCAGGGCCTGCATGTGTTGGGGGGCACCACCTGACGCGGGGGTGGTTGCAGGGGCCGTCGAAGCAGCGCTCACAGAGAGTCCTCCCTTCAAAGGAACTGTGACTGGGATGGTCGAATCGACCGAACCGGCGGCATGGGGACCGTGGTCCGGCCTCGCTTGAACTTGTGCCGCGGCCCCTCCCGGGGGCCTCGTGTGCGGCGAGGAGCGCAAGCTATTGCGCCAGGGTGGCGACCGTCAACCCCGAGCCGCCAAATCCTTCTTCAGCCCACCCGCTAAGAGCATATTTTTCGGGCCGATTCGGATTAGTTCGGATCTGGACAAGCGTGAAACTACCCAGATGGGGGGATGTCAAGATTCCGTTACCGGCCGGTTAATGTCGACCGGCGCACCGGGGCGAGCCCGCGTTAGGCCCGCGGCAGCTCTGGGAAGTCGGCGATCACCCGGGCGATCGTCCCCAGCGCCGCGTCGAGGTGCTCGCGCTCGTGGGTCGCCATCAGGCTGGTCCGCAGCAGCGCCCCGCCGGGCGGGACGGCAGGGTGGATGGCGACGTTCGTGTAGACGCCGGCGTCGAACAGCGCTTTCCAGAGCAGCACCGCCTGCCAGTCGTCGCCGACCACCACGGGCACCACCGGGGTGGTCGCCACGGTGCCATCGGGCAGCGACCCCGGCTCGATCACTTTCAGCCCCAGATGGCGCAGGCCTTCGCGCAGGTACTCGGCATTGGCGAGCAGCGCCTCGAACAGCTGCGGGCCCTCCTCCCGCACCACCCGCAGCGCCGCCAGGGCCGCCCCGACCGCGGCCGGCACCGCCGAGGCGCTGAAGATGAAGGAGCGGGAGGCGATCCGCAGGTACTCGATCACGTCGGCCGGGCCGGCGATGAAGCCGCCGCAGGAAGCGAGGCTCTTGGAGAAGGTCCCCATCCGCAGATCGACCTCGTCCTCGAGCCCGAACAGCTCGCAGGCGCCGGCGCCGCGGGCGCCGAGGACACCGGCGCCGTGCGCCTCGTCGACCATCAGCCGCGCCCCGTATGCCTGGCAGAGCTCGACGATCCGCGGCAGGTCGCAGACGTCGCCCTCCATCGAGAAGACGCCGTCGACGACGACGAGGACGCCGCCGCCGTCCCCCGCGGCCCGTCCCAGCATCTTCTCCAGCTTGTCCATCCGGTTGTGGCGGAAGGGCCGCAGCTTGGCGCCCGCGAGGCGGCAGCCGTCGAGGATCGAGGCGTGGTCGCCGGAGTCGCAGATCACCGTGTCGCCGGGGCCGAGGATGGTGCCGATGCAGCCGAGGTTCGACTGGTAGCCGGTCGTGTAGACGATCGCCTCCTCGGTTCGCATCCATTCCGCCAGCTCGCGCTCGAGCGCGACGTGCAGCGGCGTCGTCCCGTTCAGCAGGCGCGAGCCGGTGACGCCGGTGCCGTAGGTCTCCAGCGCCTCGCGGGCGGCTCCCTTGACGCGCTCGTCGCCGGTCAGGCCCAGGTAGTTGTTGGAGCCGAGCATGATCGTCTCCCGCCCCTCCATCTCGACCACCGGCCCAGCCTGCGAGGTGAGCAGGCGGAAGTAGGGGAGGAGATCGTGCTCGCGGGCGGCTTCGAGCTGCTCGAGCCGGTCGTGGTCGCGCGCCTTGGCGAAGACGTCGACGGGCGCTTTCGCCGGATTGCTCATCCCCGAGAGTGTAGGTTCCGCCCCTCATGGGAAGCGTGACGATCCGGACCGCCCGCAACCTGGCGGCGCTGAAGCGGTTCGTCGACCTCCCCTACCGGCTGCACGCCGGGACTCCCTGGGTCCCGCACCTGAAAGCCGAGCGCTGGGGCTTCCTCACCCGCAAGCTCAACCCCTATTTCAAACACGGCGAGGCTGAGTACTTCCTCGCCTGGCGCGACGGTCGCGTCGTCGGCCGGGCCACCGCCCAGATCGACCACGCCTTCAACGAGTTCCACTCGAGCCGCTGGGGGATGTTCGGCTTCCTCGAGCTGGAGGAGGACGGCGAGGTCATGGCGGCGCTGCTCGATGCCGCCGCCAGCTGGCTGCGCGAGCGCGGCTGCGATCGCATGGTCGGTCCGATGGACTTCTCGATCAACGACGAAAGCGGGATCCTGATCGAGGGCTTCGAGCTGGCGCCGATGGTCCGCCAGCCCTGGCACCCGCCCTACTACCAGCGCCTCTGCGAGGAGGCGGGCCTGGCGAAGGCGATGGACCTCTTTTCCTGGGAGCTGGAGATCGCCAACCGCGGCACGACGATGCTGCCGGTCCTCGAAGAGCTGGACAAGGCGGCGCGCGAGGAGCACGGGGTGACGATCCGCAAGATGTCGCGCTGGGGCATGCGCAAGGAGATGGACGACTTCGCCGAGATCTACAACGCCGCCTGGGCGCGGAACTGGGGCTTCGTCCCCTTCGGCAAGGAGGACCTCGACGCCTATGCGCTCGACCTGCAGCTGGTCTACAGCCCGGAGTGGTTCATGGTCGCCGAAAAGGAGGGCGAGACGATCGCGATCGCGATCACCGTCCTCGACGTCAACCAGGTGCTGAGAAAGATGAAGGGCCGGCTGCTGCCGACCGGCTGGTGGCACTATCTCAACCGCGGCCGGACCGTCGACCGGGTCCGGGTCGGGTTCCTCGGGGTCAGGCCCGAGCACCAGCACACCGGCGTTGCCGCCGCGCTCTACATCGCCCACTTCGACGCAGCCGCGCGGACTCGGCAGAAAAGCGGCGAGGCGGGCTGGATCCTGGAGACGAACGAGCCGATGAACCGGGCGTTGGAGGCGATGGGTGGGAAAATCGTCAAGCGCTATCGCATCTACGAACGCAGTTTGCGATGAACGCCGAGGGGCCGACCTCGGCCCTCGCTAGAGTCGGTTCGGTGAGCGATCTCGAATTGGACGGCGAGGTCATCGCCGAGGAAGACGCCGAGCCGCGCGAGGCCGAGCCGGTGCGGGCGCTGCCGCTGCCCTACGAGGAGCCGGCGTTACCGGCCCTGCGGGGTGAGGTCCGCACCGCCGCGATTGCCGCCGCCGGCGGGGTCCTGGCCGGTGCTGCCACGGTGGCTGCCGTGCGCGCGGTCAGCGCCGTCGGCTCGCGCCCCCGCAAGCGCTCCGCCGCCCGCCTCGGCCGCCGCCGTCGCGAGCCCAACGTCGTAGCCAGCCGCTCCTTCCTCGTTGACGTCCATCTCCTCGGCCGCTAGCTCGCTCGAGCTCGAGGTACGGGCGCCGTCGCCCTGGCGCCTGCAGCGCGGCAGCAGCGAGGACCGGACGCTGCGGGTCCGGGGCGGAATCGCGACCCGGTTCCTGCACGTCGCGGGCGAGCCGATCGTCGTGCGCGCCTGGCAGCCCGGCAAGCAGCGACTGGCGCTGCGGGCGGAGGCCGTCGAGGGGGCGGGGGAGGAGCAGCTGGGGATCGCGATCGAGCGGATGCGGTTCGCGCTGGGCGTCGACGACGACCTCGCCGACTTCCACCGGCGCTTCCGCCGCGATCCGCTGGTCGGGCCGCTGCTGCGCCGGTTGCCGGACTTCCGCCCCAAGCGCCACCCGTGGCCCTGGGAGGCGTTTGCCTGGGCGGTGGTCAAGCAGCTGATCGAGTCCGGCCGGGCGGCGACGATCCAGCGCCGCATCGTCGGCCGCTGGGGACCGCGGCTGGGGGACGGTCCCGAGGCGCTGCGCGACGTGCCTTCGGCGGCGACGATCGCCGGCCGCGCCCCGGCCGAGCTGCAGGCACTCGACCTCTCCGGCAACCGGGCGCTGGCGCTGCGCCGGGTGGCGCGACAGGTCGCCGCCGGTCGCTGCGACCTCGCCGATCCCGGCGACGACCGCCGCCTCCTGGCGGTGCCGGAAATCGGTCCCTGGACGATCCAGTGCCTCGGCCTCTTCGGCCGCGGCGAACAGGACTCGCTGCCGGCAGGAGACCTCGCCTACATCAAGCTGATCGGTCGTCTCGCCGGTCTCGGCCGCCGCGCCACGATCCCCGAGGTCGAAGAGTTCTACGCGCCATATGAGCCCTATCGGGGCCTGGTCGGGGCGCTGACGATCGCCGGTTTGCACCGGCTCGTGGCGCACGGACCGCCGCTGCGGATGGCTGCCTGAGGACCTCTTAAAGAAGTTGGACGATTTGTCGATACCCAGGCACGCGCATGAGGAGCCCCGGGGAAAGGAACTGGCAGGACGAGGAGGTCAGCGAGTTCATCTCGCAGATCTCCTCCGGCGGCGAGGACTACCGCCGGATGGTCGAGCGGCTGCCGGTGATCGTCTACACCTCGGAGCTCGGCGAGCGCGGCCGCTGGCGCTACGTCAGTCCCCAGATCGAGGAGATCCTCGGCTACAGCCCGGAAGAGTGGAAGCGCGACCCGAAGCTGTGGGCCAGCCTGCTGCACCCCGACGACCGCGAGCGGGCGCTCTCGCAGGAGAGCGCCGACCAGCTCGGCGACCGCGATCCGCCGCCGATCGACTACCGGATGATCACCCGCAGCGGCGAGGTGGTCTGGATCCTCGACGAGGCGGTGCTGGAACCCGATGCCCACGGCATCCCGGTCTGGCACGGCGTGCTCTACGACATCACCGAGCGCAAGACCACCGAGCAGGAGCTGCAGCGGGCGCTGGCACAGCAGGCGGTGGTCGCCCGGCTCGGTGAGCGGGCGCTGCAGGACGGCGATCCGGAGTCGTTGATGCGGGCCGCGGTCTCGCTGATCGGCAAGGTCGACGGCATCCAGAGCGCCTGCATCTGGGAGGTCGGCAAGGACGGCCGCCGGCTGGTCCTGCGAGCCGGCCTCGACGAGCACGTGCTCGGCGCCGGCCGCCGCGTCTCGGCCGCCCTCGACTCGCACGCCGGCGCCGCCCTCGAGTCGGGCGGCCACGCGATCGTCACAGACTGGGCCGGCGAGGAGCGCTTCACGATGCCGCCGGTGCTGCGCGCGATCAGCGCCAGCAGCAGCGTTGCCGTCGCGATCGACGGCAAGGACCGGCCCTTCGGCGTGCTCGACGTCCACACCACGGGCGACGATCGCCTTGCCCTTCAGGACCTGCCCTTCGTGCAGGCGGCCGCCAACGTCCTCGCCGACGCGATCGAGCGCCACGGCGCCGACCAGGCGCTCCGCCACCGCGTCCTCCACGACGCCCTCACCGGACTGCCGAACCGGCTCAGCTTCGTCGACGCGCTCGGGGACTCGCTGCGCCGTGCCGCGGTGTCCGGCTCGCCGATCGGGATCCTCTTCCTCGACCTCGACCACTTCAAGCTGATCAACGACAGCCTCGGCCACCACGCCGGCGACGCGCTGCTGCGGGCGGTGGCGCCGCGACTGCGCGCGCACCTGCGGCCCGGCGACGTCGTCGCCCGCTTCGGCGGCGACGAGTTCGGGATCCTGATCGATCGGCTCGCCGACGAAGACGAGGCGATCGCGATCGCCGACCGCGTCTCCGCCGCCTTCGCCCAGTCCTTCTCGGTCGACGGCGCCGAGCACTTCGTCAGCGCCAGCATCGGGGTCGCTGTCGCGCGTCCCTCGGTGGAGAGGGTGGCCAACGCCGAGCTGCTGATTCGCGACGCGGACGCGGCGATGTATCGGGCCAAGGAACGGGGCCGCTCCCGTTGCGTCCTCTTCGACGCCGAGATGCGGGCCGGGGCGCTGCGCCGGATCGAGATCGAACGCGAGCTGCGCCACGCGGTCGACCGCGAGGAGCTGCTGCTCTACTACCAGCCCGTCCTCTCCCTGCGCAGCGGTGAGATCACCGGGCTCGAGTCCCTGGTCCGCTGGCAGCATCCCCAGCGCGGCCTGCTCGATCCGGGCGAGTTCGTCTCGATCGCCGAGGACAGCGGCCTGATCGAGCCGATCGGGCGCTGGGTTCAGGAGCGCGCCTGCCGCCAGGTGCTGGAGTGGCACGAGCAGCGCCCCGACGCCCGCCCGCTCGACGTCGCCGTCAACCTCTCCGCCCGCCAGGTCGCCCACCGCGACCTGCCGATGGTGGTCGGCGACGTGCTGGCCCGCACCGGGCTCGAGCCGAGCCTCTTGCGGCTGGAGATCACCGAGAGCGTGCTCGTCGAGGAGTCGGCGACCGCGACGGCGACCCTCCAGCAGCTCAGCGAGCTCGGCGTTCGCCTCGTCCTCGACGACTTCGGCACCGGGTACTCCTCGCTCGCCTACCTCAACCGCTTCCCCTTCGACGCGCTGAAGATCGATCGCTCGTTCATCGACGGGCTCGGGATCGAGCAGGAGCGGACCGCGATCGTCGAGGCGATCATCGGCATGGCGCGAGCGCTCTCGCTCGACGTGATCGCCGAGGGGGTGGAGGACGAGGTGCAGCTGGCGGAGCTGAAGCGGCTCGGCTGCGACTACGCCCAGGGCCACCTCTTCCACATGGCGATGCCGGTCACCGACGTCACCCGCCTGCTCGGCGCGGGCTCGCTGCGCTACTCGGGGATCTCGTCGCTCGGCAGGTAGGAGTTGTCGAGCAACCGGGCCGGGCTCGGCAGCGACTCGATCAGGCCGTTGTCGCGCATCCAGCCGGCGAACTCGGTCCACTCGGCCGGGTCCATGTAGCCGTAGGGGCGAGCGGCGCTGTTCGGTGGTGCCAGCAGCGGCAGCGTCGCCTCGACCTCGGCCGCCGTCAGTTTCGGGTCGAGGTCGCGGTTGGCTTCCAGCACCGCATTGGTCGCCGCGCCCGGCTGTTCCACCGCCGCCCGGGTGCCGCGCTCCAGCGCCGTGAGAAAGAGCCGGATCGTCTCCGGGTCCGCCTCGGCGCTCTCGCGGCCGGCGACGAAGACGAGCTCGTCGTAGGTCGGCACCCCGAGCTGATCGACGGGGGTGACCGTCGGATCTTTGCCGCGCATCCGCAGATCGACCCCCTCGACGTTGCGGAACCCGCCGAGCATCGCCTCGGCGCTGCCGCTGACCAGCGCCGGCAGCAGGCCGAAGCCGACGTTGACCGTCTTGACGTCAGCGGGGGTGAGCCCGACGCGGCCGAGAATCGTCGCCAGGAAAGCGTCCTGGTAGGGGATGCCGGCGGTGGCGATCGTCTTTCCGCGCAGATCGCCGATCCCTTTGATGCCCGATTTCCCGAGCCAGATCATCGAGGTCAGCGGCTGGTCGACCAGGGCCCCGACGGCGACGACGTCGAGTCCCTGCTCCTGGGCGAGGATCACCTCGGGCTCGTAGGAGATCGCCAGGTCGCTGCGGCCGGCGGCAACCTGCTTGATCGGGGCCGAGGGGTCGGCCGGGGTCTCGATCGAGACGCCGAGGCCTGCTTCCTCGAAATAACCGAGCTTCTCCGCCATGTAGATCCCGGCGTGGTCGGGGTTCGGGTAGAAGTCGAGGACGAGGCTGAGCGACTGAGGCTCGGCGGTCCCATCCTCGGACTTCTCACCGCAGGCCGCGAGGCCGGTGGCGAGCAGGAACAGGGCGGCGAGGGCGGCGAGGGCCCGAATGCTTGGTGGTTTCACACCCGGTGTTCTATCGCCAAGCGGCGACGCGACGCTCAGCGAGCGCCAGGAGGCCGAAGAGAAGCAGGGCGATCGCCGAGAGGACGACCACCGCGGCAAGCTGGACGTCGACCCGGTACTGGGCATTGGCCTGGAGGATCATGTGGCCCAGGCCCTCGCTGGATCCCGACCACTCGGCGAAGACGGCGCCGATCGGGGCGATCACGGCGGCGATCTTGGCGCCGCTGAAGGCAAAGGGCAGTGCCGCCGGCGCCTCGACCCGGCGCAGGATCTGCCAGCGGGAGGCGTCGAGCGTCCGCATCATCCGGATCGCGTCGCCATCGACCGTGCGCAGGCCGTCGAGGGTGTTGACGGTGACAGGGAAGAAGCAGATCAGGGCGACGATCGCCAGCTTCGGGAGAGACCCGTAGCCGAACCAGACGACCAGGGTCGGGGCGATGACGAGGACCGGGATCGTCTGCGAGACGACCAGCAGCGGATAGAAGGCGAGCCGCAGGGTCTCGGAGAGGTGGAGGCCGACGGCGAAGGCGAGGCCGACGGCGATCGCGATCGCCAGCCCGAAGAGGATCTCGCCGAGGGTGACCCAGGCGTTTTCGGCGAGCAGCGAGCGGTCCTCCCAGATCGCCGACGCGATTTCCGCCGGCGAAGGCACGAGGAAGGGCTCGAGATCGAGCGCCTCGGCGATCGCGCCGGTGCTGGTCGCGATCTGCCAGCCGCCGACCAGGGCGGCGAGCAGCAGTGCCGGCGCCAGCCAACGCCTCATCCGACCGCCCCCCGCAGTGCCTGCATCGCTTCCTCGCGAGCGGCGACGAAGGCGGGGTCGGTGACGGCGGCGTCGCGGTCGGCGGCTCGGGGCGCCGGTGAGCCCAGCTCGGCGACGAGGCGGGCGGGGCGGGGGGAGAGGACGAGGACGCGATCGGAGAGGTAGAGCGCCTCCTCGACGTCGTGGCTGACCAGGACGACCGTGCGCGGCTCCTCGCGCAGCGCCGCCGCCAGCCACCCCTGCATCTCCGCCCGGGTGATCGCGTCGAGGGCCGCAAAGGGCTCGTCCAGGGCCAGCACCGGCTTGCCCGAGAGGAGGGTGCGGAGGAAGGCGACCCGTTGCCGCATCCCACCCGAGAGCTCGGCCGGGCGCGCTGCCTCGAAGCCCGCCAGGCCGAAGTGGTCGAACAGCTGCGCCGCCTCAGCCCGCGCCTCGGCCCGGCTGGCGCCGCGGTTGCGCGGCGCCAGCGCCGCGTTGTCGATCGCCGTCAGCCAGGGGAAGAGCAGGTCGCGCTGGGGCATGTAGGCGCAGCGGGCAAGCCGCCCCCCCGCGTCCCCGGCACCGCCGACGGCGATCGTCCCCCCGCCGGGCTCGCCGAGCCCGCAGAGCAGCTCCAGCAGGGTCGACTTGCCGCAGCCTGAGGGTCCGACCAGGCCGACGACCTCCTGCGCCGGCAGCTCGAGGTCGATCCCGCCGAGCGTCCGCAGGTCTCCGTAGGAGTGCGCGAGTCCGCGGATCGAGATCGACTCGCCAGGCATCGCTGGTATCCTGCCGCACTCCGCGCTCCTGACCAAAGAGGTCGAGAAAGTCGATAAGCAACCCGCGCGGCACGCATATGGACCTGGCAATAGTTCTTTTCGGCTTCGGCATCGGAGCGATGGTCGGCATGACCGGCATGGGCGGCGGCACCTTGATGACGCCGCTGCTGATCCTGCTGTTCGGGGTCAAGCCGGTGACCGCGATCGGCACCGACATCTTCTACGCGGCGGTGACCAAGACCGTCGGCGGCTGGCGCCACCTGAAGATGGGCACGGTCAACATCGGCCTCTCGATGTGGCTGGCGGCCGGCAGCGTCCCGGCCTCGGTGCTGGGGGTCTGGGCGATCGCGATCCTCCAGGACCAGGTCGGCGAAGAGCGGCTCAACTCGATCGTCTACGCGCTGCTCGGCGGCACCCTGCTGATGGTCGGGATCATCACCCTGGCGCGGGCGCTGATTCTCAGCGACCTGATCGAAGAGCGCGACGACTTCGAGATCAAGCGCCGCCACAAGATCGCCGCGGTGGCGATCGGGGCCACCACCGGCTTCGTGATCGGCATCACCTCGGCCGGCTCCGGCACGGTGATCGCGATCCTCTTGATCGCCGTCTTCCGCCTGGCGCCGAAAAAGGTCGTCGGCACCGACGTCTTCCACGCCGCGATCCTGCTCTGGGCGGCCGGCATCGCCCACTGGATCACCGGCAACGTCGACTTCGTGCTGGCCGGCAACATCCTGCTCGGCTCGATCCCCGGGGTGATCGTCGGCGCCCATTTCGCGGCGCGGGCGCCCGTCGGTTTCCTCCGCAGCGCCCTCGGCGTCGTCCTGATCGCCTCCGGCCTGGTCACCGTGCAGAAGGGCGACCCGGTGGTCTGGCCGATCGCCGCCGCCGTCGCCGGGATCGGCCTCGGCCTGCTGATCTGGTTCCCGCGCTGGTGGAACCGGCGCCGCGAGCAGCGCGAAGCGCGGGAAGCGGCCGAGCAAAGAAAAGACCGCTCCGACGATCTCACGCCTGACGTAATCGGCTGACTGGTTTACTGGACGTATGCGCGTCTCAGCGAAGGCCGACTACGCGGTTCGCGCCGCGGTCGAGCTGGCCGCGGCCGGCGAGGGGCCGGTCAAGGGCGAAAAGCTGGCCGAGGCCCAGGACATCCCCCTGCAGGTCCTCGAGCACATCCTGCTCGAGCTCAAGCACAACGGCCTCGTCCGCGCCCGTCGCGGCGCCAAGGGCGGCTACTGGCTCGCCCGGCCCGCCGACGAGGTGACGATCGCCGACGTCGTCCGCGCCGTCGAGGGCCCGATCGCCGACGTCCAGTCGACGCCGCCGGAGGCGATCTCCTACCGCGGCCACTCCGAGCCGCTGCGCGAAGTCTGGGTCGCGGTCCGGGCCAGCCTGCGCACGGTGCTGGAGGAGGTCACCCTCGCCGACCTCGTCTCCGGCGAGCTGCCGAGCGTGGTCACCGACCTCGCCGCGACCCCCGACGCCTGGG
>DATHUE010000149.1:0-17610 GCA_035462545.1 Solirubrobacterales bacterium
GCTGGTGCCGGCGGAGCCGTTTTTGCAGTCGGCGGCGGTAGTGCATTTCTCGAAGACGTCGCCGAGATCGGTGTCGGTGGTGGCGGCGGGATCGATGACGTTGCGCCCGATCGCCCACTGGAAGACCCCGGCGGCGTTGAAGGCCTGGATGCGGTGGTTGGAGCCGTCGGCGACGTAGAACCAGTTGTCGGTGCCGTTGGCGTCGGCGGTGGCGTCGTTGACGGCAACTCCACGTGGGCTGTTGAACTGGCCGCCGGTGGTGCCGGAGGCGACCGTGCCGACGACGCGGTCGACGGTCTTGCCGGCGAAAACGGCAGGGGCCAGCACAAGCAAGCTCATCGCGGCCAGGACAAGGGAGAGGGCCAGCCTGCGGCCGTTGGTGAACGCGGACGTTGCCTTCGCTAGGCGAGTCACGGTGGCGTATCTCCTTGTCCCTGGGGACCCGTCCGGCGGGCACTGCATCCCATCCACCCGGCCCGAGTCCCTGTTTCGTGAATAACCCTGCTGGCCTCCCTGGCCAACTGGCGGCAGCTTAGAGGATGCAGTCTCCAAATGTCAAGACCTTGGTTTCCAACTGAGACGGAAATGTGAAAGGAGCAGGCGAAAGCTCGCCTGCGGACCGCCGAGAAGCGGAGGAGGGAAAGCTCAGGCGCCGGCGCGGCGTGCCACGGCGACCGCGTCTTCGCGGCCGAGGTACGGCGTGAGGACCAGCTCGAGCAGGTCCGGCAGCAGGCTGGGAAGCTGCTCGCCCTCACCGGCCAGCACCCGGTCGGCGATCAGGGCCGCCATCCCCCCCATCACCGCATACTCGATCGCTTCCGAGGGGCGCCGGACGTCCTCCGGCCGGTCGGCGATCAGGTCGGCCAGGGCGAGGTCGGTGCCGCGCCGGTAGCGGGCGGCAATCTCGTCGCCGGCCCGGGGAGCCTCGACCAGGTAGAAGCGGACCAGGTCCGGATTGGCGGCAAACACCTCCATCGTCGAACGCAGCTTGGCCGCCACCCGATCCGGCCACTCCGAATGCGAAGACGCCGCCGCGGCGGAGGCCGCTCTCAGGTGAGCCGCGATCTGGTCGTAGGCATCGAGGAAGCACTCCTGCTTTGCGGAGAAGTAGGTGTAGAAGGTGCGGCGGGAGACGCCGGCGGCAGCGGCGATCTGGCTGATCGTCGCCTCGTTGTAGCCGTGCTCGGCGACGACGGCGATGATCCCCGCGGTCAGGCGGCCGCGCTGGTTCTCGGTGACGAACTCGCGCGGCAGGCCGTGCCGGCCCGGGGGCAGGCGGGCGAGCCCCGGAGCCGAGTCCTCCCCCTTGGGCTCGCTCTTGCTCACGGGCGGACGATACCGTTTCAATCTCCTCCTTCCGGGTGCTGCGGAGGGGGCGGGTGGACCAGCTCTTCTGCCGCCGCAGCGTGCCCCAGATAGGGCCGCACCGCGATGTACATCAGGTCGGGGACGAAGTCCTCGGCGGCGGAGGTGCCGCGACCGCTGTTCAGCTCTTTGATCATCTGCGTGTAGATCGAGCCGATCACCGACTCGGCGACGCCGCGGTTCATCGAGTCGGGGTCGTCGAGCTCCCGGCGGCCGCGGTCGACGAGGTCGACCATCCGGTGCAGCAGGCGTTCGCGGCTGACCTGGGCGCGGTCCCCGGCGCTGAACATATGGACGCCGCCGAAGGAGACCTCGCGGGGGTTCTCGCGGATGAACCTCGCCGCCGCGTAGGCCGCCGCCCGCAGGCCGTCGCGCCAGGCCTCCTCGGCCTCGAAGGCAGCGACGACCTCCGCTTCGAAGGCGTTGCTGTTCTCGTCGTCGACCTGGACGTAGCAGCCCTCGAGGTCGCCGTACTCGCGCTCGAAGAACGCCCGCTCGACCCCGGCGCGCTCGATCACCATCTCCATCGTGACCGCCTCGACCCCGTTGGCGAGGACGAGGTCCATGATCGCCTCCCGCACCCGCTGGCGCGGCGGTGTCGCCGTCTCGGCGGGCCCGGACACCTAGGACTCCTCCGGCGGCGCTGGGATCGAGAACTCCTCCATCGCCACCTCATGCCCGAGGTAGGGCCGCAGGATCACGTACATGATGTCCGGGACGAGGGCTTCCGGATCCGAGCTGTCGATGCGCCCGGCCTGCACCTCGCCGACCACCAGCGAGTAGATCGAGCCGATCACGCTCTCTGCCGTCGCCCGGGTCAGCGAGTCGGGGTCGGTCAGCTCCTGGCGGCCGAGGTCGACGATGTCGACCGCCCGCTCCATCTGGCGTTCGCGGTGCATGTGCGGGAGCGAGCCGGCGCTCGACATCTCGACCACGTCGAAGTGGACTTTGCGCGGGTTGTCGCGGAGCAGGCGAACGAAGGCGTAGACGGTCGCCCGCACCCGGTCGCGCCAGGGGCCCGGCCGCTCGAAGGCCCCGTAGACGGTGCGGTCGAGGTTGTCGAGGTTGTCGATGTAGATCTGCAGGCAGCAGTCCTCGAGGTCTGCGAAGTGGCGATGGAACTCCTCGCGGCTGACCGCGGCGCTCTCCAACACCATCTCCAGGGTCGGGGCGCCGTAGCCATGGGCGGTCACCAGGTCCATCACCGCCTCGCTGATCCGCTCGCGGGCGTCGGGGCGCTCGCCGGCGGCCTCGAGGCCGGGGCCGGTGGCGCCGGGGGGCCCGCCGGCCTCAGGCACGGCCGCCCACCCCCTTCGCGGGAGCGCTATGCGGCCCGGTCAGCCGGCGATCGGCTCGGTGCCGAGCGCCGCCGCGGCGGCCCGCTCGGCCTCCTCGGCCCCGAAGTACGGCTCGACGACGATCGCCGCCAGGTCCGGCAGCAGAGCCTCCATCCCGGCGGTCTCGCCGATCACGATCCGCTGCTGCAGGAACCAGAGCACGCCGCCGACCAGCGCCGTCTCCAGCGTCGCCGGCAGCTCTTCCGCCACCGGACTGGAACGGCGGGCGACCGCGAGGAAGGGGCCGATTGCCGCCAGCGTCTCCTCGTGGCGAGCGAGCGCGACCGGGCCGGCGGTCTGCACCTCGACCAGGGCCAGGCGCGCCTCGAGGGGCCGCTCCTCGATCGCCGCCAGCAGCACCCGCATCGCCGCGCAGGCCCGCTCCGACCAGGGCCGCTCGACCGAGATCGCCGCGGCTACCTCCTGCCGGCCCCGGGCGACGATCCGCTCGTATGCCTGCAGGAAGCAGTCCTCCTTGTTCTCGAAGAACTCGTAGAAGGTGCCGACGCCGATCCCGGCGGCGGAGACGATGTGGTCGACGGTGGTCGCGTTGTAGCCGCGCTTGGCGAAGACCTCGGTGGCGACGGACAGGACCCGATCGCGCTGGTGCTGGAGCATCACCTCGCGGGAAAGGCGAGTCCGGCCGGCGGGTTTCGCCGACAGGTGCTCCGGTAGCGACGCCATGGACTGAGGATAGACGAGCGCTCCGCGGCGGTGTGAAGGACGAAGTTCGAATCGCGCGCGGAACTGTAGAGGCTGACGTTTCTAAAAGCCAGTATGCTCGTCTCCATTGCGCCGTCGTCTGTGTGCCGAGCTGGGTGGGTTCGGCGGGCGCGGCAGGGAAGCGATGCGACGAAACGTGGGCGACCGAAGCGGGGGCGACGCGGCCAGGCCAGGGCCAGCCGAGATCCGTGCGCGAATCATGGCCGCAACCCTGCACGTCGCCGGCGAACGCGGCTTCCAGGGCGCCCACGTCCGCCACGTGCTGCAGCGCTACGGCGGCTACCGCGCCCAGTTCTACAAGCACTTCACATGCATGGCCGACTGCTACCGGCAGGCTTACGCGGCCGAAGCCGACCGCCTCTGCGGGGAGCTGCTCACAGCGGGGCGCCGCCACGGCAGTTGGGACGCCGGCTTCGAAGCGGCGCTCTGCGAGCTCGCCGAGTTCGCGGCCGAGCGCCCGATGGTCGCGCGCGGGCTGCTGCTCGAGGTCCACACGGCCGGTGAACCGTCGTTGCGAGTACGTCGTGAAGTTTTCGAGCGCCTCTCCCGCGCTATCGACAGCGCGCGCCGCGAGACAGGGTCTCGCCACTCTCCACCTCCACTGACAGCGATGTTTATCGTACACCTGATCGACGCGGCCATGGTCGATTCGCTCCTCCGCGAAGACCCGGCGCGCTTCTCCCCCGCGGACATCACCGAGCTGGCCTCCGCCTACTACGACCTCGCCCCTTCGCGGGCCGAGGACATGGCGGACTGAGCACGCACCAGCGACCGGGAGGGCTGAAACAGTCGCCCCGGTCGCTGGTGCGAAGGCGCCGCCGCCAGGGAAGAGAGGGGCGACACCAAAAGCCCCGGCGGCTTGGGAAGTAGCGCTACCGGAACCGGAGCCCGCGGCCAGTGCACCGACACGCAGACCGAGCCAGTTTAGAGGACTGCGTCTACAAATACCAGTAGTAGCGTTTTTGCAATTGCCTCGGGCTCGAGCACAAGCGGCCGAGCGAGCGGCAAGGGGCTGATCCTCCCTTGGGTGCGAGTGACTAGGATGCGCGGCCCATCGCGGCCGACTCCTACATAGACCGCCCCTTGGCGCGCACCGTCGGCAGCACGATCTTCATCAGCCGCTGGCTGCAGGCACCGCTCTACCTCGGCCTGATCGCGGCCCAGGGCGTCTACGTCTGGCGCTTCATGCAGGAGCTCTGGCACCTGGTCTCAGACGTCAGCCACCTGACCGAGAACGAGGTGATGCTGCTGGTCCTCGGCCTGGTCGACGTGGTGATGATCGCCAACCTGCTGATCATGGTGATCATCGGCGGCTACGAGACGTTCGTCTCGAAAATCCAGCTGCGCGGCCATCCCGACCAGCCCGAGTGGCTCTCCCACGTCAACGCCAACGTGCTGAAGGTGAAGCTGGCGATGGCGATCGTCGGCATCTCCTCGATCCACCTCCTGCAGACCTTCATCAACGCCAGCCAGATCTCCTCGGAGACGATGCTCTGGCAGACCGTGATCCACCTCACCTTCGTCGTCTCGGCCGTCGCCCTGGCCCTGATCGACCGCTACCTCTCCCCCAAGGCCGCGGCGGAGGACAGCGCCGAGCGCGCCCGCGTCGAAGCCAGCGGGCCCTAGTCGTAATCACATTTACGTTATACTGCTTCCGTGACTGCGGGAGAGCTGATTCGGGAAACCCGCCGGCGGCGAGGGCTGAGCCAGGCACGACTGGCGAGGCGCGTTGGCACGAAGCAATCGGCGATCAGCCGCCTGGAGGCGGATGAGATCTCGCCGAGCGTCGAGACCCTCGACCGCCTGATGCGGGCGATGGGCGAGCGACTGGAGCTGAGCGGAGGTGAGCCAGATCGCTCCTACGACCCCCTTCACCGCCGCACCAGCGCGGAACGCACGCCGGCCGAACGACTGGCGTTGGGAATCTCCTGGAACCGGATGGCCGGTCGCCTGGCGGAGGCCGGACGGGCCGCGCGTGAACAAGCCTGAACCGGCCCTCGACGCCGAACGGATCCTCCGCGCCCTCTCAGAGCACGGCGTCGACTACATCTTGATCGGCGGTCTCGCCGTGCAGACGCATGGCCATGTGCGCACGACCAACGACGCCGATCTGATCCCCGCCCCAGATCCAGCCAACCTCGGTCGTCTCGCCGCAGCACTGCGCCAACTCGAGGCTCGCGTTCTCAACCCAGGTCAGGAGCAAACGTCGATCGACGCGAAGATGCTGCCACGGGCGACGATCTGGCAGTTCGCCACCAAAGACGGCGGCATCGACGTGAGGCACAAGGTCCCTGGCGGTCGCTCCTACGATGAGCTGAGTGAGCATTCGCTGCGGGTACGGCTCGGCGACGTCGACGTCCCGGTGGTCGGCCTCGACGACCTGATCCAGATGAAGCTCGCCCGCGGCCGACCGGTCGACCTCGCCGACGTAGCCGCACTCACGGATCCCGACGCGGAGTAGGGCAGCGAGACCTGAGGCTAAGCACTGACAAGCTCGCCGGGTTGGAGGCCGAGGCCGGCGTCGAGAAGCCTGCGGTCGAACGTGGCCACCCGCGCGCCTCGAGCTCTGGCAACCGCGGCATAGGAGGCGTCGTAGAGGGTGAGGTCGTGATCTGCCGCCAGCTCCGCGGCGAGGGAAAGCTCCGAGTCGGTCGGAGCGATGACGGGGCAGACCTCGCGCAGAGCCTGAAGCACGGTGGCGATCGCCGTCGCGTCCGCTCTCGCGGCGCCGCGCAGCAGGGCGTTTCCCACCTCGTACAGGGTGAGGTCGAGGAGATGGACGACGAGCAGACGATCGCGATGGGAGGCGAGAAGCGCTCGCGACTCCTCGACCCCCTCCTCCCCCTCCGAGTGAAACCACTTGAGGGCGACGTTGGCGTCGCTAACGACTTCGATCACGATCGTCTCGCCGGTCTCGGTCGGCACGGATCAGATCCACCGACTCGAACTTCCCGGCGCTGGCCAAAGCCGATCGCCCGCGCGCGAGCGCCCCGTCGATCTCCTCGGGAGCGGCCCAGCCGAGCCGGCGGCGGGCGGCCTCCTGGATGAAGCCGCTGCGAGAACCACCGAGGCTCGCCACCTCGCGGTCGATGCGAGCGAGCAGCTCGTCGGGAACGCTGATCAAGACCTTGGCCATATCGGGTATATAAGCAGGATATACGGCGACGTGGGTGCTCACGGGCCAAACCCTGACAGGCAAAAGCGCGCGTATGGCGCGCAGAAAGTCAAATCTTCGTCACGAGATCGACTCGCAATCGTGACTAGTACGGAGGCAGGTCCTCGTACCAGACGCCGAGGGTCTTGAAGGAGCGCCAGAAGCGCTGCTTGGAGCCCTCCTGGTCGAGCGAGTCGTCGATGTCGGGGACGTAGAGGGCGTCGATCGTCGGGGTGAACGGCTGGATCTCGCCCTCGCGGCCCTCGACCTGGCGCGAGAGCGGCACTTCGAGGCGGTTGAGGACGCGCAGGGCGGGCTCGCCCATGACGACGACGATCTTCGGCTGCACGATCGCGATCTCCTCGACGAGGCGGGCGACGCACTCGCCGGCGGCGAGGTCGGGCTCGGCGATCGGGCACTTGACGCAGAGGCTGCCGTAGACGACCAGCGGGTCGATCCCGAGCCGCTTGAAGCTTTTCATCAGGGCGTTGCCGGCGCGGCCGTAGAAGGCGACGCCCTCCTCGATCTCGGCGCTCATCGGCGCGTGCTTGAGCATGAAGATGTCGGCCTGCGGGTGGCCGGAGCCGAGCACCGGCATCAGCTTGCCGCGCGGGCAGTGCGGGCACTCCTGCAGCTCGCGCGTCATCTGGTTGAGCTCGCGGATCGCCCGCTCCAGGTACTTCTCCTTGATCTCGTCGTCGGTGCCGCGCATCGCCGCTGAGTTCTTTGACGAGGCCTCGGCGGCTCCTTTCCCGCGACCCCCCTGCATCAGGACTTGCTCGCCGAGGAGCGGCCGCCGGCCCGCCGGCGCGGCTTGCCGCCGCGAACCGGTTTCGCGTCCGGCACCCGGCGTTTCGGCGCCTTCGGCCGGCCGGTCGTCTGCAGGAACTTGAGGGTCTGCACGTAGACCAGGTTCTTGTGCTTGCGGGTGATGTCGGCGTCGCGCATCGCCTCGAGGAACTCGGCCGGCCCCTCGAAGTCGTGGATCCGCTGGCGCACGCTGCCGAGCCCCTGGGCGACGTGGCTGTCCGAGCCGGCGCCCGGCACGATCCGGTACTTGCGGGCGAACCGCACCGCCTCCTCGTTGAAGGCGGTCACCGCCACCCGCGGGTTGAAGACCTCGAGGATGTCGATCTCCTCGACGATGTCCATCAGGTGCTCGTAGTCGGGCACCGAGTGGAAGCGGTCGAACGGGTGCGGCACGTAGACGAGCCCGCCCTGCTCGCGGATCGCGGCGATCGTCTCCGCCATCGTCATCCCCTTCGGGATCTTCTCCTCGAGGAAGAGGCCGATCACCTCGCCCTGCTCGGCGGTCTTCACCTCCTCGGCGACGATCACCTTCAGGTCGTCGTACCTCTCGGCGGCGATCCGCCGCGCCTCCAGCGCCCCGCTCACCTCGTTGTGGTCGGTGATCGCGATCGCCCCGAGGCCGCGGTCGCGGGCGGTCTGCAGCAGCACCTCGACCGGCGTCGCGCAGTCGCCCGAGTGGTCGGTATGCATGTGCAGGTCGACCTCGATCAACGGCCGCCGGGAGATCCGCTCGCGCAGTTCCGGATCTCCGTCGGGGCGATGGCGGCGGGACAGCAGCTGCCGGTAGATCGCTTCCAGCTCGTCGGCGACCCGGGCCCACTCGCGTCCCTCCCCGCCCGGCTCGACCAGCTCATAGCTGCCGGGGAAGTAGCGCTCCAGCAGCGCCCCGGTCTCGGCGCTGGCGACGGTGCGGGCGTCGATCCGGCCGAAGAAGACCTCGACCAGCGGCCGTGCCACCTGGGTCGAGAGGGTCCGCTCCTGCGGGGCGTGGAAGGTGGCGACGTTGAGCGAATAGGAGTGCCGCAGGGCCGCCGAGGAGACACTCGGCGCGAACGGCTCGTGGACGTGGACGATGTCCGGCGGCGAGGACTTCAGCCAGCTCTTGACGCGCTCGCCGGTGGTGGCGCGCCGCACCTCGTGGCCGCGCCCCTCGAGCTCGGCCGAGACGCGGTCGACGAACTCGGCGACCGCCTCCAGGCCGCGCCGGGAGGGCGCGACCTGCGCGATCGAGAGCGGCTCAGCCGAAGGCACGAATGCAGAGAATAAGAGCCCGCCCGAGGGCGGGCTCTAAAACTCAGACCTGGGCGGCGTCGGCCGCCTTGTCGCTGAGAGCCGGCGCCTTGCCCTTTGCGTTGGCGGCGATGTACTCCTCGGTCTGTTCGCGCGCCTCGTCGTCGGGCCGCTGCGTGTGCGGCGACTTCATCAGGTAGCTGGAGGGCCCGTCGAGCTGGCCGGCGATGCCGTTGTTGAGCGCCAGCTTGATCAGCCGCACGGCGTCGATCACGACGCCGGCGGAGTTCGGCGAGTCCCAGACCTCGAGCTTCAGCTCGGCGGTCAGCGGCACGTCGCCGAAAGCCTTGCCCTCGAGCCGGATGTGCGCCCACTTGCGGTCGGTCAGCCACGGCACGTAGTCGGAGGGGCCGACGTGGACGCTGTCCTCGGGCAGGTCGTGGCCCATGATCGAGGTGACCGCGTTGGTCTTCGAGATCTTCTTCGAGTCGAGCCGCTCGCGCTCGAGCATGTTGAAGAAGTCCATGTTGCCGCCGACGTTGAGCTGGCTGGTCCGCTCCAGCCGCACGCCGCGGTCGTGGAAGAGGCGGGCGAGGGAGCGGTGGACGATCGTCGCCCCGACCTGGGACTTGATGTCGTCGCCGATGATCGGCAGCCCGGCCTCCTGGAAGCGCTTGTCCCAGTAGTCCTCGCGGGCGATGAAGACCGGCAGGCAGTTGACGAAGCCGACACCGGCGGCCAGCGCCTGCTCGACGTACCACTTGGTCGCCTCCTCGGAGCCGACCGGCAGGTAGCAGACGAGCACATCGGCCTTGGTCTCTTTGAGGATGCCGACGACGTCAGCGGTTTCCCCGGGAGCTTTGGTGATCTTCTGCTTCAGGTACTTGCCGAGGCCGTCGTGGGTCATCCCCCGCTCGACCTTGACGCCCATCTCCGGCACGTCGGCGAACTTGATCGTGTCGTTCTGGCCCGACCAGATCGCCTCGGAGAGGTCTTTGCCGACCTTCTCGGCGTCGATGTCGAAGGCGGCGACGAACTCGACGTCGCTGACGTGGTAGCCGCCGAGGTCGACGTGCATCAGGCCCGGAACTTCGTCGCCCGGGTCGGCGTCCTTGTAGTACTGGACGCCTTGGATGAAGGAGTTGGCGCAGTTGCCGACGCCGACGATCGCCACGCGGACCTTCTCGTCCGGGCGGGCGGCGCCGTTGGTGCTGCCGTTTACTCCGTTGCTGTCGCTCATGAAATTCGAAGTCCTCCTGGATCGCGCTGAGTGGCAGAACACACCCGGCGGCTTAACTGGTTACAGCGAAAGCTCGTTTCGCACATGCCAAACACGCTGGATCGTGGTGATGATGGTCAACGCCGCGATCAGATAGACCGCCGGCGCCAGCAGCTCGAAGTCGGCGATGCCGGCTCCCTTGGCGAAGATCAGCCCGATCGAGAGTATGACTACCCGGACGGGACGCGTCGCCAACCCGACCTTGCACTCGACCCCGAGCGCCTCGGCCCGGGCGCGCGTGTAGGAGACCATCAGCGAGCCGAGCACGGCGACCACGCACATCGCCGCCGCGAAATCGTCGCCCTGGGCGGCGAAGTAGCCGGCGACCGCGGCCAGCACGATCCCCTCCTCGATCCGGTCCAGGGTCGAGTCGAGGAAGGCGCCGAACAGCGTCCCCTTGCCCGACATCCGCGAGTAGCGGCCGTCGAGCGTGTCCATCACCGAGCCGAGCACGAAGGCGACGCCGGCGAGGAAGAACAGCTCCTGGGTGACGAGGGCGGCGGCGATCAGGTTGCCGACGAGGCCGGCGATCGAGATCGCGTTGGGCGTCAGGCGGGACTCGATCAGCCGGTCGCGGGCGTAAGCCCGCAGCTCCTGCCCGCTGCGCGCGGACGAGCGGCCGCTGCGTTGACCGCCGCCTGGGGCCCGTGGGGGCGCCGAGGGTTCGCTTGGCATCGTCGTCAGGCTAGTCGATCTCTACGCCTCGGCCTCGCGCGGCGCGCGCATGCGGAAGGCCCAGGCCTCGGGCCGGGCCCGGCCGAGCACGTAGGCGGCGGTGAAGGCGGCGCCCCCGGCGACCATCCAGCCGAGGACGATGTCGATCCAGTAGTGGTTGCCGGTGACGACCACCACCCAGGCGACCAGCAGCGGCCAGCAGGCCCAGAACGCTTTCGGCGCCCAGTGGCGGCAGACGCGGAAGCCGGTGGCGCCGATCATCAGCGCGAAGGCGCAGTGCATGCTCGGCACCGCGGCATACGGGTTGATGAAGACTTTGGTCAGGGCCGAGTCGTGATTGACGCTGGAGTAGTCGTTGATCGTGTCGACGAAGCCGTAGTGGGGGAACAGCCGCGGCGGCGCCGTCGGGTAGAGCGTGTAGCCGATCAGGGCCAGCCCCATCGCCACCATGAACATGTTGCGGACGAAGTAGAAGCTCTCGTTGCGGAAGAAGTAGAGCCAGAAGAAGAAGCCGAGCACGACCGCGAACTGGCTGTTCATGTAGATCTGGTTGGCGAAGTCGATCACCCAGCTGGCGCCGCCGAAGAAGCTCTGCCAGGAGGGCTCGAAGAAGGTGCCGGTGGCGCGCTCGGCGTCGATGATCGCCTGGCCGTGGGCGAAGGCGGTGGCGCGCTGGCCGTCGGCGAGGCCGCGCACGGTCTCGTACGCCAGGTCGACGATCAGCAGCAGCCCGATCTGGCGGCCGAGGTCGCCCCAGCCATGGGGCAGCTTGTCTCCGATGCGAGCGAGAAGGCGAATCACAGGAACCGGCAATTGTAATCCGCCGGTTAACGCTGACAAGAGGGTCCGTCTAGGCGAGAAAGCGGACGATGCGGTCGACCACGGCCGGGTCGTCGATCCAGGGCCAGTGCCCGCAGCCGCGGGCGACCTCCAGCTCCGCGTTGGGGAGGGTCGCCGCGAAAGCCTCCCCGAAGCGGAGCGGTATATAAGGGTCGCGGTCGCTCCAGAGGACCAGGGCGGGACAGTCGAGCCGGCCGAGGTCGCGGCCGGCGAGCTCCATCCGCTCTGGGTCGGCATGGCGGTAGAGGGCGAGCAGCGCGGCGCTGGTGCCGGCGTCGAAGTGGTCCCAGACCATGTCCACGAACTCCGGCGACATCGCCCCCCGGTCTCCCTTCGCCTGGCGCAGCAACAGCGCGGTCGAGGCCCGGGTGGTGGTCGCGTTGAGGATCTCGCCGAGCGGGCGGCGGCGCCAGAGCTGGGCGATCCAGTGCCAGCGATAGCCCGGCAGCAGGGGCACCGCGTTGCAGACGACCAGCTTCTCGACCAGCTCCGGGCGCCGCTGGGCGCCGATCAGGGCGAGGCCGCCCCAGTCGTGGACGACCAGCTTGCGCCGCTCGACCCCGAGCTCCGACAGGCAGCGTTCGAGGAACTCGGAGAGCCCGTACATCGAGTAGTCGAAGCGCCCCGGGTCGGGCCGGTCCGAGCGCCCCCAGCCCGGCATGTCGATCGCCAGCGCCGGTCCGCCCCGCTCCAGGAACGGCAGCCAGTCCTCGCCGTGGGTCGGGTTGCCGTGGCAGTAGACGACCGGCGTCCCCTCACCCGGCACCCGCCGATAGAAGACGCGGACCCCGTCGACCGTCAGCTCGCCCGCTTCGATCGCCGCCATCCTCGCCAGCCTATTCTGCCCGCCGTGGCCTGGAAACGACCGAGCAGGAGGCGGGTGCGGGCGATCCGCGACCGGCTGCGGGAGATGTATGGGGTGCCGGAGGGGGAGCCGCACCGCCAGCCGGTTGCCGAGCTGGTGAAGACGGTGCTCTCCCAGCACACCAACGACCGCAACCGCGATCGCGCCTTCGCCCAGCTGCGCGAGCGCTACCCCAGCTGGGAGGAGGTCCGCGACGCACCCCTCGACGAGCTGGAGGAGGCGATCCGGCCGGGCGGTCTCGCCAAGCAGAAGGCGCCGCGGATCCAGGCGATCCTGGAGCGGCTCGGCGACCCCCCCGACCTCGACTGGACCGAGACCGCCCCGCGCGATGAGGCGCTGGAGTTCCTGCTCGACCTGCCGGGGGTCGGCCGCAAAACCGCCGCCTGCGTGCTGATCTTCACCTGGGGCATCCCCGAGATCCCGGTCGACGTCCACGTCCACCGGGTCGGCGGCCGGCTCGGCCTGTTCCCGGCCAAAGCCTCGTTCGAGCGCGCCCACGACGAGATGCTGGCGATCGTCGACCCCGCCGACGCCCTGGAGCTGCACATGAACCTGATCCGCCATGGCCGCGCCACCTGCCGGCCGAAACCACGCTGCGAGGAGTGCGGCCTGCGCCGGATGTGCCCTTGGTACCGCGCGGAGAGGGGCGCCAGTAGTATGCGCGCCGCTAAATGAGCAAGCGCACCTTCATCGTCTTCGGAGTGCTGGTCGTAGTCCTCGTCGCCGCCATCCCCTGGCTCGTCTTCGAGTCGAAGGGCGACGCCGAGGACGGCGCGCAGAAGGTGGCTGCCCACCTGAAGGGCGGCCAGGAGCTGTTCCAGATCAACTGCGGCAACTGCCACGCCCTCTACGCCGCCGGCACCGACGGCAACTACGGGCCCAACCTCGACGAGCTGATCGCCGAAAACCGCTCGCCGGCCAGCGACAGCCCCGACACGGTCAAGTCGAAGGAAGGCCGCGTCGCCAGCGCGGTCGAAAACGGGATCGACAGCAGTACCACTCCCGGGCGGATGCCGCCGGGCATCCTCAACGAAGAGCAGACCAAAGAAGTCTCTGAATTCGTCGCCGCCGTCGCCGGCGAGGGCTGATCGCCCCCGCCGGCGGGCGGTTCTAGCGCAGGCTCAGGGAGCTGAAGACCCCGGCGTGGTCTGAGTTCCAGAACCCGTTGACCGGGAAGCGGCCGCTGACCTCGGAGTCGAGCAGGCGCACCTGGTCGGGATCGCGGGTCATGATGTGGTCGACCTGGTGGTCGAAGTCGGCGACGCTGCCGCCGGCCCCGACCGCGAGCAGGCTCGAGTCGAGGCAGCAGCTGAGCGGGTCGCCGGTGCTGCGCTCGACCATCCCGGCCGCGACCAGCGTTTCGTAGGCGAGCCGGTCCGCGCCTTCGACCGTGTCGTCGTCGGAGTTGAGGTCGCCGAGCAGGATCACCGGCAGCTCGCTCGTCGCCGGCCCGGCCGGGGCGACCAGCTCCGCCGCCTGCGCCTGGCGGACCAACGGATTGAACGCCTCCAGGTGAGTGTTGACGAAGCGGAACCAGCCACTGCCACGGACCTTGGCGTCGGTCGCCGTCCAGCCGCGTTTGATCGTCAGCGGTTTGCCGAGGATCGGCACGACCAGGTTGGTCGCGAAGTTGGCCGACTGGGGGTTCGAGATCTGCACGCCGGCACCGCGGCGAGCGAGGATCACGTCGCGCATCGTCAGCCGGCCGTTGATCTCGGCGTTGGCGATCGCCGGGTTCGGACCGTCACCCGCGACTGCGTTCTCGTCGGCCGGCGCCTCGAGGTCGAACTCGTTCTGGACGATCACCACTTCGTAGCGGTCGGGACCCTTGTTCAGCTGGCCCAGCAGTTCCTGCAGGTAGTCGTAGCGGACCGTCGTGGCGGTCGGTTCGCCGGTCAGGACCGGGGTCAGGCTGGGCGGGGCGGTGCGCCAGAGGGCCACCTCCTGCAGGCCGACCAGGTCGGGCTCCGCGGCGAGGATTTCCCGCGCCAGGCCCTTGGCCCGGGTCGGGAACTCGTTGGCGGTTACTTCGCGCAGGATCTGGCCGTTGGCGGCGACGAAGGCATCGAGGCTGGGAGCACCGATCGCCGGGCCGAGATCGGCGCCGAGATAGAGATTGCGGGTCATCGTGTTGACCTGCTTGCCCTTGCCATGGTGACCGCCGTGGTGGCCATGGCCATGATGGGGGGCGCCCTTGGCCCCGGCGACGGCGGGCAGCAGCAAGAAGCAGAGCGCAAGGATGGTCGCGATCGTCGCCCCAATCCGGGGACGGCCGATCTCTCGTCTGGCGTCAGTCAAGGTGTCCTCCTCTTCCGTAATTGGCTGAGGCGCCTCCCCTCGATCCTGCCCGAGTCGCGAAACTGCAAACGAGTTTGGCAGAGACGTTGAAGCCGCCGGCAGCGATCTGCCATACTGCCACTTAGATTTCTTAGGTTTGGACAACGAAACCCCTGGAGGTAGCGGAGAAGTGGGAAAGACGATCGGGATCGACCTCGGTACGACCAACTCCTGTGTAGCCGTGATGGAGGGCGGCGAGCCGACCGTGCTCGAGAACGCCGAGGGCGGCCGCACGACCCCGTCAGTGGTGGCGTTCACCGAGGGCGGTGAGCGTCTGGTCGGGACCGTCGCCAAACGCCAGGCGGTGATGAACCCGGAGAACACGATCTTCTCGATCAAGCGGTTCATGGGCCGCAAGGAGGCGGAGGTCAAAGAGGAGGAGACGATCGTCCCGTACAAGGTCGAGGCCGGCCCCAACGGCGACGTCCGCGTCGACGCCCGCGGCAAGCAGTACAGCCCGCCGGAGATCAGCGCGATGATCCTCCAGAAGCTGAAGACCGACGCCGAAGCGAAGCTCGGCGAGACGGTCGACAGCGCCGTGATCACGGTCCCCGCCTACTTCAACGACGACCAGCGGCAGGCGACCAAGGACGCCGGCAAGATCGCCGGGCTCGAGGTGAAGCGGATCATCAACGAGCCGACCGCGGCGGCGCTCGCCTACGGGCTCGACAAAGAGAGCGACGACCAGACGGTCCTCGTCTTCGACCTCGGCGGCGGCACCTTCGACGTCTCGGTGCTGGACATCGGCGAAGGCGCCTTCGAAGTGAAAGCGACCGCCGGCGACAACCACCTCGGCGGCGACAACTGGGACAAAGCGATCGTCGAGTGGCTGGTCGCCGAGTTCAAGCGCGACCAGGGCGTCGACCTGGCGGCTGACAAGAACTCGCTGCAGCGCCTCTACGAGGCGGCCGAGAAAGCGAAGATCGAGCTCTCCTCGACCCAGGAGACGCAGATCAACCTGCCGTTCATCACCGCCGTCGAGGGGCAGCCCAAGCACCTCGACCTGAAGCTCAGCCGCTCGAAGCTGAACGAGCTGACCGGGGATCTGCTGGAGCGGGTCGTCGGCCCGGTCAAGCGGGCGCTCGACGACGCCGACGCGACGATCGACCACGTCGTGCTCGTCGGCGGCATGACCCGGATGCCGGCGGTGCGGGAGAAGGTCAAGGAGCTGACCGGCAAGGACCCGCACCAGGGGGTCAACCCCGACGAGGTGGTCGCGGTCGGCGCCGGGATCCAGGCGGGCGTGCTGGCCGGCGACGTCAAGGACGTGCTGCTGCTCGACGTCACCCCGCTGACGCTGGGGAGCGAGACCAAAGGCGGCGTCATGACGAAGCTGATCGAGCGCAACACGACGATCCCGACGAAAAAGTCGGAGACCTTCTCGACCGCCGACGACAACCAGCCCTCGGTCGAGATCCACGTCCTGCAGGGCGAGCGGGAGATGGCCAGCGGCAACAAGAGCCTCGGCAAGTTCCAGCTGACCGGGATCCCGCCGGCGCCGCGGGGGATGCCGCAGATCGAGGTCACCTTCGACATCGACGCCAACGGCATCATCGCCGTCACCGCCAAAGACCAGGGCACCGGCAAAGAGCAGAAGATCGAGATCAAATCCGGCTCCGGCCTCTCCGACGAGGAGATCCAGGGCATGGTCAGCGATGCCGAGGCGCACGCCGAGGAGGACGCGAAGCAGCGTGAGCTGGCCGAGACCCGCAACCTCGCCGAGAACGCCGCCTACCAGGCGGAGAAGGCGATCGAGGAGGCCGGCGACAAAGTCGACCAGGCGACCAAGGACGAGGTGAGCGCCGCCGTCAAGGAGGTGCGCGAGTCGCTCGACTCCGGCTCGGTCGAGGAGGTCAAAGCGAAGACCGAGGGGTTGACGGCGGCGATGACCAAGGCGTCCGAGCAGATCTATGCGGCGGCGCAGGCTGAGTCGGCGTCGTCGGCTGACGGTGGGTCCGGCGAAGGCGGCGATTCCTCTGATGAGGAGGAAGTGGTCGACGCCGAGGTGGTCGATGAGGACGACAAGTGAGCGAGTCCGAGAGCCGCTCTACCGAGGAGCCCCGGCCAGCGGGTCCTGTCACCGAAGATGACTCCCTCGCTCACCCGCGAGGGAGCTCACCCCCGGCGCCACCCGCGGAAGGGGCGGATGCGGTCGAGATGGACCTCGACTCGCTGCTTGCCGAGGCTCAACAGCAGCGGGACGAGTACTTGGACCTCGCCAAGCGGACGAAGGCTGATTTCGAGAACTACCGGAGGCGGGTGACGGCGGAGGTTCAGGCCGCGTCGGCGCGTGGCAAGAGTGAGGTTGCTCGGGAAGTGGTCGATGCGGTCGACAACCTCGAGCGGGCGCTGGAGGCTGGCGACGAGGAGAGCGGCGAGGGGTTGGCCGACGGGGTGCGGATGGTTCTCAACGGGCTCCGCGAGACCCTTTCCCGGCACGGGATCGAGGTTGTGGATCCGGCCGGGGAGAAGTTCGATCCGAACTTGCATGAGGCGCTCTCCACGGCCCCGGGAGCCGAGGGGGTCGAGAGCGGGCAGGTCGTCGAGGTGATGCAGAAGGGGTACCGGCTGGGAGAGCAGTTGATCCGGCCGGCCCGGGTGGTGGTGAGCGAGTAGGAGAAGCGTGGCGGACGAGCTCTACAAGGTGCTGGGCGTCGACAAGAAGGCGTCCGAGGACGAGATCAAGAAGGCGTACCGGCAGCTGGCCCGGAAATACCACCCTGATCGAAATCCCGACGACCCGGTGGCGGAGGAGAGGTTCAAGGAGATCTCCGCCGCCCACGACGTCCTCGCCGATCCCGAGAAGCGCAAGGAGTACGACGCGGCTGGTGGGGCCTTCGGCGGCTTCGGCGGCGGCGGTCAGGGGCCGTACGGCCCTGGCGCCGGTCCTGCCGGTGGCTTCGGCGGCTTCGATTTCGGTGACATCTTCGGCTCGGTCTTCAACCGCGGCCGCGGCGCGCAGCCGCAGCAGGTGCGCGGCCGCGACCTCGAAACC
>DATHUE010000150.1:0-10866 GCA_035462545.1 Solirubrobacterales bacterium
CCAACGACGATGCCCTCGCCGGCGAGGTGAGTGAGGCCGGGCGGCGGAGCGGCGAGCTGGCCTGGCGCCTGCCGCTGCACCCCGAGTACAAGGCGCTGATGAAGGGAAAGTTCGCCGACCTCTCCAACCTCGCGTCCGAGCGCAAGGCGGGGACGATCACCGCCGGCTCCTTCCTCGAGGAGTTCGTCGGCGAGACGCCCTGGGCGCACGTCGTCATCGGCGGCACCGCCTACGGCGTCGGTCGCCCCTATGTGGGCAACGGCGCCAGCGGCTTCGGCGTGCGGCTCCTGGTCGACCTCGCCCGCCATAACGCCGGCTAAGCCTCTCCCAGGATCATGCAGGTCGCGGTGCCGTGGGCGAGCAGCTTCTGGCTGTCGGCGGCGACCAGGGTCGCCTCGGCCGTCGCCTGCTTGCGGCCGCGGTAGAGGACGTTGGCCTCGCAGAGCACGCGACCGGTGTCGCGGCTGATCGGCCGCACGTACTTCGCCTCGAGCCCGAGCGAGGTGTAGCCGACGCCGGCCGGCAGGGTCGTGTGGACGGCGCAGCCGAGCGCCGAGTCGAGCAGGGTCGCGGCGTAACCGCCGTGGACGACGCCGATCGGGTTGTAGTGCTCCTCCCCCGGTTCGCCCTCGAACACGACCCGCCCCTCCTCCAGCTCGACCGGGCGCAGCCGCATCGTCACCGCGATCGGCGGTGGCGGCATCTGGCCGGTGACGACCGCGGTCATGTACTCCAGGCCGGTCATCGTCGCCCCCGCCGCCGCGGTCGGGACCGGGTCCTGCCAAACCAGGGTGCGGCTGCGCGAGGTCTCCGGGCTGGATGCGGCGAAGGCTTCCGCCACGTCCTGGGCGGTCCCCTCCGGAGCGGTGACGACCGTGCTCTCGGTCACCGGCCGCCGGCCCTTCTCGCGGCGGGGGCCGCGTGGCGCGGGGCCGGCGCCGGGTAGACGAGGTCGGCGGTGATCTCGGCCTGGGTGATCGAGACCCGCGGGGCCTTCGCACGGTGCTGTCTATGTCTGGGGATAAGCCTCATCTCAGCGCCTCCAATCGGCGTGCACCACATGGTTTCGTCAAGCAACTGATGCTGCGCCGGCAGCCTACCGCAGATGGTTGCTTGATGCAACCAAGTGTGCGAAGATCACACCGTGCTCGGCCATTCCTATCCCGGCCAGATCTGCTCGATCGCCAAGTCGCTGGAGGTGATCGGCGAGCGCTGGTCGCTGCTGATCGTGCGCGACGTGATGAACGGCAACCGCCGCTTCGGCGAGCTCCAGCGCTCGCTGGGGATCGCCCGCAACGTCCTCTCCGCCCGCCTGCAGCGGCTGATCGACGAGGGCATCCTCGAGCGGCGCGCCTACCAGGAATCTCCCCCCCGCCACGAGTACTTCCTGACCGAGAAGGGTCTCGACCTCTGGCCCGCCCTGATCGCCCTGCTCAGTTGGGGCGACCGTCACTCGGCCGGTGCCGACGGCCCGCCGATGCTGATCGTCCACAAGCGATGCGGCGGCCGCGTCAGCGACCGCGGCATCTGCGAGGAGTGCGGCCAGACCCTCCACGCCCGCGACGCCGCCCAGGTTCCCGGCCCGGGGTTCAACTCGGCGCTCGCCGCGGCCGGCCACGCCGAGCCGAGCTAGTCCTCGCCGCGCTCTTTCTTCTCCCGCGCGAGCCGCTTCTGCTCGTCGGCGATGACGATGTACTCCTCGACTGCTACCTGGTCTTTCGGCCTGTTGGCGGCCCGTTTCATCGCGATCAGATCGCAGATGGAGGCGACTCGCACCGCGGCTCCCGCGATCTGTTGGATCGCCGCGTTGACACGCAGGGACTCGAAGTCGCGCATTCCGTCGACGTGTCCGAGGACGTCGAAGGAGCCGTAGGCGGTCTCGAAGGTGAAGTTCGAGCCGTTCGCCAAGGTCTTGGCATCGACCTGAAACGGGAGGTCCTCGGGGGCGCCCCGCAGGGCGACGTCCATCTCCGCGAGCGCCGCCGCCAGCCGATCGAGATTGGCGTCGTCCCGGGCATAGGCGATGTCGAGGTCGAAGGTCGCAAGGGCGGAGCCGTGGGCGCCGCCCGCGATTCCGCCGATCACGACGAAATCGACACCATGGCGGTTGAGAATCTCGAACAGCGGCCGCAATTGCGGCGGACGGCCCGGGTGCGCACTCGCGGTCATCGACGATCTAAGTCCTCGGAGGCCTGATCTCTCCCCTGCATTTCTCTGATCAAATCCGCAAATTCGAGAGTGCGCGAGACGCGCTGATCCGGAGTCAGCTCCAGATTGGCCCGATTCAGAGTTCGGTCGATGCCGAAGTCCCGCGGCTCGATCCTCAGCACCAAGTCCTCCCCCAGTAGGTAGAGGAGCTCGTGCAGGGTCTTGACAGAGGGGGAGACCCGGTCCTTCTCGATCCGGGAGATCGCCGACTGGGTGGTGCCGGCCCGGATCGCCAGCTCTTCCTGGCTGACTTCGTGGCGACGACGTGCCTCTCTGAGGATCTCGCCGGGACTCATAGAACAAATATAGCTTTTTTGTATTTATTGCTTATATGAGATATCTATCGTCACGGGCGAAGGCTCGCTCTCGATCCCCCGCCGCGCTAGGTTGGCTCGACAGCCAAGACGAGTTGAGCAAAGGAGACACGGAGATGGCGGCGGCGGCAGAGGTGCAGGTGCGAGACAGGATCTTCGTCGGCGGCGCCTGGGTCGAGCCGCAGGGCGCCGACCCGATCGAGGTGGTCAACCCGACCACCGAGGAGGCGATCGGCACGGTGCCGGGCTGCACGGCGGTCAGCGTCGATCATGCCGTCGCCGCCGCGCGCGACGCCTTCGAGTCCTGGTCGCGGACCCCGCGCCAGGAGCGTGCCGGCCACCTGGAGGCGATCGCCGCCGGGCTCGGCGAGCGGGCCGATGAGCTGGCGGCGACGATCGCGGCCGAGCTGGGGATGCCGCTGAAGCTGAGCCGGATCGTCCAGGTCGGGCTGCCGACCGCCCAGGTCGCCTCGATGCCGAAGCTGATCGAGGAGATCGCCTGGGAGGAGCAGATCGGCAACTCGCGGGTGCTGCGCGAGCCGGTCGGCGTGCTCGGCGCGATCACCCCCTGGAACTACCCGCTGAACCAGATCGTCGCCAAGGTGGCACCCGCGCTTGCCGCCGGCTGCACGGTCGTCCTCAAGCCGAGCGAGGTGGTGCCGCTCAATGCCTTCGTCCTCGCCGAGGTGATCGAGGCCGCCGGCCTGCCCGCCGGCGTCTTCAACCTCGTCACCGGAACCGGGCCCGTGGTCGGCGAGGCGATCGCCGGCCATCCGGACGTCGACATGATCTCCTTCACCGGCTCGACCCGGGCCGGGCGCCGGGTCAGCGAGCTGGCGGCGGCGACGGTGAAGCCGGTGGCGATGGAGCTCGGCGGCAAGTCGCCGAACGTGATCCTCGACGACGCCGACCTCGCCCGCGCCGTTCCCGACGGGGTCGCCAAGTGCTTCCTCAACTCCGGCCAGACCTGCAGCGCCCTGACCCGGATGGTGGTACCGCGCCAGCAGTTGCGAGAGGTCGAGGAGCTCGCCAAGGCGGCGGCGGAGTCGTTCACCCCCGGCGACCCCTTCGACCCCGGGACCCGGCTCGGCCCGCTCGTTTCCGCGACCCAGCGCGACCGCGTCCGCGGCTACATCGAGAAGGGCGAGGCCGAGGGGGCGCGTCTCCTGACCGGCGGCGCCGAACCACCTGAAGGGCTCCAGCGCGGCTACTTCGTCCGTCCCACCGTCTTCTCCGAGGTCGAGCCGGGGATGACGATCGCCGAGGAGGAGATCTTCGGCCCGGTCCTGGCGATTCAGCCCTACGAAGGCGAGGAGGACGCGGTCCGGATCGCCAACGAGACCAGCTACGGCCTCGCCGGCGGCGTCTGGTCCGGCGACGAGGAGCGGGCGGTCGCGGTCGCCAAGCGGCTGCGGACCGGCCAGATCGAGATCAACGGCGGCGCCTTCAACCCGCTCGCCCCCTTCGGCGGCTTCAAGCAGTCCGGCCACGGTCGCGAGAACGGCAGACTGGGGATCGAAGAGCTGCTCGTGGCGAAGAGTCTCCAGCTCTGAGGGTCCGGCGGGCGGGTCCTGTCGCCGGGACGACTCCCTCGCTCACCCGCGAGGGAGCTCGCCCCGACGCCACCCGCCCGAGACACCCCTCAGCTGGACCCTCTTGGCGCACGCCACTGTTTGATCTCAGTCCGTACTCTCCCGGCCGTGAATTTCGATCTCAGCGATGAGCAGAAGCTGCTGCGCGAAACGGTGCGTGATTTCGCCCGGCAGGAGGTACGACCCGTAGCCGAGGAGTTGGACCGGACCAAGGCGTTTCCCTACGAGCTGGTCGCCAAGATGGGCGAGCTGGGGCTGATGGGGATCCCGTTCCCGCAGGAGTACGGGGGCGGCGGCGCCGACAGCCTCTCCTACGTGCTGGCGGTCGAAGAGCTGGCCCGGATCGACTCCTCGGTCTGCATCACGATGGCCGCCCACACCTCGCTGGGGACGATGCCCGTCTACCTCTGGGGATCGGACGAGCAGAAGTCCGAGTGGCTGCCGCAGCTCTGCAGCGGCCAGCGCCTCGCTGCCTTCGGCCTGACCGAGCCCGAGGCCGGCTCCGACGCCGGCAACGTTCGCACCACCGCCCGGCTCGAGGACGGCGAGTGGGTGGTCAACGGCGCCAAGCAGTTCATCACCAACTCCGGCACTGAGATCTCCGGCTGCGTCTCGATTACTGCGGTGACCGGCGAGGTCAACGGTCGCAAGGAGATCTCCAACCTGATCGTTCCCACCGGCACCCCCGGCTACGAGGCCGGCGAGCCCTACCGGAAGATGGGCTGGAACGCCTCCGACACCCGCCCGCTCAGCTTCGAGGACTGCCGGGTGCCGGAGTCCGCCCTGCTCGGCCGGCGCGGGGAAGGCTTCAAGAACTTCCTTCACATCCTCGACGGCGGCCGGATCGGGGTCGCGGCGATGGGCGTCGGCCTCGCCCAGGGCGCCCTCGACGAGGCGATCGCCTACGCCAAGGAGCGCCGGGCGTTCGGCCAGCCGATCGCCAAGTTCCAGTCGATCCAGGCGAAGATCGCCGACCTCTCGGCCCAGATCGAGGCGGCGCGGCTGCTGACCTGGCGGGCGGCGCTGGAGAAAGACGCCGGCCAGTCGTTCACCCTCACCGCCGCCCAGGCGAAGCTGATCACCGGCCGCCTCGCCGTGCGGGCGACCGAGGAGGCGGTGCAGATCCACGGCGGCTACGGCTTCATCGAGGAGTACCCGGTCTGCCGCTTCTACCGCGACGCCAAGATCCTCACGATCGGCGAGGGCACCGACGAGGTGCAGCAGATGGTGATCGCGCGCCAGCTCGGCTGCTGAGCCGGCGACCGCGGCGTCTCAGCCGCCGAGCGGGCGGGCGGTGACCTCGCCCTCAGCGCGACCGGCGACCTCGGCGGCGCGGCCGAGCTTCTCACCGGTCCCGAAGTGCTGGCAGATCGCCAGCTCGTGCTCGCGCCGCAGCGGCTTCGCCGGATCGACCGCGGGAGCGGCCCGCAGCGCCTCCAGGGGATGGGCGACCCAAGCGGCGGCGGCAGTTCCGGCGCAGTCGCGCAGCGGCACCGCGACCAGTCGCACCCGCCGGCGCCGGCCAAGGCGGCCGATCAGCCAAGCCGGGTCGCCGCTCACCGCGTCGACGAAAACCCCGTGAACCACCCCCGCCTCTTCCCCGTCGACGTCGCTGAGGGGAGCGCCGATCCAAGTCGTCACCTCGCTCAAGGAGGGCATCGCCGCCGCCGGCTCAGCCATCGATCCGCTCCAACAGCTCTGCCGCCGCGGTCGAGGGATCGAGCTCCCGCCGCACGACCCGGTCCAGCAGCTCCGCCGTCGCGGGGTCATCGGCGACGGTCGCTTCCAGCCGTCGGCGCATTCGCGAGGTGGCGATCCCCAGCACCTCGTTGCGGAGGTTGCGGGCGCGGCGCTCGGCCAGCGTCCCCTCCGCCTCGATATGGGCGCGGTGCTCGGCGATCGCCGTCGCCAGCTCCTCGACGCCCTCGCCGCGAGCCGCCTCGGTGCGCAGGATCGGAACCTTCCAGCCCCCGGGCTCGTGCGAAAGGGCGAGGACGCCGCGCACCTCACGCACCATCGTGTCGGTCATCGGATGGTCGGCCTTGTTGACGACGATCACGTCGGGGATCTCCATCACTCCCGCCTTCAGCGCCTGAATCGAGTCCCCGGAGCCGGGCATCAGCGCCAGCACGATCGTGTCGGCGTGGTCGACGATGTCGATCTCCGCCTGGCCGACGCCGACGGTCTCGATCAGGACGTCGTCCTTGCCGGCCGCGTCCATCACCAGCGCCACCTGCAGCGCCGCCTCGGAGAGGCCGCCGAGGGCACCGCGCGAGGCCATCGAGCGGATGAAGACGCCGGGGTCGAGGAAGTGGTCGGAGAGGCGAATCCGGTCGCCGAGCAGGGCGCCGCGGGTGAAGGGGCTGGAGGGGTCGATCGAGAGCACCGCGACCTGGCGCTCGGCCTTGCGCAGCTCCGCCGTCAGCGCCCCGATCAGGGTGCTCTTCCCCACTCCGGGCGGGCCGGTGAAGCCGACGATGCGGGCGTCGCCGGTGCGCGGGTAGACCTCGCGGACCAGCTCCCAGCCGGCCGGGTCGTCGGACTCGATCAGGGTGATCGCCCGCGCCAGAGCGCGCTTGTCGCCGCTGACGAGGCGCTCGGCGAGAGGGGCGGTTTTGGCGGCGTCGGCCACGGCTGCGCCAGTCTACGAGTCTGAGCGGGAATAAAGTCCCCGCCGCCGTGATCCGCCTCAGCCGCTTCGCCGCCCGCAACGGGATGCTCAACCCGCAGTACGCGCGCCTGCTCTGGCGCTACCTGCGGCGCCGCCTGTTGACCAGCGCCGGCTGGCGCTGGCGCACCGACGGGCTCGTCTTCTTCGGCCGCCGGCTGGAAGTGCAGATCGCCCGCCGCGGCGAGGTCCGTTTCGGCCGCTTCGTCTGGATCGGCGACGGGACCAAGATCCGCTGCCACGAGGGCGAGGTCGAGATCGGGGCGAAGACGGTGATGGGGCAGGAGTGCACGATCTCCGCCTACCAGCGGGTGCGAATCGGCGAGCAGTGCGTGATCGCCGACCGGGCGATGTTCATCGACTTCGACCACGGCGTCGTCGAAGTCGAGCGGCCGATCCGGCTGCAGGGGATCTACAAGCGCGACGTCGTCGTCGGCTCCAACGTCTGGATCGGCTACGGCGCCTGCATCCTGCGCGGGGTCAGCGTCGGCGACAACGCGATCGTCGGCACCAACTCGGTGGTGACCAAGGACGTCCCCGCCAACGCCGTCGTCGGCGGCGTCCCGGCCCGGGTGCTGCGGATGCGCGAGGCGCCAGCGGAGCTGCGCTGGCCCGACCCGGTCGAGCCCGACCCGGCGGCGGAGACGACGCTGCAGCCGCCCAACTGAAGGGTTGCGCCCCTGGAAGGGGCAAAAGCCTTCAGGCGGCCGCGACGTCGGTCCGCGCGAAGTCCTCACCGACGAACAGCAGCGGCGCCCCCGCGATCTGCGCCGTCGCGTAGGCCATGCAGTCGCCGTAATTGAGAGCGGCCGCGTGCCGCCCCTTGCCGAAGCGGGTGAAAGCTTCCGCGGCGACCTGCCAGTGGCGCTCGTCGAACGCGATCGAGATGACTTCGTTCTGCTCGAGAAACCGCGTGAAGCCGAGCCTGCCGACGACACCGAGCCGGCGAACGAGAACCAACGCGGACTCGAAGGCCGTTGGAGTGCCGATCGCAAGGTGATCAGCGCTTTCGATCTTCTCGACGAGAGCTAGAAAGCCATGCTCTTCGCGAATGATCGCGACGATTGCGGAGCTGTCGAGGATCACACGCCCTCCGGGCCAAAACCGAGGATCTCTTCAACTTCCTCCTTGCTCATCGGAGGCCCGCCCCTCTCCTCCTCGGGTATCAAAGGCCAGATCTCCGTTTCGAGGAAGCGCAGCAAGCTGCCGGAGCTGCGCCGGCCCTGGCCCGATTCGAGCGCCAGCCGGTCGCGCTTTTCCCGCAGCGCCTGCCGCACCGCCCCGGTCTTGCTGTCGCCGGTTCGTTCCGCGATCTCCGTTGCCAACCTCTCCGTCTCCTGATCCTTGATGTTGAGCGCCATGCTGGAATGGTGTCATATTCTGCTTTTTCCACCACAGCCTTCTGTTTGCAGAGGTTAGCATCTTTTCGTCTGCAAGACGATAGACTTCCACATCCGTGGCCGGCGACCCATAAACGGCGTACGAAAGGCTGGGTTGTCGGATATGTCAAAGGATGCGGCGGTGGACATCGCCACCCATTTCGGGAAGAACCTGGTCCGCTGTCGCAAGCGGGCCGATCTCTCGCAGGAAGAGCTTGGATTCCGGGCCTCCCTGCACCGGACCGAGATCGGGATGCTGGAGCGTGGGATCAGGCTCGCCCGCGTCGACACGCTGATCAAGCTCGCGGGGGCGCTGGAAATCCCGCCCGAGGAGCTGCTCGCCGGGCTCGACTGGAGCCCCGGCGGCACCCGTCTCGGCAAGTTCAAGATCAACGACGAGGACGCGGACGCCCGGACCGGCGCCGGCTAACGCTCAGGCGGCGCTGGTCTCGCCGACCAGCTCGGCGTAGACCGCGGCGGTCCGCTCGGCGACGTCGCCCCAGTCGACGCGGCGCAGGTGCTCGTAGGCTTCGGCGACGAGGCGGCGGCCGAGCTCGTCGTCGGAGAGGACGCGAATCGCCACCTCGGCCAGCGACTCGGGATCGCGGGGGCGGAAGCGCAGGCCGGCTTCCTCGTGCGGGACCACCTCGCGCAGACCGCCGGTGTCGGCGACGATGCAGGGGCAGCCCGAGGCCATCGCCTCGAGGGCGACGAGGCCGAACGGCTCGTAGATCGAGGGGACCACGGTGAGGTCGGCGATCCGGTAGAGCGAGTGGAGGACGTCGTCGCCGATCCAGCCGAGAAAGGTGCCGTGCTCCATCAGGCCCAGCTCCTGTGCCTGGCGGCGCAGCTCCGCCTCATGGGTGCCGGAGCCGGCGACGAGGAAGCGGGTCCCCGGGACAGCCTCGATCATCCGCGGCATCGCCTCCAGTGCCAGCTGGAAGCCCTTCTCGTAGACGAGGCGGCCGATCAGCAGCACCAGCTTCTGATCGGGGGCGGCGAACTCGGCCCGCAGCCGCTTCAGCTCGGTCTCGCCCTGCGCCGGCAGGTCCCCGGGATCGATCCCGTTCGGGATAACCGTCACCCGCTGCTCCTCGACGCCGAAGATGTCGGCGATCTGCTCGCGCATGTAGTGGGAACAGGCGATCACGCGGTTGGAGCGGTTGGTGATCCAGCGCTCGACCCCGTGGATGTAGGTCTGCGGGTGCTTGTCGACCCAGCCCTGGTGGCGGCCGTGCTCGGTGGCGTGGATCGTCGTCACCAGCGGGGCTTCGAAGCGCTTGGCGAGATGGTCGCAGGCGTTGGCGACGAGCCAGTCGTGGCCGTGGACGAGGTCGAAGCTGTAGCGGTCGCCGAGCTCGACCCCGGCGGCCAGCATGTCGGAGTTCATCCGCTCGACCCAGGCGACGAACTCGCCGAGATCGGTCGGGCGCTTCGGCTCGCGGATGCGGTGGACGATGACGCCCCCGGCGCGCTCCTCGGCCGGCGACTCCTCGCCGCCGCGGGTCAGCACGTGCACCTCCACCCCGCGCTCGACCAGTGCCTCCGAGAGCTTGCGGACGTGGCGCGCGAGGCCGCCCTCGATCAGCGGCGGGTACTCCCAAGAGAGGATCAGGACGCGAGTCATGGCGGGCTGACGGTCAGGGCTCCAGTAGGGGCGCGAGGCTGAGATCCGGGGCAAGCGCGCGCATGCATGGATCGGTGGCGGATGCGGAGTCTATGGCCTCCATCAAGGCCCCGGCGTGATCGGTCACTCGCTGGAAAGCGTAGTCGCCGGCCTGGCCGCGCTCGTCGAGGAAGGCCCAGTCGCTGGCCTGCACCGCCAGCAGCTCCCGCGCCGCTCGCCGCGCCCCATCGCCGTGCAGGCCGCGCTCCAGCGCCGCCAGCAGCCGCAGCTCCAGCCGCCGGGCCGCCCAGGCGATGTCGGCGACCGGCGGCGAGTCCCAGGTCCGCAGGTCCTTCTCGCGACCCCAGGTCGAAGCGGCTAGCGGGCGCGCGACCGGCTCGTGCTCGGCCAGCGCCTGCGGCACGGTCTGCAGCCGCACCCCCGCCGCCTCCGCACCCTCCAGCACCGCCCGCAGCCAGAGCGGGCCCTCCGACCACCAGTGGCCGAGCAGCTCGGTGTCGATCGCGAAGACGAGCAGGCCGCGGCGGCCGCTCTCCTCGGCGTAGCGCCGCAACCGCGCCTCGACGGCAGCGAGGAACTCGCCGGCCTGGCGCTCCGCCGCCGCCGCCGCGGCGGCCGGCTGATAGGCCCCTCCCCCCACCTTCCAGATCCGCGTCCCGCGCAGCGATTTGCCCTCGAACTCGGCGTAGGCGGGGTCGGAGGGGTAGCCGCCGAGCGACCAGAGCCACTCGATCGCCTCCCAGTCGATCGGCAGCGCCACCGGCCCGGCCTCGGTGGCGACCGGGGCGAGTGCCGCCAGCGGCTCCTCGTGGGCGCTCTGGTCGACGCAGAACCACCGCGCCCCCTGCTCGGCCAGCCGCCACTCCAGGCCCGGCGCGTAGGCGCACTCGGGCAGCCAGACGCCGCCGTCCCAGCCGCCGAAGCGACGCCGGTGCGAGCGGATCCCGGCGTCTAGCTGCAGCCGCACCCCGGCCCGGGTCGCCAGCAGCGGCAGCACCGCGTGGGTCGCCGCCGCGCTCGCCAGCGCCACCCGCCCCTCCGCCGCCGCCCGCTGGAACGGGGCCAGCGGGTCGCCGCC
>DATHUE010000151.1:0-10349 GCA_035462545.1 Solirubrobacterales bacterium
CGCAGCGGCGCGTAGCCGCGTGAGACGCTCGCCGCGTAGCCGGTGGCGATCGTAGCCGCCACCGGCGCCGCGCCGAGTGCGAGGAGCAGGAACCCGACCCCGCGGCGGCGGGGGCTCACTTCGCCTTCCCTGCGGGCAGCAGCGGCAGTTCGATCGTCGCCACCGTCCGGCCGGGCTGTCGGCGCAGGGCGAAACTGCCGCCGTGGGCGGCGATCGTCCTACGTACCACGGCGAGGCCGTGGCCGTGGCGGTCGCTGCCGCGCAGGCGAGTGACGAGCGCGCTCGCCCTTGCCGGCGCCGACCGCAGCCGGGGCCGCCGAGCGCCGGAATCGATCACCGCCAGACGCAGCCTGCCTCGGACTTGGCTCGCTTCCAGCGCCACCGCCTCGCCGCCGTGCTCGATCGCGTTGACGAGCAGGTTGTCGAGCGCCTGCGCCAGCCCGCAGCGGTCGCCGCGAACCGCCCCTCCCGTCGCCATCCAGCGCAGCTCCAGCGAGCCGCCGGCCAGAGCCGCCCGCGCCGTCCAGCGCTGGACAGCGGCCTCGACCAGCGGCTCGATCGCGACCGTCTCGACCGGCACCGGAGGCGGGCCGCCCTCCCCGTTGATCTCGCGATCGAGGCGAACGAGGGCGGCTCCGGCCATCTGCAGCGCCCACTCAGCGGCACCTTGCCCCCGAGCGGAGCCAGATCCGGCAAGCGAAAGCGCCTGCAGAGGTCGGCGCAGCTCGTGCAGGGCCTCGTTCAGCGCGGAGCGCCGGCGGCCGGCGCGGAGACTTTGCGCGGCGAGCACGAAGGCGGTCGAGGCGGCGAGCATCCAAGGGACGTCCATGGCCGCGTCAAGGCCCGGCGCCGGAGAACTCTCCCCCCTCGCAAAACCTCCGAGGCCGGAAATTGCGCGGCCCGCCACCCCGCTGCGGTCTCGGCCAGGCGCCTCGGGGCGGCGGGGCGCGCATGTTTATGACCGTTCGGAAGCTAAAACGGATTCCGCTTGCCCATCGATCAACGCAGTTCCACTAATGGAGGGATTAACGCCAGTAACTTTCCCTATTCCGCCAGATATGACCAAGCGTTCTGAAACAGTTAAACACCGCTAGGGATGACCCCCATCCCGGCGCCACCCCAACGAACGGAGGACCCCACCATGGCCCAGACCAGGACGTCCGCTGAGGGCATCACCCAGCAGCTCGCGAAGGCGCTGGCACATCCCCTGCGCGTACGGATCATCGCCTCGCTGCAGAAAGGCATCTCCAGTCCCAACCAGCTCGCGCAGGAACTGGGAGAGCCGCTCGGCAACGTCAGCTACCACGTCAAGACCCTGCTCGAATACGACTGCGTGGAGCTCGTCAAAACCGAGCCGCGGCGCGGCGCCGTCGAGCATTTCTACCGGGCGACCGAGCGTGCCTTCTTCAGCAACAGCGACTGGGACAGCATCCCCGCCTCCGCCCGCAAGGGAATCTCGGGCGCGATGCTGGCCGGGATCGGCGAGGACGCGACCAAGGCACTCGGTGCCGGCACCCTCGACTCCCGTGACGAGTCGCACCTCAGCCACACCCCGTTGAAGCTCGACGAGCAGGGCTGGAAGGAGATCGCCGCGCTGCTGGAGGAGACCTTCAACCGGGCGCTCGAGATCCAGACTGAGAGCGGCGGTCGCCTCAAGAAAAAGGATCAGGGCATCGACGCCAAGCTGGCGATCCTCTACTTCGAGTCACCGCAGGCCGAGGCGAAGAAGAAGTAGCCCCGGCGCCGCCGCGGCGGGAGAAGCGGCGATAGGGACAGCGCGCCCTATCGCCGGTAGGCGATGCGGCGCCAGCTCGGCTCTTTGGAGAGCTCGATCAGCTCCGAGCTGCGATCCGGCTGCACGTAACCGAAGGTCTGGGTGCGCCCGTCGAAGACGACGTCGAGCTCCCCCTCTTTGACGCGCTGGTCGAGCCAGGCGCCGCGGAAGACGAGGCGCCTGATCCAGTGGACGAGGCTGCGATTCGCCGGGCCGACCAGGTCCTCCCAGTTCTCGTTGATGTGCTCGCCGAGGCGGGAGCTGGGCTCGCCGATCTCGCCGCTGACGGCGAGGTCGAGGAGATCGTCCAGCTCCTCCCGACTCAGCCCCTGGTCGACGAAAGCGAGCTTGACGGCAGCCTGCTCGACCCGCTGGCCGAAGTCCTCCTCGTTGAAGGCGAAGCGCAGCTCCCCGTACTCGAGCACGTAATCGGAGCCAGACTCGTAGTTCCCTCGGCGGGTCGTTTTCTTGTTCATCGGTTGAAGCCCAGTCCGCCCCTCACCGACTCGGCGGGAGCAGGGCAAAGATCATGCCGATCATCGTAGCCCCGTGCCGCGCTCGGGCCGCCCTTGAACGGTGGGTTGCACCTCGACCCCGATTTCGGGGGGAGAGTTCTGCGAGGCGGCGCCTTAACCGTTCGTGGAGGCGCACCTGCACCCTCGCCTGGCGGCGTTGCCGCAGCGGCGCCTGCTGGGATTCGAGGTCGCCGTGGCGAGCGGGGTTCGCGCTCGTCTGCTCGGGCTGGCGTTGATGCCGCGCGAGCGCGCGGGGGCTGGCCTGCTGATTCCTCGCTGCGCCAGCGTCCACACCTTCGGCATGCGCTTCGACCTCGACCTCGTCTTCCTCGACCGGGCCGGGAGGCCGTTGCTGGCCCGCCGCGGGGTGCCGCCGCACCGGTTCGTCTGCTGCCGTGGCGCCGAAGCGGTGCTCGAGTTGCCGCATTGAGCGGGATTTCCGTCGCCAGAGGGGGAAGAGTTCTTCGCGCTGGCAGCTTGGGCGACGGATGCTGCCCGTGCGCCGAGAGATCGCCCGGATCGTCGTCTGCGAGGACGATGCCGTGACCCTGGAGCTGCTCTGCGACCACCTGGTCGCCGACCGCTTCGGGGCGCTGCCGGCGCCGAGCGCCTCCGACGCGCTGCGGCTCTGCCGCTACAACCAGCCCGACCTGCTGCTGCTCGACCTCGCCCTCCCCGACGCCTCGGGGCTCGACGTCCTGCGCGAGATCCGCAACGCCGACGGGGTCGATTCGCGCTTCGACCCGGCCCTGCCGGTGATCGTCCTCACCGGGCGCAGCGCCGAGGCCGACCGGATCCGCGGCCTCGACTCGGGCGCCGACGATTACCTGTCGAAGCCGTTCTCCTGGCTCGAGCTGCGCGCGCGGATCACGGCGGTGCTGCGGCGCCGGGCCGAACACCGCGACGGCCCCTGCCGGGTCGGCGATCTGCACGTCGACCCGGCCCGCCACGAAGTGATGGTCGGCGATCGCCGCGTCGAGCTGTCGCGCAAAGAGTTCGCCCTGCTGCGGATCCTCGCCAGCGACCCGACCCGGGTCTTCGGCAAGGAGGAACTGCTGCACGACGTCTGGGGCTGGCGCGGCAACTCGAAGACGCGCACGCTCGACTCCCACGCCTCGCGGCTGCGCCGCAAACTCGACCCCGAGCGCGGTCGCTACGTCGTCAACAGCTGGGGGATCGGCTACAGGCTGGTCGACGGGTGAGTCAGACCGGCCGCTCGAGCGCGGCCACCACGGTCAGCGAGCCACCGCCGGCCCCGCCCTGGGCGCGGCCGGAATCGAAGAACTCCTTGGCGGCCTCGGCGTCCTCGTAGGCCTCGCCCAGCCGGTTCAGCGAGTCGATCAGGAGGATCACGTCTTCGCCGCCGCCGGCCCGAGCGGTGGCGGCCGCGAGAGCGTCTTTGGCGTGGCGGGCCTGGCCGGCGGCGACGATCTCCGCCCGCGGCGCCTCGCGCTTCCAGTCGGCCAGCTCCTCGGGGCTGGGATCGATCAGCAGCGCGATCGGGTCCGGGCCCTTGCTGGCACCGGCGAGGTCGGCGGCGACGCCGCGCAGCAGTGCCGTGCAGGCCTCGCGGTTCTCGGCGCAGAGGACCGTCTGGCGGCCCGGCTCGGGCGGCAGCAGGAGATCGGGAAGGGCGATGCCGCGGTCCTTGCGGCGACCGAAGCGGCGCCGGCGGCGACGCTTGGGACGGGCAGGCTCCGCGGCGCTCGGGCTCGCGGCGCCGGCGGACTCGGCTGGCGGGGCCGGAGGCGGCGCGTTGGGCGAGGGTGCCGGTTCGACCGCCTCGGGCTCGTCCTTCTCGCCGGGTTCCTCGCTCTCGCCGCCGCTCTCCGCGGCAGCCGGACGGCGCGAGCCGCCGCCGCGACGGCGACGGCGCCGTTTCGGACGCTCGCCCTGCGCGCGGCCGGACCCCTCTCCGGTGGACTCGGATGCATCCGTCTCGGCGCCGTTCTCGCCGGCGAGGGCGCCGATCAGCTCGGCGCGAGGCAGCATCCGGTAGCGATCGATGCCGGCTCGCGCGGCAAGCGCGTGCAGCTCGGCCAGGGACTTGGACTCCAGCTCGGTCTTGGTCATCGAGGCGGCAGGTTATTTCAAGCGGCCGGCGCGGCGCGGGCGGGGTCGACGCCTTCGGCCGCGGCGAGCGCCGGCCAGCCCTCGGCCTCCTCCCGCAGGCGCTGAGGCGACCAGCCCAGCTCCGCCCCCAGCACCTCCGCCAGCGGCATCACCGCCCCCGCCTCGCGCAGCTGCGGCGCCGCCAGGATCGCCAAGCGGGTGCGCCGCAGCAGCACGTCGGCCACCGAGCGGGCCTGCTCGCGACGGGCGGCCAGCACCGCCTCGGCGAGCAGGTCGGGGCGGCCGGGAACGATCGGCGCGGCCAGCTTCGGGTCTTCGCGGGCGAGGGCCAAGACGTGGCGGGCGGCGTGGCCGTAGCGGAAGGCGAGCTGGGCGATCGCCTCCTCGCCGACGCCGTCGGGAGCCGCGAGATCGGCGGCGCGGGCCTCCATTCCCAGCGGGATCTCGGCCGTGTGGCAGGGAGCCTGACGGCGTTCGCGCTCGACCAGCCGGTCGACGGTCTGCTTCGCCATTCGCCGCCAGGTCGTCAGCTTGCCGCCGGTGATCGTCAGCATTCCCGAGGAGGTCTCGTAGAGCTCCGCCTTGCGCGAGATGTCGACCGACTTCTTCGGATCGCCGGTCGAGATCAGCGGCCGCACCCCGGCGTAGGCGCCGACCAGGTCGGACTCGGTCAGCGAGGTGGCGAAGAACTCGTTGACGGCCTCGAGCAGGTACTCGACTTCCTCCACCCCGGGGCGGGGCTGGGCGGTGTCGCCGTCGAAGTCGTTGTCGGTGGTGCCGACCAGGGTGCGGCCGTACCAGGGCAGCGAGAAGATCATCCGGCCTTCGCCGGCCGGGACGATGCAGGCCGCCTTGCCCATCGGCAGGTCGGCTTGGTCGAACAGCACATGGGTGCCGCGGCTGGGGGCGATTCGCGGCACGTCCTCCTCGTCGACCAGCTCCGGCTGCAGCCGGTCGGCGAAGACGCCGGTGGCGTTGACGACGCTGCCGGCGCCGACCTCGATCCGCTCGCCCGACTCCGAATCGACGAAGGCGACGCCGGTCGCCCGTCCGTCCTTCGAGAGCACCTCGGTCACCTCGGCCCCGTTCAGCATCACCGCCCCGAAGCGCTCGGCCTCGCCGAGGATCGTCAGCACCAGGCGCACGTCGTCGGTCTGGCAGTCGTAGAAGAGGTAGGCGTCGCTGGGGTCGCGCGGGATCAGCGCCGGCACCATCTCCAGCAGCTCCTCGCGCTCGACCGTCCGGTGGCGGTCGGGGGACCAGTAGAAGTCCTCGTTCTCCTCCTTGGAGGAGCGCATCTCGCGGCGACCGCGGCCGACCCGGGTCGTCGTCATCACGTCGTACATGCTGAGGCCGAGCCCGAGTTTGCGGTCGCGCCGCTCCTCGCCGACGCTGGCGACCAGGAACGGCGTCGGGTAGACGAGGTGCGGCGCCAGCTGCACCATCAACTGGCGCTCCAGCAACGCCTCGCGGACGAGGCCGAGGTCGAAGTTCTGCAGGTAGCGCAGGCCGCCGTGGACCATCTTCGAGGAGCGGCTGGAGGTGCCGACGGCGTAGTCGCCGCGCTCCAGCAGCGCCACCGAGTAGCCGCGCGAGGCGGCGTCGAGGGCGACCCCGGCTCCGGTGACGCCACCGCCGACCACGACCACCTCGAAGTGCTGGCCGGCAATCGCCTCGATGGCGGCTCCTCTGGTCAGCATCGGGCGCGGGTGGTCGCCGGAACGGGCATCAGTCGAGGAAGACGGTAGTCGCGGTCGCCGGCGGGCGCTCGGGGGCCGGCCGCTGCTGCCGTGGATGGCCGAGGTGCAGGAGGCCGACGAAGCGCTCGGAGTCCGGCAGGCCGACGGCGGCACGCCCTTCGGCGTCGCGCAGGATGCCCGGCGTCCGCCAGTAGCCGGCGAGGCCGCGGGCGTGGGCGGCGAGCAGCACGATGTAGGAGGCGACCGCGGTCGCGTGCAGGTCCTCCTCGTCCTGGACCGGGTCGCCGTCGAGCTGGCAGGAGACGACGATCAGGGTCGGGCAGCGGTCGAGCTTGGCGGCGCCCTCGGCGCCGGCGACCTCCTTCAGCCGCGCCAGCGACGCCGGGCCGACGACTCGGAAGCGCCAGGGCGCGGTGAGGTGATGGTTGGGCGCCCAGCGGGCGAGCTCCAGCAGCTCCTCGATCTGCTCGCGGGCCAGCGGCTCGGCCCCGAAGGCCTTGTGGGTGCGCCGCTCGCGGATCGCCGTCTCGACATCCATCGGCCTATCTTGGCTGAGGACGATCTCTAGAGGCCGTAGCGCCAGTGCATCCAGCCGCGGCGGCCGCCCCAGGCGGCGGCGAAGATCAGGCCGCCGGCGACGAGGCCGAGGAAGATCGCTCCGGCGGCGCTGCGATCGGATTCCTCGCTCCCGGCCTCTTCGCCGGTGTCGATTGCAGCGGGATCGGCGGAGCCTTCCGGGGCCGGGACCTCTTCGGTGGGGAGAGGCGCTTCGGTTCCCGGCAGCGGCGGCGCTTCCGCACCCGGCGGCAGGGTCGGCCCGGTGCCGCCGCCGGAGCCCCCGGTCCCTGCGCCGGACGAGCCGCCGACTCCGGGGGCGATCCCGCCGCCGCCCCTGCCGGGGCCGGTGCCCGGCAGCCCGGTCGAGCCGGCTCCGGGGCTGGGGATCGTCGGGGCGCTGGTCGGGCCGCGTTCCGAGCTTGCCTTGCCCTGCTTCTTCGCCGTCGTCGTCGGCTTCGGCTTCGGCTCGCGGGCCGGCGCTGCCAGAGGGAAGAACTTGCCGGCGGCGGCGACGAGCACCTGGCCGGTGACCCAGACCGGGGTCTGGTCGCTGCTGCCGGAGTAGCGGTAGCTGCCGTCCTCCTCCTGGCGCTGGGAGAGGTACTCGTAGGCGCTGTCGCCGCCGCGCTTGTAGTTGGCCGGGTCGCCGCCGGCGGCGAGGATGCCCTGCATCGCCCAGGCGGTCGACTGGGTGTTGGTCGGGCCGCTGCCGCCCAGTGGGAAGCCGCCGCCGACCCGCTGCTCCCTGCGCAGGAAGACGATTCCGCGGTGGACCGCTTTCGAGTCGGGCGAGAGCGCCTGCATCGCCGCCCCGGTGCCGTCGGCGGTGCTCGGCGAGCCGGGCACGTCACCCCAGCCGCCGTCCTCGTTCTGGACCCTGCGCAGCCAGTCGAGCGACTTGGAGACGCCGCCGCCGGCCCCGGCGCTGCGCAGGGCGACGACGGCGAAGGCGGTGGATCCGGGCCAGCCTTCCCAGGAGCCGTTGCCGCGGCGGCGGTCGATCAGCTCGGCGACGAAGTTGCGCCCGGCGAACTCGCGTGGGTCGAGCCCGGCCGCCTGCAGGGCGAGGATCGTGCGGGCGAGACCGCCCGGGCTCTTGATCTCGTCCTCGTTGGCCCGGAGGAAGTCGACGGGCGAGCGGCCGCGGCGGGTGACGTCGAGCGGGTTGCGGCCGGCCGCGGCGAGGCCGAGCATCGCCCAGGCCGTCGTTTCCGCGCCGGAGTCGTCGTCGGGCGAGGGGCCGAAGCCGCCGTCGCGGTTCTGGGAGGCGGCGAGGAAGGCGGCGGCGCGGCTGACGTCAGAGGCCGAAGCGGGGGCGGGCAGCAGCGCCAGCACCGCGGCGACGGCGAGTAGAGCGGCGACGCTGCCGCGCAGGCCCGGCCCTCGGCCGGGCGAGGGCGGCTCGCGATCGGGGTCGGTGTCGGTGTTGGGCCGGAATCCGCCGCCGCGCTGCCATTCGAAGCGCTCGCGAAAGCGGGTCAGCATCCGCACCAGCGCCGGTCCGGCAAGCAGCGCAAAGGCGACGTTGCCGATCGCGTGGGCGGCGTCGAACGGCAGCGCCCGCGCCTGCAGCACGCCGAAACGCTCCAGCGAAAGCTCCCCTCCATACGTCGCCATCAGAGAGAAGTTCAGCAGAGCGCCGTAGGCAATGCCAGCGAACCCGCAGGCTGCCGCCAATGTGAGACGGCCGGCATGGCGCCAACCAAGCGCCAGAACGGCGCCGAAAATCCCGCACATCCCCCACCCCGCCATCTGCCACGGCGTCCATGGCCCCTGCCCGAACCAGAAGTTCGAGACGAGGGCGGCGAGGGCGCCGACCGCGAAACCGGCTGCCGGCCCGAGGGCGAAGCCGGCGAAGAAGACGATGTCGGTGGTGGGCTTGACGTTGGGGAAAGCGGCAAAGGCGATCCGGCCGGCGATCGCCAGCGCCGCCAGCGCCGCGACCAGGGCGACGACCTGGGCCGGCGGCCGCGAACGCTCGTACCAGGCGAAGCCGGCGACGAGAACCGCGGCGAGGATCAGGAAGCTGGCCAGCTCCCAGCTCATAGGACAACCTCTCCCAGCGCCGCCGCCCCCTGCTCGGGGGTGACGACGCCCGGCAGATCGAGGACGCGGGCGACCTCGGTGGCGAAATACCAGCCGCCGGAGAGAATCTCCGCCGCGGGGCCGTCGGCGATCACGACCCCGTCGCCGAGCAGGACGACCCGCTCGGCGAACTCGGCGGCGAACTCGACGTCGTGGGTGGCGACGACGACCGCGGCGCCGCGACCGGCGAACCCGTCGATCAGGCTCGCCAGCTCCGCCTTGCGGGCGCGGTCCATGCCCCGAGTGGGCTCGTCGAGGGCGACCAGGCCCGGGAGCTCGTCGCCGTCCATGCGCCCGGCCAGCGCGATCGCGAGAGCGAGCCGCTGCCGCTCGCCGCCGGAGAGATCGCGCGGGTCGGCGTCGACAGCGTGCTCCAAGCCGACGACCCGGAGCGCCGCCAGCCCAGCCTCCCCCGGCAGCTCGTCTCCGACCCGCTCGCGGACCAGGAAGTCGCTCGGGTTCTGGGTGAGCAGGGCGATCCCACCCGGACACTGGACCTTGCCGCGAACGGGGTCGATCAGGCCGGCGGCCGTCCGCAGCAAGGTGCTCTTGCCGGCGCCGTTGCGCCCCATCAGGGCGACCCGCTCACCAGGGCTCACCTCGAGGTCCACCCAGCGCAGGACCTCATGCGGCCGTCCCTCTCGCTCGAGCTCCACCCACACCCCCTTCGCGGCCAGCGCGGGCGTGGTGGAGAAGGACCCGGACCCCCTCCCCGCGACCTCCGCAACTTTGCGGGCGCTCTCCGGCGGACGACTGCCCCCCTCCCTCAAAGGATGCGCGCGGGGAGGGGGTCCGGGTCCTTCTCCCCGGCGCTCCCCTGCAGCAAGAACGGACCGGGCGTCGCGGACGCCGATTGGCAAGGGCTCGATGCCGGCGAGTGAAAACAGGCGGGCGGCTGGGGTCTCCAGCGCGGCGTCCGCACCTTGGGCCCAGGCGAGGAACTCGCGGGGGGCGCCGTCGAAAGAGACCGCACCCTCGGTCATGGCGACGACTCGATCGGCGGCGGCGATGCAGCGCTCCAGCCGGTGTTCGGCGAGCAGGATCGAGACACCCCACTCCTCGTTGAGGCGACGCAGCAACCAGATCAGCTCGTCGCCGGCGACCGGGTCCAGTTGCGAGGTGGGCTCGTCCAGCAGGACGAGCTTCGGGCGGGTAACGAGGGCCGCTGCAAGCGCCACTCGCTGCAGCTCCCCGCCGGAGAGGGTGTCCACGGTGCGGCCGAGCAGGTGCGGGATCGCCAGGGCCAGAGCGACCTCCTCGACCGCACGCGCTCGTGAGCCAGGCGGGTCGCCGTGCATCTCCAGCGGCAGCTCGATCTCGGCGGCGACGGTCGTCGAGACGACCTGGGTCTCGGGGTCCTGGGCGACGTAGCCGGCGACCGCGGCGAGCTGGCCGGGACCGGTCGCGAGGGCATCTATCCCCGCGACCGCGACGCTGCCGTCGAGCTGGCCGCCGTGGAAATGGGGGACGAGGCCGCAGGCGGCCTTCAGCAGGGTCGACTTGCCGGAGGCCGAGCGCCCGGCGAGGAGGACGAACTCTCCGGGGGCGATTCGCAGCGAGACGTCGCGCAGCGAGGGTCCGTCAGCGTGCGGATAGGAGTAGGTGAGGCCGGCGACCTCCAGGGCCGGGACGAGACCGGGACGA
>DATHUE010000152.1:0-9245 GCA_035462545.1 Solirubrobacterales bacterium
GAGGCGGCGGCGGACATCGTTGCCCTTCGCGCCCAGCAGCGCCCGGCCGTGGCCCTCGCTGAGCTCGCCGGCCTCGAGCAGCGCCAGCGCCTCGTCGGGCAGCTCCAGCAGCCGGATCAGGTTGGAGACGGCGGGGCGGCTGCGGCCGATCCGCTTCGCCAGGTCCTCTTTGGTCAGACCGAGATCCTCGACCAGGGCGGCGCAGGCCTTCGCCTCCTCGACGGGGTTGAGGTCCTCGCGGACCATGTTCTCGATCAGCGCCGCCTGCAGCCGCTCCGGCTCGGCCTGGTCGCGGACCACCGCCGGCACCTTCTCCAAGCCGGCCTGCTGGGCGGCGCGCCAGCGTCGCTCGCCGGCGACCAGTTCGTAGCTGCCGTCATGAAGGGGACGGACGAGCAGGGGCTGGACGATGCCGCTGCTCTCGATCGAGGAAGCGAGCCCGGCGAGGGCCTCCGGGTCGAAGTGGGTCCGCGGCTGGTTCGGGTTCGGCTTGATCAGCTCGACCGGCAGCTCGCGCAGCTCGCCGGCGGCGCTGGAGCCGGTCTCCGGCAGGATCGCCGAGAGGCCGCGGCCGATGCCGCGCTTGCCGCTAGCCACGATTCTCGATCTCCTCGGTCAGCGCCCGGTAGGCATCGGCGCCGCGCGAGACAGGTGCGTGCTCGGTCACGGGCAGGCCGTAGCTGGGGGACTCCGCCACCCTGACGCTGCGCGGTATCACCGTCTCGAAGACCATTCCGGGGAAGTGCTCGCGCAACTCCGCCTCGACGTCCTGGGCGAGGCGCGTGCGCTCGTCGTACATGGTGACCAGCAGGCCCGACACCTCCAGTTTCGGGTTGAGGTCGCGGCGGATGATCCCCAGCGTCTCGAGGAACTGGACCAGCCCCTCCAGCGCCAGGTACTCGGCCTGGACCGGGACGATCACCCGGTCGGCGGCGACCAGCGCGTTGACGCTGACCGGGCCGAGCGAGGGCGGGCAGTCGAGCAGGGTGGTGGCGAAGCGCTCGCGAACCGGGCCGAGGCGCTCGCGCAGGCGGGTCTCGGAATCCTCGATCCGCGGCAGCTCCACCGCGGCGCCGGCGAGATCGCGGTTGGCGGGGACGAGCCAGAGGTTGTCGGGACCGGCAGGACGCGCTGCCTCGGCGACCGATACGTCGCCGGTGAGGCAATCGTAGGAAGAGGGGTGGAGATCGCGATCGCCACCGAGCGCGACCGTCGCATTGCACTGGGGGTCCAGATCGACGATCAGGGTCTGGCGGCCCCTGGCGGCGACGCAACAGGCCACGTTGACGGCGGTCGTCGTCTTGCCGACGCCGCCCTTCTGGTTCGCGATTGCGTAGACCGAGCCCATGCCGGCGGCAGACTATTCCCCGAGCGCCGCCGGTGGACTAGGCTGCCCAGCGTGAGCGAGAGCGCCAAGTGGCCACCGGAGCCCGCCGAGCGGGTGCGTGAGCTGGTTGAGGGAGTCCTCGACGAGCTCGACCTCGACGGCGAGGTGGAGATCGACGAGAGCGAGAGCCTGATCGAGGCCGTCGTTACCGGCGGCGACGACTACGGGCTGCTGATCGGCAAACGCGGTCAGACGATCGATGCGCTGCAACTGCTCTGCTACCAGGCCGCCTTCCGCGGTTTGCGGGAGCGCAAGCGGGTGGTCGTCGATGCTGCCGGTTACCGGGGCCGGCGACGCGAGACCCTCGAGGCACGCGCCGACCGGGCCGCCGAGCAGGCACTGAGTGGCGGCCACTCGATCGAGATGGACCCGATGAGCGCACAGGAGCGCCGGGTCGTGCACGAGCGGCTCAAAGAGCGCTCCGGCGTGGAGACCTTCAGCGAGGGCGATGAGCCCTCCCGCTGCGTGATCGTCGCGCCGCTCGTCTCCGAGTGAGCGACGGCTCGACGGTCGGGCTGGACGACGCCGGCCGAGAGAAGCTGCAAAAGGTCCTCGAGCTGCTCGCGGTCGAGCGCGCCTCGGTCAGCTCGGTGGTCGACGAGCGCGCCTGGCAGGTACACGTCGAGGACAGCCTGACCGGGCTCGAGGTGGTGGCGCTGCGCCAAGCGAAGCGGATCGCCGACGTTGGCGCCGGGGCCGGCTTTCCCGGCCTCGCCCTCGCGGTCGCCCGGCCGGATGCCCGCGTCGAGCTGATCGAGTCCGTCGGCCGCAAGTGCGAGTTCATGCGCCGAGCGGCCGAGGTCGCCGAGGTCGCCAACGCGACCGTCCTCAACCGGCGTTCCGAGGAACACGCAAAGGGCGATGGGCGCGAGGCCTACGACGTCGTCACCGCCCGGGCCGTAGGCCGCCTCTCCACCCTTGCAGAGCTCGCCAGCCCACTCCTGAAGCCAAATGGAGCCCTGATTGCCTGGAAGGGCAAACGCGATCGAGAGGAAGAGGAGCAGCTGGAGAGCGCCGCCGAGAGCCTCGCGATGGCCCCGGAGCAGATCCTCGACGTCGGCCACCGAGCCGGCAGCGAGCATCGCCACCTGCACGTCATCCGCAAGGCGGGGCCGACTCCGCCCGACCTACCGCGCCGCCCCGGAGTCGCCAAGAAGCGCCCTCGGGGCTGAAGCCTAGCGCCGCTTCTTCTTCTTTTTCGGAGGTGGCGGTGGCGGCTTCGCCGTCTGCGCCTCCTCCGGCGTCTTCATGTGCGGAGGCGGGACCAGTTTCTGGATCGTGAACTGCTGGCCGATCGTCCAGACGTTGGTGGTGATCCAGTAGAGGATCAAGCCGGCCGGAAAGGTGATGATGAAGGGGACGAAGATCAGCGGCAGCATGAACATCAGCAGCCGCTGGCTTTTGTCGGCGCTGATCGCCATCACCAGGCCGGAGATCAGCTGGGTGACGACATAGATCACCAGCAGGACGATGAGAACGCTGCCCTCGGCCTTGGCGGTCAGGTCGGGGATGAAGAGGAAGCTTTCGCCGAAGTAGCCGGCCGCGTGGCCCTGCTCGACCGCGAAGGCGCTGCAGGTTTCGGCGGACTGGCCGCAGATGTCGAACCGGAGGTCGTTCTGAAGGACGTAGAAGAGGGTGATGAAGACCGGGATCTGGGCCAGGAGCGGGATGCAGGAGGCAAAGGGGTTGACTTTGTTCTCCTGGTAGAAGCGCATCATCTCCTGCTGCATGCGCTGGCGATCGTTCTTGTATTTCGCCTGGATCTCTTTGATCTGCGGCTGCAGGGCCTGCAGGGCGCGCATCCCTTTCAGCTGTTTGTAGGTGAGCGGGATCAGCAGGGTCCGCGTCGCCACGGTCAGGGCGATGATCGCGCCGCCCCAGGAGAGGCCGAGGTCGTGGAAGAAGACGAGGACGGAGCTGCCGAAATCAACGAGGAACTGCGGTGCGAGCTGGAGGGCGAGCGGCAGCATCAGGCCTTCGCCTCGCCGTGGTGCTTACCGGGATCGACCGGGCCGACCCGCAGGGTGAAGCGGTCCGGCACCGGGTCGAAACCGCCGTGGCTGAAGGGGTTGCAGCGCAGCAGGCGCCAAGCGGCGAGCAGAGTTCCGCGCAGCACACCGAAGCGCTCGATCGACTGCACCGCGTAGGCCGAGCAGGTCGGCTCGTAGCGGCAGCGGCGCGGTCGAGACGGGGAAATCCACCGCTGGTAGGCCCGAATCGGGGCGAGCGCGACGCGTTTCACGTGGAACGCCCCTTGGGAGCCGTGCCTGCCAACGCCTCTTCGAGACTCTTGGCGACGCCAGCCATGCCCTCCCTGTTGACCAGCGAGCGGATGTCGGGGCGGGCGACGAGAACGAAGTCGTGCTCGGCGGGAAGTCGATCGGAAAGGCTCCAGAAGGCCTCGCGGAGAGCCCGCTTGACCTTGTTGCGCTCGACGGCATTGCCGACCTTACGGCTGACCGAGACGCCCAGCCTCACGTCGTCGTCTCCCTCGTCACGCCGGGGAAAGCTGTAGAGGACGAGGTAGCGGGTGGCATGTGATGAGCCGTCGCGATAGACACGGTCGAACTCGCCGCTGCGCGAGAGGCGCCGTCGCTTCGACGCCATTCAGGGGGTGAGGCGCTTCCGCCCTTTGCGCCGGCGGCGCTTGAGGATCGCACGACCGCCGCGGGTGCTCATCCGCGCCCGGAAGCCGTGGGTCTTCGCCCGCTTCCGCTTCTTCGGCTGGTAGGTCCGCTTCATCGAGCGTCGCAGTATACGGACGCGGCGCCAACACGCCTATCCCAAGCCGCAAATCTTTTCTGCGGGATTTGCGGCTGGCCTCGGCTGGCGCCTCAGGCACGCCGCTATGGTCGGCCGCCAGTGCCGGATGATCCCTCTCGACACGAACTCGACGCCCTCTGGGCGAGCGCCCAGGCGCGGTTGCGCGAGTCCGTTCCCGATTCGACTTTTCGGCTCTGGCTCGAGCCGCTGAGGCCCGTCGGCACGGTTGCCGACACGCTTTATCTCGCCGCTCCCGAAGGCATCCGGGCCTGGGTCGAACGCCGTTACACCGGACTGATCCGGGAGGCGGTTGCGGCCGCCACGGCTTTGTCGGAGGTGAGTTTCGCCGACGAGCAAGGGGCTTCCAAAGGGGGCCCGAAGAGCCTCGGCGGCGAGGAGCTCAACCCGAGCTACACCTTCGATCGCTTCGTGATCGGGGCTGGGAATCGGATGGCCCACGCCGCGGCCCTCGCCGTCGCCGAGGCGCCATCGGAGGCCTACAACCCGCTTTTCCTCCACGGTCCGCCGGGGCTGGGAAAGACGCATCTGCTGACGGCGATCGCCAACTACCTGCGCACCAACGCTCCGGGTTTGAGCGTCCGCTACGCCACCGCCGAGGCCTTCACCAACGAGTTCGTCACGGCACTGCGCACCACCGGCGTCGAGGCCTTCAAGGCCCACTACCGCGACATCGACGTCCTGCTCGTCGATGACGTCCAGTTCCTGGCCGGCAAGGAGCGGACCGAAGAGGAGTTCTTCCATACCTTCAACGCGCTCTACGAGTCCGGCAGTCAGCTGGTGCTCTCGGCCGATCGCCTGCCTAGCGAGCTCTCCGACCTCGAGGCCCGGCTGCGTGACCGCTTCGAGTGGGGATTGACCGTGGCCATGGAGCCGCCCAACCTCGCCACCCGGCTGACGGTGCTGCGGCGCCTCGTCAACGAGGCCGGCGTCGAGATCGCCGACCACGGCGCGCTTTCCGAGCTGGCTCAGCGGATCGACGCCAACGTCCGCCAGCTTCATGGTGCCCTCACCAGGGTCATCGCCCACGCCTCGCTGATGGCACGGCCGCTCAGCACCGAGCTGATCGCAGAGGTGATCCCAGGGGTCTCCGCAGCCCCGAAACCGGCTTCGGTCGAGGAGATTCAGCAGCGGGTGGCCGAGACCTTCGGCATCTCCCGGGCCGAGCTGATCGGAGTCAGCCGAGCTGCGACCCCACTGCGGGCCCGGCAGGTCGCGATCCTGCTGACCCGCGAGATGACCGAGCTCTCCTTGCCCCAGATCGGCAGGCTCTACGGTGGCCGCGATCATTCGACCGTCCTCAACTCCGTCAAGCGCGCCGAGGTCCGGATCGAGGAGGACCCCGCGCTCGCCGATCGGGTCGAGAGACTGCGGGCGGCAATCCACAGCGAGAGTGGCCGGCGGGACTGACGGCCGGCGGCGGTGCAAGAATCCACCGTCCTCCACAGGCAGATCCACAGCCTTCTATCCGCTCCGCAAAGCGAAATCGCCAGCAGCACCGAAGAACTCCACAAGTCCTAATTCAACTCAAGAAGGCACTTAGAACTTGAAGCTCAAGACCAAACGCGAAGACCTCGTCTCCAAGCTCTCGATCGTCTCCCGCGCGGTTTCCACCCGCGCGGCGACCCAGGCCCTCTCCGGAGTTCTCCTCACCGCAGGCGAGGGAGAGGTGACGCTCGCGGCCACCGACCTCGACATGGGCCTGACCACGTCCTTGCCCGCGGAGGTGTCCGGCGAGGGCATGGTGCTGCTGCCCGGCCGACTGCTGGCCGAGGTGACCAGGTCGCTGGCCGGCAGCGAGGTCGAGATCGAGTCGCGGGAGACCGAGCGCGACGTCGAGATCCGCAGCGGCAGCTCGAGCTTCCACCTGCGGGTACTGCCGGCCGAGGACTTTCCGAAGCTGCCCGCGGCGGGCGAGAGCCCACTGAAAATTCCGGCCGCGGCCCTGGCGGCAACCGTAGAGGTCGTCGCTCGAGCTGCCTCGCGCGACGACATGCGCCCCGTCCTCACCGGAGTCCTGGTCACCGCCGCCGGCAAGGAGATGACGATGGTCGCCACCGATTCCTACCGGCTGGCTGTGAAGCGGACCGAGCTCGAGAGCGAGCTCGGAGGGGAGCTGGAGGCGAACATTCCCGCCCGCGCCCTGCGGGAGCTCGGCCGCATCCTCTCCTCGGAGGGGGTCGAGGAGGTCGCGGTGACGCTGCTGCCGAACCAGGCGGTGTTCGAGGCGGGCTCGATCACCCTGACCACCCGTTTGATCGAGGGTCAGTTCCCGAACTTTCGGCAGCTCCTCCCCGAGTCCTATGAGCACGATGTGCGCCTGCCGCGCAGCGAGCTGCTGGACGTCACCCGGCGGGTCAGCCAGCTGGCGCAGCGCAACGCGCCGCTGCGGATGTCCTTCACCGAGGGCGAGCTGACGGTGGCCGCGGAGACGCCGGACGTCGGCGATGCGCAGGAGACGATGCCGGCGGCCTTCGAGGGCGAGACGCTCGAGATCGGCTTCAACCCCGACTTCCTCAAGGAGGGGATCGAGAGCGTCGAGGGGGACGAGGTGCTGCTGCGACTGATCTCGCCGCTCCGACCGGGCCTCCTGCAGCCGGTCGAGGGCGACGACTTCCGCTACCTGGTGATGCCTATCCGGCTCAACGTCTGAGCAGGTGGTCCGGTGCTGGTCACCGCGATCGAAGCCCGGCCACTGCGCAGCCTCGACGCGGCGAGGGTTGAGCTGGCGCCGGGGATCGTCAGCCTCGTCGGGCCGAACGGGATCGGTAAGACCAACCTGGTCGAGGCCCTCTACTTTGCCCTCACCGGTCGTTCCTTCCGCACTTCCGACCGGCGCGACCTGATCCCTTTCGGCGGCTCCTTCGCCCGGGTTGAGGCAACGGTCCGCGATGGCGACGGGATCGAGCGCCGGCTGCTGGCCTCGATCAGCCGCACCGACGGGCGGCGGCATCTGCTCGACGGCAGCCCCGTCGAGGCCGCGACGCTGGCCCGCTTTCGCCCGCCGGTGGCTGTATTCGCCCCCGACAGGCTCAGCCTCGTCAAGGGCCCCCCCGCCGAGCGTCGCGCTCATCTCGACACCTTCGTCGCCGCCCGCTGGCCCTCGCGCGCCGAGCTGCGCAAGCGCTACGGGCAGGCGTTGGCGCAGCGCAACGCCCTCCTCGCCCGCCTGGCGGGCGGGCGAGGCTCACCCGACCAGCTCGCGGTCTGGGACACCAGCCTCGCCGCCGCCGCAGCACCGCTGATCGAGGCCCGGGCCGAGGCCGCCGCCGAGCTCGCCGAGTCCTTTGCGAGCAGCGCCGGCGAGCTTGGCCTCGAGGGGGCCACGGTTGAGTACGCGCCCCGAGCGGAGGGAGGCGTGGAGGAGATCCGCGCCGGCCTCGAGCAGCGACGCGAGCAGGACCTGCGCCTCGCCCGCAGCTCCTGGGGACCTCACGGCGACGAGCTGAAGCTCCTTGCAGGCGGGCGTCCTCTGCGCAAGTACGGATCCCAGGGACAGCAGCGCGCCGCCCTGCTGGCGCTGCTCTTCGCCGAGCGCGCCGCCCTGCTTCAAGCTCGCCAGGTCACCCCGTTGCTACTGCTGGACGACGTCATGAGCGAGCTCGACCCAGGCCGGCGTGAACGGTTTGTGCGCCGCCTCGACGACGGCGGCCAGGCGTTGATCACCGCCGCCGACGAGGAATCGCTGCCCGCCGGCGCCCAGCACTCCGTGATCCGCCTGCCACTCGCCGGCGATACGGCCCAGGAGGCGGCGTGACCCGCCGCCGCGCGCCACGCGAGGCGGCCTCGGCGTTTCGTGCGGCCCGCGCCCAGGTCGCCCCCCAGACCCCGATCGCGGCGCTGCAGGCGATCTGGGCGGAGGCGGTCGGGCCGCAGCTGGCGGCGGTCTCGACCCCGGTTGCCGAGCGCGCCGGCGAGGCGACCATCGAGTGCGTCGACGCGGTCTGGACGCAGGAGCTGGACCTGAGGAGGGAGCAGCTATTGACGCGGCTGAGGCAGCATCTGGGCGAGGCGGCGCCCCACAGCCTCCGCTTTCGCAGCTCCAGCCGCTCCCTGTAGTTACGTTTTTGTGGGATTTGCAGGTATTTTGTGACAGAGGAGGAGCGGTTCCGAGGGTCTCAACTGGTATTCTTATGTAGCCCATGAATTTGCCCCGGCGGGCACGGAGTCGCCCTCCGCCTGTCGGGGTTTTCTGTGTGAATCGGAAGGGACTCCTTGGCTGAGAAAAAGACGAACGCCGCAACCGAAGCCTCTTATGGGGCCGAGGACATCACCGTCCTCGAGGGACTGGAAGCGGTTCGCAAGCGGCCGGGGATGTACATCGGCTCGACCGGTCCCCGCGGCCTTCACCACCTCGTCTACGAGATCGTCGACAACTCCGTCGACGAGGCGCTCGCCGGCCACTGCGACACCGTCCGCGTCGTTCTCCACCCGGACAACAGCTGCACGGTCGAGGACAACGGCCGCGGCATCCCGGTCGGGACGATGGAGAAAGAGGGCAAATCGGCTGCCGAGGTGGTGCTGACCGTCCTCCAGGCCGGCGGCAAGTTCGGCGACGGCGGCGGCTACAAGGTCTCCGGCGGTCTGCACGGCGTCGGCGTCTCCGTCGTCAACGCCCTCTCCGAGCGCTTGCACCTGGAAATCCGCACCGATGGCCACGTCTGGACTCAGGACTACGAGCGCGGCAAGCCGCAGGCGCCGCTGGCCGCAGGCGCGGCGACCGAGGAGCACGGGACCAAGATCACCTTCCTCCCCGACCTCGAGATCTTCGAAGAGATCGAGTTCGACTTTCAGACTCTGGCCGAGCGTCTGCGCGAGACCGCCTTCCTCACCCGCGGCCTGAAGATCGAGCTGGTCGACGAGCGCGGCCAGACCAACAGCGTCGTCTTCCAGTACGAGGGCGGGATCGAGGATTTCGTCCGCCATCTCAACGAGAACAAGGACGAGCTGCACCGCAAGGTGATCTTCTTCGAGGGCGACGAGGAGGCCGGCCAGGTCGAGCTGGCGATGCAGTGGAACGGCTCCTACCAGGAGTCGATCTTCAGCTTCGCCAACAACATCAACACCCACGAGGGCG